>PMFP01000024.1 GCA_003155175.1 Vulcanimicrobiota bacterium
GGCGTCGGGATCGGCGGCGTGCTCGAGCCGGCGCAAGCCGCGCCGGTCATCGTCGAGGACGGCGCGTTCGTCGGCTCGCGCTGCGTCGTCGTGGAAGGCGTCCGGGTCGGCCGCGAAGCGGTGCTCGGAGCCGGCGTCGTGCTCACCGCGAGCACGCCGATCGTGGACGTTCGCGGAGCGGCTCCGGAGATCGCCCGGGGACGGATCCCCGATCGCGCCGTGGTCATTCCGGGAACGCTTCCGAAGTCGTTTCCCGCCGGCGAGTTCGGCGTGCCGTGCGGGCTGATCGTCGGAGAACGGACCGCGTCCACCGATCGCAAGACGTCGCTGACGGCCGCCTTGCGCGATTTCGGCGTCGCCGTATGAATCCGCGCGTTCTCGAGATCCCCGGCTCGGTCATCCGGCGCATCGCGTCGATGAAGCGGAGGGGCACGATCGATCTCGGTCTCGGCGAGCCGTCGTTCAAACCGAACATGACGCATTTTCGCGCCGCCATGGAGTACGTTCGCGAGCGCGGCGTGCGTTACACCGAGAATGCCGGCGATCCGGAGCTGCGCGAGGCGATCGCGCGGTGCTACAACTACCGGAACTTGCACGCCGCAGCGAACGTATGCGTCACGACCGGTTCGCAAGAAGCGATGTACGTCACGCTCAAGACCTTGCTCGATCCCGCGAAAGACGAGCTGCTGGTCGTGGAGCCGGCCTTTCCGTCCTACGTGAAGATGGCCAAGCTGGAAGGCATTCCGGTCCGGACGGTCGCCATGGTGGAAGAAGAGGACTTTGCCTTCGATGCCGAGCTGATCGCAGCCGCGATCGGTCCGCGGACGCGCGCGATCGTTATCTGCTCGCCCTCGAATCCAACCGGACGCGTCATCTCGCGCGCGCAGGCGGCGGGGCTGGTGCGCGCGCTCGAAAACCGGACCGGCGAGCCGATTTGGCTCATCCACGACGAAGTTTACCGCGAGCAATGTTTCGTCGAAGACGCGGCGGAGCTGGCCGCCGTGTACGATCGCACGATCGTGACGAACTCGCTGAGTAAAAGCAACGCGCTGACCGGTCTGCGCATCGGCTGGATTCTCGGTCCGGCCGAGTTCGTCGCGGAAGCTACGAAGGCGCACGCATGGCTGACGTCCTGTGCGGACACCTTCGCGCAGATGGTCGCGCTGAGCATCTTCGGCACCGCGGGCGGCCTTCGCGAGCACACGGCCTGGTACCGCGAGCGGCAGGCTTGCGTGACGAGCGCGCTGCGCGCGAGCGGCTTGCGTTTTCTGGACGTGGAGGGGAGTTTTTACGCCGCCGTCCGCCTGCCCGACGGCGCCGACTCCGAGCGGTCCGCAATCGACATGCTCGAAACCAAAGACGTCCTGGCGATTCCCGGCTCGGCGTTCGGAGACTCGTTCGAAGGCTGGCTGCGGTTGAGCTGGGTGACGGACCTTGCGACGATTCGCACCGGGGTCGCACGCATCGCGGAGTATTGCGCGACGGCGCCGAACGGTTCCCGGCCAACGACATGAGGGAGGCCGAGAGATTTTTGTGAGTATGAAAGCGCCGGCAAGCCGCGCTCTCGCGGCCGCGTTCGTTTGCGCCGCGCTGGCGCTCGAAGGGTGCGGTTCGGCGTTTCCACCCGCTCCGCAACGCGCGACGTCGTTCCCGTCTACGGGCAACGCGCAGCCTTCGGTCGTCGAGATTCCGGTCTCGGTCCGGCTGCGCAACGTGCAACAGGCCTTAAACGGATCGAGCTCGACGACGCTGCTCAATTCCGGCTGGCGCGCCGTGCAGGCCTCGTCCACCGACGGCTTTGCGAGCGTGCGCGCCGTGATCGCCCAGTGGCTCAACGCGCAGATCGTCGGGTCGCGGTTCGTTCCGACGGAGTTTCGCATTACGGTGCGCCGCGGACCGGTCGAGCTGGGAACGCCCAGCCAGGGCGGCAGCGTGCGCGTCGGCTTCAACGACACGTACGAGCTCGAATTGCGCTCGCCGGCAGGCGGTTACGTCTGCGCGGCCCCGAGCGACGTTCGGGCGCGCACCGCGGCGACGATCGCGGCGCGCGTGCGGCCCGACGGCACCGTCCAGCCGGCGGTCTCTGAGGTTGCACGGCGGATCACCGCCGTTTGCAACGCCGCGGACTCGCTGCTGCGCGATCGCGAAATCGATTTGACCCCCGCGATCCGAGCCCACTACTCCCAGGCGCTCGACAAGGTGAGCGACGTGCTCGCGATCGTGCTGCAGCGCGCGGCCGACGCGGCGTTGCGCGTAAAGTTCGCGACGCTGGCGACCACTTTTTCGCAGCCGCTCCAGATCACGCCGACGTCGTGGTTCACGCCGAACCTGCAGAACGCGTCGGTTCGTAATCTTTCGTTAGCCGCGAGCGGCGGGGATCTGCTCGCGAATTTCGACGTCGGGCTCGCGATGCGTCCGCAAATCTCGCTCGGCACGATACCGCCGACGGCGGCGCCCGCATGGCCGCCGAGCTTCGGCTCGCTCGAGCAGCCGGACGGATTCAAACTTCCCGTCGCCGTGCGCGTTCCGTTCGACGACATCACCGAGCGCGCGAAAGCCAAGCTGGTCGGAACGGAGCTGCCGGTCAAATTCATCGGCACGGTCCGCGTGGACGACGTCGCGGTCTACGCGACCGATTCCGGCACGGCCGACGCGCCGCATCCGCAGCTGGTCGTGGAGATCGACTTCTCCGGCTCGGCTTCGGGCAAGCTCTATCTGTGGGGAACGCCGACGATCGACCCGGCAACGCGCGTGATCTCGATGCCCGACCTCACCTACACGACCGACACGCGCAAATTTTTCGTGCGCTTCTTCGCGCCGGTCCTGATGTCCAACTTCGTGCTCTCGAGAGTCCGCAGCGCGGCAACTTACGACGCTTCGGCGCTCATCGACGCGCAGACGGCCCCGTACATGAAGACGTACGATCGGACGGTTAACGTCGCCGGCGGAACGACGGCCACGCTGCACGCGGTTCCGACTCCGCTGGGCTTAAACGGTATCACGCTGGACGCGGACGCCCTCTACGTTCAGGCCGCGATCACGGGGACCGTCAACGTGAAGGTGGACACGAGCGTGAACGCGCTCTCGCTGCTTGCCAAAGGGCGCTAAGGGCGCCGCGGCCTCCGGGGCCGCTCGCGCGGCGCTCCTAGCCGCGCCGGTTCTCGCCTTGGTGGTGGTGCCGATCTTCATCGCGACGACCGATTACCGGATCGCGGGCATGCCGCCGATCATGTGGTGGATCGTGCTCTGGATCTTGCTCACGCCGCTGTGTTTGCTCGGCGTCGAGCGTTTGCGGCCGCGATGAGCGGAGCCCCCGTTGCGCTCGGCATCGTCTTGGCCGTCGTGCTCGGGACGATCGTCTTCGCGCTGGTTGCCGTTCGCAAGATCGGCGACGACCCGCAGCAGTTTATCTTGGGCGGCCGATCGTTCGGCCCGTTGCTGCTCTGGGTGCTGATGGGCGGGGAGATCTACACGACCTTCACGTTCTTGGGAATTGCCGGCTGGGCGTACGGGCGCGGCGCCGAGGCGTACTATTTGCTCGCCTACGGCGGCGTGGCCTACGTCCTGGGCTACCTCTACTTGCCGCGGCTCTGGCGCTACGCGAGCGACCGCCAGCTGCTCACGCTCGCCGACTTCTTTACGGCGCGCTACGGCAGCAAGACGTTCGGCGCCGCCGTGGCGCTGCTGATGTTGTTTACGGAGTCGCTGGCGCTTCTGGTCTACCTGACCGGCATTCAGATCTTGCTGACGATGGCGGGATTCGGCGCGATCGACACGACACGCGCCGTGTTGCTGGCCTTCGGGGCGATCACGCTCTTCGTCTTTACGGCCGGTCTGCGCGGTATGGCTTGGGCGAGCATCGTCAAAGACGCGCTGATGATCGCCGCCGTCGCCACGGTCGGCGTCGTGTTACCGGTGGCGTTCTTCGGTTCGCCGTCGAACATGATGGCGCACGTCATCGCGATGCGCCCACACGACTTCACGATCGGCGCGTGGACCGCGTCGAACGGAAAGCTCTGGTACGCGAGCACGATGGCACTGACGGGCATCGGGTTCTTCGTCGGCCCGGCCGCTGCGGCGGCGACGTACGCCGCGCGCAGCGAAGAGACGGTCAGACGCAACGCGATCTTTCTGCCCCTGTACTCGCTGATGATCGTACCGGTGTTCTTTGCGGGATACACCGCGTCGGCGGTTTTGCCGGGCTTGCACGGCGCGGAAGGCGACAGCGCGTATCTCCACGTGTTGCAGAGCCACTTTTCGGCGGCGCTCCTCGGCGCGATCTGCGCGGCGGGGGTGCTGTCCGGGCTGATTCCCTCGGCGACGCGCCTGCTCGCCGTAGGCAGCCAGTTGACAAAGAACGTTCTCGGGGACGTCTTTGGAGTCGCGCGGGCGGGCGCCGCGCAAACGGCCGCTACGCGCGCCTGCATCGTGCTCGTCGCGCTCTTGGCGCTGTTCCTTTGGTTGTTCTTGAAGGCGTCGCTCGTGGATCTGCTGCTGTTCGTCTACAGCGGCGCGACGCAGTTTGCGCCGGGCATTCTGCTCGGCCTGTTCTGGAAACGCGCCTCGCTGGTCCCGGTCACGGCCGGTTTGCTCGTGGGAGAAGCCTGCGCGCTCGGATTTACGATGCACCCAGTCCCGATGGCCGGACTCAATCCCGGCTTCGTCGCGCTCGCCCTCAACACGCTCACGGTCGTGCTTCTCGTGTTCGCGTCGGGTGCGAACGAAGCGGTCGAAGGTCCAGCCGAGATTGCGCCGTCACCTACTGCGAAAAATACGATTTGAGCGCAGTTGCGGTGCGGGCAAAAGCGTCCGAATATGCGCTTGGATCGTAGTGTTGTCCGCCTTTGACGAAATCGTGTTCCGCTTCCGGATACACGGTCAGGTCGAACGATTTTCCAGCCGCTCTTGCGGCGGCTTGGAGCGCTTGGTCTTTAGATGCCGTGCAGCAGCCGTTCCGGTAGTTGTCTTGTCCGCCCGCGAACGCGACCACGGGAACCGCTATGCGGCTCGCAAAACCGGGAACGTCGCGAATGAAGACGTTTGCCGGGTACCACGCGACGATGCCGGCCACTTGGTCCGACAACGGCGAGCCGTAGAACAGCGACTCGCCGCCGCCCAGCGAGAAGCCGACCAGAGCGACCTTTCCGGGAAGCGCGTGCGGCATGCCCATTGACTGTTGGATCGCCGCCTTAATCCCGTCACCGTGGGTGCCTTCCTCCGCGTTTCCGTCGAACAACACGACGTCGTAGCCCAGCTTCGCGATCTCCTGAGCGACCTCGGCGTAATGGTCCGGACCGGACGCGCCGGACGACATGACGACCACGCGTCCTTTCCCCTGCGGCGGGGGAAACTCTTGACCGGAGAGCCGTTGCGCGCGAACGAGCGGAACGGTGGCGAGTACAGCCAGCGCGAGTCCCACTACAGCGATTCGAAGTCGAGCAATCATGAGCGGAAATCCTCCGGTGGCCCAGCTGACGATGGCCGTACGTCTTGCATCCGATTCGTTTCTGCGGCCACCGCAGGTTTCCGTCGTTCCGTTTGCGTTTTCGACCGCGCGAAGGAGCGAACGCGCCGGGTTTGAAAGCCCGTCGTCCAGGAGGACTCACATGTACCGTATTCCCGGACGCAGCGCGATCGCCGCGCTCGCAATCGCCGCGATGCTCGCGGCAGGCGACGGCGACCGTGTCCTTTAAGGACGCGAGCGGCAAGTCGCTCGGCAGCGCGACGCTCGGTCCGGTAACGCCGGCTCAGCGAAAAGACGCGACGGGGCTACTGCAGCGATCGCACGCGGGGCTCGTTCCCGTGGGTGCGACCAGCGCGGTCGTGACGGTGTTGCTGACCCGGACCGACGGCGAATACAACGACGGTTCCGCCGACAACATTTCGCTGGTACTAAACAAGGCTCCGTAACTCGAGACGGCTGGTGACCACAGTCTGAAACATCGAGCGCCGGCGTGCCGTATTCGGGCAAGGCCGCCGGGATTTCGGCATGCGGAGGCTTTTTGACTCGTACGCGCGTGGCGGCCCTGGCGCTGGCCGCCGTCCTTGGCGCTTCCGGGACCGGAATTGCCGCCGGTATTCAGAGTGCAAGCGTTCCGGTGCTGGACGCGCCGCCGGCCATGAACGGAACGATCGACGACTCGTGGGCGAAGGCTGCCACGTTCTCACTCGACACGGACTTCACGTATAAACGGGCCGCGGGCGAACCCACGCGCGTCTACGTCGCTCAGGACGGCAGCTTTCTGGACGTCGCGTTCGCGGTCACGCAGAAGGAATCCAAGAACGCCTCGCAGGTGACCAACTCCGCGAGCGTCCTGAACGAGGACTACGTCGGCGTCTACCTCTACCCGCAAGGGACGAACGGCATTGCGTACGGTTTTTTTTCAAATCCGAACGGCGCGCGCTTTCAAACGTCGAGCGAGAACAGCGCGTACGCCCCCCAGTGGGTCGCCGTCGCCAAAGGAACGCCGGACGGCTATACGGTCACGATGCGAATTCCGCTCGACGTCATTCGTAGCGGCGGTTCGACGTCGTGGAAGGCGCAATTCGTTCGATCCACGGTCGCGACGAACGGCGTATCGGTGTGGACCTACGACGTGCGCGCGCAAGGGCCGGAAGATCCGGCTTTCGCGGGAACTCTCGACGGAATCGGGCTTCAGCAGCAGTCGGCGGCGCGGCCCAAGCCGCGCCTTCAAGTCTACGGTTTGGGCGAGGTCACCACGGCGGCCAACGGCGGGAACACGTCACGCGTCGGTGCGGACTTCTCGCTTCCCATCACGCCGACCGCGTCGCTGGTCGGAACGCTGCACCCCGATTATTCCAACGTCGAAGTGGACCAGCAGACGATCGCTCCGAGCGCGTTCGCCCGTCAATACGCCGAGGTCCGTCCGTTCTTCACCCAGTCGGCCTCATATTTCAATCAGCACTACTCGTGTTCGAACTGTCCGAGCACCCTCTATACGCCGTCCATCCCGACCTTCGGGCAGGGGTACGCTCTCGAAGGAACCCAAGGTCACGTCCAGTTCGCGGCATTCGACGCGCTCGGAGACGGCCGCAGCGACAACGCCCAGACGCTCAATTATAGCTTCGAAGACCCGGCCACGGCCTTCTCGGTGGACGCGCAGCGCGTCGGCGTGGAGGCGCCGGGTCTGAGCGACGTCGCCAGCACGCTGGCCGCCGGCTACCAAGACCAGAAACTGCACCTGTTCGGCTACGTGAACGCAGGTCAGGATCGCGGCACGAACGTCACCGATCCGGCGCTGGGGAACTACTCCGAAGGCGGCGTGGGCTACGAGACGTCAACGACGTTCGCGCAGCTCAACCTTCAATCCGTCGGAGCGCAGTTCGATCCGGTGGACGGATACGTCGCCCAAGCGGACATCAACGGATACGAGTTCTACGGCAACAAAACGCTGAATTTCTCGCCAAACGCGCCGCTGCACGCCATCGCCGCCGACGTCTTTTACGCGCGCTACAACAATCGCTTCGACCAGCTCGCGCAAACGGGCGCGAACGCGCAGGTCAATTTCGATTTCAAAGACTTGCTTACGGTGCACGTCTACGGCGGCAACAGCGGCATCCGCGTCTTCGATGGCGAGTTCTTGCCGTTTGCAAACAACGGCGCGACGATCGGCTACAAGATGGACTCGCCGACGCCGACCTTCGTATCGTACGCGGGCGGCCGTTACTTTCACGGGAAGCTCGATGCGTGGACCTACCTCGCGACGCTGCCGGTGGGGCGGAAGGTGCATCTCGGCCTCGAGCTCGACGAAAACCAATATCTCACGTCTTGGCCGGGCGAGGCCACGACGAAGCAATGGCTGGAGCGCGCGAGTTTGGACTGGCAGATCAGCCGCGAGGCATCGTTCGACGCCGGCGTGCGGCGCATCGTCGGACCGAACCTTCCCAATTCGTTCGAACCGCTGGTCTACGACAGTCCGGCAGTCTGCGCGGCCAACGCCTACAATCCCGGCTGCTACGTCAACGCGAGCAACGTTTCGCTGGCGTTTCACCTGCTCGCATCGAAGAACGAATTCTACGTCGTGTACGGCAACCCCAACAATCTCTCGACCGAGCCCGCGCTTTTCGTCAAGTGGATTCGGTACATCGGCGCCGAAAAGGGGACGTAATGTTCCTTGCGGCTGTCGCGTTCGCGTCCGCGATCGCGGCGACTCCGGCGGCAAACGCGCCCGCGGATCTCGCTGCCGCGCTGATGCGCGACCCGGCCGTCGCATCGTGCGCGCGCGAGTCCGGCGAAAAGCCGCAAGCCTTCGTCGCGCACGCGTTCGGACTGCGCGCCGTTACGTTGCGCACGGGCGAACGGATGACCGTCGCCGAGGCCGTAGACCCGTGCTTGTTGCTCGGGCAGTCCACGCGGATCTTCATTCTTCAGCGGACGGGTTCGGGATACCGGCGCGGGCTCGAGAGCGTAGCGATTCCCGGCGATGCCGTCGTGAGCGACGACGGCACGGCAGTGCTGCCGACGCACGAGACGATGGAGACGATCTTCGAGTCCACCTACGTTTGGAACGGCAGCACCTATGCGTTTTCCGCTCCGCGATCGCACGTCTACGACGTCGTCCTTGCCGAGCGCAGGCCGTATCAGGTCGCCGTGCGGTTCGCGCCGGGCGCGACGTCCGCGGCGCTCGCGGGCAGCGTCGCCTTAAACTTCGGCCAAGATTACGTCTTCGAAGGGCGCGCCGGGCAAAGGGCGACGATCGACCTGACCGCGTTTACCGGCAGCCGGCCCACCATCGTTCTGTATTACGGGGACGAAGACGATTCGATCGCGGACCTGCTTCACGGACGCGCGTGGAGCGGCGCGCTGCCGCGCGCGGGAACGTATCGCCTCACCGTCTACGGCTCCGACGCCTCCAACGCGGATCGCGTGTCCACGTATGCGATCCGGCTGACGGTTCGATAGCGAGTGACGGAAGGGCGATAGTGGATCGCTAGGGCTGAGGGGAGCACTTAAAGATAAACCAGCTCGTCGTGTCGCCGACGTTGGGAATTCCGGAAACCAAGGGAACGTACGCCGCTTCTTGATATGCCATCTGCCCGTTGGGGCAGCGTTGCCGGCCGACGACGACGACCGCTACCGGCGACGTATGGAAGTGTCCTTGCGCGCAGTTGGGCTCGCAATCGTTCTTCGACAGCGTTCCCACGCCGGTGGCAAACTGCTCGCCCCAATTCGTCCAGCGTAGATTCGATGCGTAGACGCCGCCGTCCCCACACGCGAAAATTACGTTTGCCGGACGCGCGTGGGGAGCGCCTTGGCAATCGGGAAGCGCCGTTATCGGCGCGGACGACTGCGCTACCGCGACCGCCGGCGTCAGCGCTAAGGAGAGTTCGGCGGCAATCGCGATAAGCAGGTATCGTAACAATTCCCAATCCCTTCAACGGCTTGGTGGGGTCTTCTCGAGGTACCATCGCTGCGGCGTTCTTCCCGTCCGTTCCTCTTCGTCGAGGGCTCCGTGGCCGCCGCTGAAGAAGAGCAGCGTAGGCCGGCGGCGCCGTGCTGCCGACCGGGAGGCTCGACCATGCACCGTTCGTTTCGTTTTTCCGCACTCGCCCTGACGGCCGCGCTTGCCGCTCCGGTTCTGACGTTCGCCACGGCCGCGCCCGCGACGGCCGCGTCTGCCGATGCCGACATCGACGCCGCGTGTTCGGCGATCTACCAGTCGGTGAGCGGGCAGAGTCCCGCGCACGTCGCGCTGCAGAACGGGAAGTGGGTTGCGGTCGGCGATGCCGGCTTTTCTGCGGCGCAAGCCTCGAGCGCGACGGCGGCGCTGGCCGATGCGTACAGCCCGGGCAGTTATGTGTGGGTGCAAGGTCGTACCGCCTCCGGAGCGTTCCAGCTCTGCTATCGCGCGGACGGTTCGCTGCAGCGCGCTAGACAGGCCGCGACCTTGCCGGGATTAGGGGCCGTCGACGCAGCCGTCGGATACTTCGGACCCGACGGAACGTTGCTCGACTCCGCCGGCGGCTTCGACTCGGGCGCCGGAATGGTCGCGAAGAAGATCACGGACCTTCCGTTCTATGCGGTTTTGCCATAACCGCGCTGCGCGCGCGTTACTCGAGGCTTCGCAAATACGCGACGATCGCGCCGGCATCGGGGACGCTGAAGTTGTAGTGCGGCATCGGGCGCAGCGCGGTCTGGCCGTTCGGCAGTTTGGCCGTGTGGAGAAACGCAACCGCGTCGGCGTCGTTCGCGAACATCTTAAGACCGCGAAGGGACGGCACCGTCTTGGCCCACGGCGCGCCCGGCGGCCCCGGCACGAGATTCGGGCCGCCGACGAAATTTGGGCGATGGCAATCCGCGCACTGGCCCGCATCGCCCGTGAGATACTGCCCGCGCGCGATCAAACTCGCGTTGGCGTCGCTGTCGAGGGCGGCGGCGGGGCGCCCGGACGTGAGGAGCGCGCCCGTCACGGCGAGCGCGAGAAGAGAGCAGAAAATCAATCGAGACGTCATGGGCCGTTATCTCGATGCGCCTACCTCTGCGTCCTTTAGAGGGGCTGCCGCGACCAGGGACCCTGCGGGCCTGAGTACACTTCGATGAGGTTGTTCGGGCGAAGGTAGCGCTGCGCGACGCGTTGCACGTCGGCGGCCGTGACGTTCCCGAAGCGTTCGTTGAGCGTGGCGTAGTAGTCGAGGGGGAGATGGTTGAGGCCGATATCCATGAGCTGCTGCGCTTGGCCGTCGATGGAGGCTTCGTCGAGCAGCGCCGACGAGACGAGGCGCACTTTGGCTTCGGCGAGCTCGGTTTCGGAGACCGGCTGCGTCTGCAAGCGCTTGAGCTCGGCGCGAACGAGGTTGATGGCGGGGATCACGTTGCGCGGCGCGGCGCTGAGCTCGATCCGGTAGTCGCCTCGATCGGGGTCTGCGTCCACCGAGGTGTCCACGCTATAAACGAGTCCGCGCGTCTGGCGCAGCTCTTGCCAGAGGCGCGACTCGAACGCGCCGCTCGCGCCCAAGATCTGATCGAGCACGAGCAGGGCATCGTAGTCCTTGTCGCTACGGCCGATCGCCGGCTGGCCGAGCCGGACGTAGACTTGAGACGAGTCGGTGCCGATGTAGTCGCGTCCGCCCGAGTCGGGCGGGAGCGCGGGAAGGCGGACGTCGGGCTTGGGGCCTTCGGCCTGCCAGGATCCGAAGGCGGTTTCCATCGCGGCGCGCACGCGCTCCGGCGTAACGTCGCCGACCACGGTGATCGTCGTGAGATCGGGACGCCAATAGCGCCGCGCGAACGCGGCGAGATCCTCTTGCGAGATGCCGCTGACGCTGGCGCTCGTGGCATGGCGCAAGCTCGGATCGGTATCGTTCATGAGGAGACGGTCGTAAGCGCGATCGATCATAACGCCTGAAATCGTGGCTTGTTCGGCCAAACTGTTGGCGAGTTGCGATCGTTCGACGGAGAGCCAAGGTTCCGAAAACGCCGGCGCGCGCTCGCCGTCGGCGACGACGCTCAAAATCGTCTCAAAATCGCGCGAGAGGCCGCGCGCCGAGAACGTTTGGCCCGCATCTACGGAAGCGCCGAGATCGTCGATGACCTTGCGGCGCTGCGCGTACGGATAGTTCGCGCTGCCGTAATCCGAGACGTCGGAAGCCAGCGAGATGATGCCGTCCTTGCCCACCGGCGCGAAGGCCGGGCTCACGGCGATGTCGCCGCGCAGTTCGAACGTCGGCCGGTCGTGTTTCTCTTGCACGATGACGCGCAGGCCGTTCGAGAGCGTGAAACTGACCGGAGCGAGCACGCTGCGCGCGGTGGTCGGTTGCGCGACGGCCGCGCGAATCCAATCGGGCTCGACGATCGGGCCTTGCGGAACGCGCTTTGAGAAGTCGTCGTTGGCGGCCGCGTCGGATTTTTCCGAAGAGCCTTTGGGCGGCGAGTCGTTCGGGCGCATGTGCCCGACGACGGTCGGCTGGGCGAGATACTTGCGCGCGGTCGCGAGCAGATCGTCGCCGGTGAGCGCGTGCAGGCGCGCGTCCTCGTCCGAGATGCGTTCGCCGACGATGCCGTAGGTGTAGCCGGCCAGGTCGCCGATTCCGTCGATCGAGTCGGCAGAGAAGGTCCGGTCGGCCAGCGTCAGCTGTTTTGCCGCCGTCACGAGATCGGGGTTGAAGCCCGAGGCCAGCGTCTGGTCCATGACGTTTTGGTAGACGCTGCGCGCTTGCGCTGCCGTGTGGCCCGGATTGAGCACGATGAAGACGTTGAGGAGCCCGCCGTGCAGTTGCGTGTCGGCATTCGCTTCGATGGCGAGCGCGATGTTCGATTGCACGAGCGCTTGATAAAAGGGGCCTCGCTGATTGGGAATGAGCGTCGCGAGCGTGCTCATTGCCGGTTCGCCCGGCTCCGTGTCTCCGGGAATCGCGTAGGCGAGATCGAGCACTTCGAACGGAAACGGGAAGCCGGCGTCAACTTCTTCTCCGCGCGCGGCGACGGGATGGTCTCCCGGCCGCGCGGGCAAAGTCTTCGAAGGGATCGCGCCGAAATATTTTTCTGCCTTCTCGAACACGACGCGATGGTCCACGTCGCCGGCGACGACGAGTGCGGCGTTGTTCGGCGCATACCAGGCCCGGTAGTACGCGGCGATGTCGGCGGCCGTCGCCGCCGCGACGTCGGCGGGAACGCCGGCGGGCGTGCGCCCGTTGGGCTGGCCCGGATAGGCGGCGGCGCGCACTTTGGCGAGCAGCGCGTAGAACGGCGAGCTGTAGTCGCCGTCGATTTCGGCGAGCACCGCGCCCCGCTCGACGTTCCAGTCGGATTGCCGCAGCAGCAGATGCTGCATCCGGTCGGCATCCAGGTAGAGCGCGACGTCGAGTTTGTCTTTGGGCATCACGAAATAGAACTGCGTGTAGTCGTAGGTCGTGTCGCCGTTCATCTGTGCGCCCAGGCGCGCGGTCACGTCGTCCAAACCGGCGGACGAGACGTGCTCGGATCCGCGAAAGCTCATGTGCTCGAGCGCGTGCGCGAGCCCGGTCTTCCCGATGGTCTCGTCGAGCGAACCGAAGTGGTACCAGACCGAGCTCTGCACGACCGGGGCGGAACGGTCCTCGGCGACGATGACGAGCAAGCCGTTCTTCAAGCGCGTCGTGTAGATGCCGCTGTCTCCGCTCTGTTGCGCGGGAGCCGCAGCGACGAAGACGAGCGCGATCGGGATCGAAAGCGCGAGCGCGATCAAAGAATTCCAGAGGCGTTTCATGAGGCGGGTTCGAGTACTCCCAGATAAAAAGAAGCGCTTGCCTCGACGGCATCGCGCGGAAGACAGCCGATCAATTCGCCGCGGCCTGCAGAAATGCCGTCGGCGGCGGCCAGCGTGCGGACCATCGCGACCACCCGGTGGAGCGGCGTGGCCCGGTAATCGGTCAAATTGAACGAAAGTTGAACGCGCCCGGGAGCCAGCCGGAACGCCAGCGCGCGCAGCGTCCGCAGTCCCCCGCCTCCTTCGCGCAAGCGCCGCGCCAGCATTCGAGCGGCCGCAAGATCGCCCGTCTCCAGCACGACGTTGAAGGCGACGAGTAGCGGACGCGCTCCGATCGCGATCGCGCCGGCGCTCGCATGCGCGGCGACGTCGCCTTCGTCGGGCGGATGATGCGGAAAGCGCGCGTACAGCCCTTCGAATTCGCCTTTGCGCACGTTCGCGAGCAACCGGCGTTCGTCACGCCGCGCCGCCGCTCCGTAGTAGAACGAGGGGACGTGGTGGCGTTCCCAAATCTGCCGTCCGGCTCGATGGGCGAGCTCGGCGGCTTGCTCCATGGTCGCACCGTCGAGCGGAACGAACGGCAAGACGTCGAGCGCGCCGATGCGCGGATGGACGCCGCGATGCTCTCGCAGGTCGATGCGCTCGGCAGCGAAGCCGGCCAGCGCGACGCTTGCCGCCAGCACCGCTTCGCCGCCGCCGACCGCCGTGATGACCGAACGATGGTGGGCTGCGTCGCTAGTGCGGTGCAACACGCGCGCGCCCGCCTTTTCGACGAGCGCGACCGCCTCGTCGATCGGACGCGAATCGCGGCCCTCGGATAGGTTGGGAACGATTTCGAAAAGCGGCTCGCTCACAACGCCCGCATCAGGATAGTGCCGACCGGATCGCTTCGGAGACGTCGCGGAAGCGTTCGGGGTTGAACGCCGTGCGGTAGCCGAGCTTGCGCGCTTCGCCATCGCGGCGCGTAGCGGCGTTCACGGCGCGCAGTTCGCCCGAGAGGCCGAGCTCGCCGAACGCGTACGCGTCGCCGGGCAGCGCGACGTTGCGGAACGACGATGCGATCGCCAGCGCGATGCCTAGGTCGGCGGCCGGTTCGCTCACGCGCAGGCCGCCCGCGACCGAGGCGTAGACGTCGTGCGCGCCGAGGTTCATGCCGACGCGGCGTTCCAGGACGGCAATGATCATCGCCAGGCGCTGCTGATCGAGGTTGTTGGCCAGGCGCCGCGGCGTGCCGTAGCTAGTCTCGCCGACGAGGGCTTGAATTTCGATGAGCACGGGGCGCGAACCGACGATGCTCGCCACGACGCACGACCCGCTGGGCCGGTCTTCGCGTCCGGCTAGAAACAGCTCCGAGGGATTGGCGACTTCGTGCACGCCGTCGTCGTGCATGGCAAAGACGCAAATCTCGTCGATCGAGCCGAAACGATTTTTGTACGCGCGCAAGATGCGGAATTCGCCGCTGTTTTCGCCTTCGAAGTAAAGCACGGCGTCCACCAAATGTTCGAGCAGCCGCGGGCCGGCGATGGCGCCGTCCTTGGTGACGTGGCCGACGATGAACGTCGCGCAGCCCGTGCGCTTGGAAAATTCGACCAGCGCTTGAGTGCAGTCGCGTATCTGCGTGACGCTTCCGGCGAACGACTCGGAATCGGGCAGCCACACGGTCTGAATCGAG
Organism: Vulcanimicrobiota bacterium; assembly: GCA_003155175.1. GTDB lineage: Bacteria > Vulcanimicrobiota > Vulcanimicrobiia > Vulcanimicrobiales > Vulcanimicrobiaceae > Hemerobacter > Hemerobacter limicola. Next base: position 14,878 of record PMFP01000024.1, read on the forward strand.
TCCACGATCAGCGCCATGGGCGCGATCCGCTCGACTTCGTCGAGGACGGCGCGCAGGTTCGTCTCGGCGAGCACTAAGAGCGGTGCGTCCACGTTCAGCCGCAGCGCGCGCAATTTGACTTGCGCCGCCGATTCTTCACCGCACACGTAGACGACCGTGCCCAGTTCCGAGAGGCGCCCCGCGATCTGAAGCATCAGCGTGGACTTGCCGGCGCCGGGCGGCCCGCCGATCAGCGTCAGGCTGCCGGGCACGATGCCGCCGCCGAGCAGCGCGTCGAACTCGGGCATACCGGTATGAATGCGCGCGATTTCGCCCGCGCTCAAATCGCGCAGCGACGTCGCTCCGGCCTTGGATCGCGGAGTCGAGGCCCGCGCGGGGCCGCGAGCCGGGGCGACGGAGAAGGGCCGCTCGTCGAACGTGTTCCACGCCTCGCACTGCGGGCAGCGTCCGAGCCAACGCGTGGATTCAAAGCCGCAGGCGGAACAGAAGAAGACCGAGCGTGCCTTAGCCACGCGCCGCGCGCCTCGCTACCTTTGGAGCAGCTTGAATGCGTGGTGCCATTTCCCGGTCGCGATGCCGCGCTGGATCCACAAGATGGCGAGCGGTTCGAGCAGACGCGACCGCTCGATCGGTCCGCAATCCACCGGATCCCATCCGAACGACTCCGCGATTCCGGAAACCGTCTTCTTGGCTTCGTCGTCGTTTCCGGCGATGAACATGCTCGGCGGCCCGTCCACGAATTCCGGATCGATCATCAGCGCGGATCCGACGGCGTTAAACGCTTTGACGACGCGCGCTGTGGGAAGCCAGCGTTGCACGGTCTCTCCGGCCGAGTCGGTGAACCCAATCGAGAGCTCGGGCGATTTGCCCTCGCCGCCTTTAAGCGGGTTGGTCACGTCGATCACGATCTTGCCGTCGAAGTTCTCGACTCCGGCCAGGTCGATCGCGCTCTTCGTGCCGCGAAACTTCGTCGCAAGCACGAGAATCTCGCCGAATTTTGCGACCCTGGCGAAGTCGCCGGCCAGCAGCATGTTGCGCTGGCGTTTGACGTAATCGTCGAGTTTTTCGGGTGTCCGGGAGCCGATGGCGACGTGGTGTCCGCGCTGAAGAAAGCCGTCGGCGATGGTCTGCCCGACCTCCCCGCTGCCCAGAACGCCGACCTTCATCCGCGAGCTCCCGGAAGGCCGTGACGGCGGCCGGGCGAAAACGCGGCGGCGTGAAGAACATCGGCGGCGCCTTGCAAATCGCGATCGACGGGCCCGCGGCGTCGGGCAAGACGACCGTGGCGCGACGCCTGGCCTCGCGCCTCCACGTCATCTACCTCGATACCGGCGCGATGTACCGCGCCCTGGCGTTCTTGGCGCTGCAGACGCGCACCGACGTGGACAACGAGGATGCGCTCGTTCGGCTGTGCGATGGGCAGCAGATTCACGTCGTGCTCGATCCGGGCGCCCCGATGGGATTTCGCATCGCGGCCGGGGGGCGGGAGCTCGACGAAGAGGCGCTGCATTCAAACGAAGTGACGGCGATCGTGTCGACGGTTGCGGCGCTGCCGCGCGTCCGGGAAGCGATGGTAGGCGAGCAGCGACGCATCGCCAGTGAAGGACCGGTTGTAATGGCTGGCCGTGACATTGGGACGGTCGTCCTTCCGGATGCCGCCGTAAAAATCTTCTTGACCGCGTCGGTCGAGGCGCGCGTCGCGCGACGCCGCGCGCAGCTGGAAGCCGCCGGCGTGGACGTGGCCGGTCACCGGCTCGCCGAAGAAATCGAAGAACGCGACCGCTTGGACCGCAGCCGCCCCGTCTCGCCGCTGGTGGCGGCACCCGACGCGCACGTCATCGATTCCAGCAGCCTCACGGCGCAGCAAGTCGCCGACGAAATCGAGCGTATCGTCAACGCGGCCGCGGGCCGGTAAGCGCGGTGCTGCTCTACGACAGCCTCAAGGCGATCGTCAACGGATCCGCGCGCGTACTCTGGCGCGCCCGCGCGACCGGCGTCGAAAACGTGCCGCGCGACGGCCCGCTCATCATCGCGTGCAACCACATTTCGTACCTGGACCCGCCCGTCATGGGGTCGTTCGTTCCCCGGCGCATCAATTATATGGCGAAGGCGGAGCTGTTCGAAATTCCCGTGCTCGGGCCGCTGATACGCGCGGTGGGGGCGTACCCGGTGGACCGGAAGGGCAGCGCAAAGGCCGCGATCAAGCGCTCGGTCGAAGTGCTGCGCGGGGGCGGCGTCATCGGCATCTTTCCCGAGGGCACCCGGAACGCCGGCGGAGACGCCGAGCCCCGCAAGGGAGCCGCGGTGCTCTCGTCGCTGACGGGGGCGCCGGTGGTGCCGGCGTGCATCGTGGGAAGCGACCGGGCCCGGCAATTCGGTCAGATTAAAGTCGCATTCGGCCCGCCGCTTCGCCTGCCCGAAGGCCGGAAAGCAACTCACGACGACGTAGCGAAGTTTACCGATGAGATCATGCGCGCGATTCGCGCGCTTGCGGGGAGCATGGGTGCAGATTCTAAAGGCTAAGGTCCAGGGCTTCTGTTTCGGCGTCGCCATCACCGTGAAGAAGGCTGACGAGGCCATCGCCGGCCGTGACGACGTCACGACGCTGGGCCACGTCGTGCACAATCCGCAAATGGTGGAGTCGCTGGAGAGCCGTGGCCTCAAGAACGCGGACTCGATCGAGGACGTGGACCGCGGCGCGCTGTTCGTCCGGGCGCACGGGCTCCCGGTCGAGGTCTTCGCGCGGGCACAGGAAAAGGGCTTGGAAGTCATCGACGCTACCTGTCCCATGGTAACGAAGATTCACGTGCAGGCGCAGAAGCTCAAGGCGGACGGCTACAAGATCGTCGTGGTCGGGGATCCGACGCACCCGGAGGTCAAGGGGACGCTCAGCCACGTGCCCGGCGCCTGGTGCATCGAGACGCTCGAGGACGTCGCCAAGCTTCCGCGCGCCAGCCGCGTCGGCGTGGTCGTGCAGTCCACGTACTCGCGCGAACGGTTCGTGGATATCGTGCGCGCGCTCTCGCTCAAGTACTACGATATGCGGGCGGTCAACACGATCTGTACCGATACGAACAACCGTCAGATCGAAGCGCTGCGCTTGGCTAGGGAAGTCGAAGTCATGGTCGTTGTGGGCGGCAAGACGTCGGCCAATACCAAGCACCTCGCCGAGCTCTCCGAAACGCACGGCGCGCGCGCCTATCACATCGAAGGGCCCGACGAGCTTGACGAGTCGTGGTTTCGCGGCGTGAAAACCGTGGGCCTCATGTCCGGCGCGTCCACGCCCGGTTGGCTCGTCGACGAAGTCGAACGCCGCATGGAGTCGCTGAGCGTCGCCGTTGCCTGAAATCGCGCCCGGATTCGAAGCGCACCTGGAACGGCGCGTGCGCGTGCATTCGCACGCATCGCTCCTGGGGGACATGCTCGACTACCACTTCGGATACGGTTCGCACGGCCCGGCGCGTCACGGAAAGCGCCTGCGGCCGAACATGACGATTCGCGTCGCGACCGGCGAGGGCGCCGGCGCCGAGGATGCGTTCGACGCTGCGGCCGCGATCGAGATCTTGCACAACTACTCCCTGGTGCACGACGACATCGAAGATCGCGACGAGCTGCGCCACGGTCGTAAGACGCTGTGGGCCACCTACGGCATTCCGCACGCGATCAACGCGGGGGATGCGATGTGCGCGGTCAGTTCCTTGGCGCTGACCCGCGCGGCCGAGCGGCACCCTCCCGAGCGCGTCGTCCGGATGGTCGAAACGCTGCACGACGCGCATCGCATCATGTGCGACGGGCAGACGCTCGATCTCACGTTTGAATCCACGCGGGACGTCGATCTCCCCGCATATCAAGTGATGATCGGCGCGAAGACGGCGGCGCTTTTCGAGGCGGCTTGCCGGCTCGGCGCGCTGACGGCCGCCTGCGACGAGGCCGCCATCGAGACGTACGCATCGCTCGGTCGGGCGTTCGGCATGGCGTTCCAAATCCACGACGACATCTCCGGGATCTGGGGCGCGACGGACGCGACGGGCAAGACGGCCCGCGGCGACATCGTCCGGCGAAAATGGACCTTCCCGATCGTCTGGGCGCTGGGGCGCCCGGACTGCGCCGCGCGCGAGGCCGTCGCCCGAGTTTACGCGGGCGAGGCCGCCGGCGACGCCGACGCGGAGAGCGAGCGCGTGGTCGCCGCCCTCGACGAACTGGGAGCGAGAGAGGCCGCAAGGCGTGCCGCCGCAGAACACCTGGCCGTCATCGAGCGATTTCCGCAATCGCAACTTCGAGAGTTTTTGCTGGCGCCGCTCGGGCTCGCAGCACCTTAGGAGGACCCCGAACCACGTGAACGCATCGACGAACGTCCAGACGTCCGTCCGGGAACGCCTGCTCCCGTGGGCTTTGCCGTGCCTGCTGCTCGTGGGCCTCGTGGTTCGCCTGCCGCTGCTGGGTAACGACGGATTTCGTAACGACGTTCAGGCCTTCGAGTCGTGGGCGCTGACGATCGCCGAGCACGGTCCCTCGCATTTTTACGCCAACGCGGGCTTTGCCGATTATCCGCCCGGCTACTTCTACGTTCTCGGCGTCGTCGGCGCGATCTGGGAATGGCTGTTCCGCGGCAGCGATCCGTCGTATTCCGCGCTCAAAGTGCTCGTCAAACTTCCCGCAGTCTTTGCCGACCTGGGCGTGGGCGCGATCCTCTACGCGATCGCTCGCCGCTTCACGTCGCAGGTGAGCGCGCTCGGCGTCGCCGCGCTCTACGTCCTGAACCCCGCCGTCATTTTCATTTCTGCGATCTGGGGCCAGGTGGACTCGATCGCCGCGGGCTTCGCGCTGCTGGGCGTCTACTTCTTGATGCGCGGCGGAAGCCGCGACGCGACGAGGCCCGAGCTCTGGATCGTGGGGGCGTGGCTTTCCCTGGCCTACTCGCTCCTCGTCAAGCCGCAAGCCGCGCTCTTGATTCCGCTGTTCCTGGCGTTCGCGTTCTTGGATCGCGCTCGTACGGCACAACGGCTGCGCGCTACCGCGATCGGGATTCTCGCGGCGGTTTTGTTAGCCGTGCTGCTGTCGATTCCGTTCCATCCGTCCAATCCGGTCGCGGCGCTGCTGTGGCTGCTGCAACGGTTCGCGTTCGGCTCGAACGTCTATCCGTACAATTCGGTGAACGCCTTCAACCTTTGGGCGATCCGGGGTTCGTTGTGGCAGCCCGACACGGTGACGATTCTGGGCCTGCCCCAGTTCGTCTGGGGCATCGTCCTCGCGCTCGGCGCGACGGGCTTAGCGGTTTGGCGCTACTGCCAGGACGGAACGGATCGCTCGCTGCTCGAGTCGTGCGCGATCGTCACGCTCGCCTTCTTCGTGCTCGCCACGCGGATGCACGAACGCTACGTCTTCGACGGCGTCGTCTTTACGATCGCGTGCGTTCCGCTTGCGAAACGCTACCTCTGGTGCGCGCTGATCCTGAGCGCCGTGCTCTTTGCCAACCTTCAATATTCGCTCCAATATCTGGCCGTGATGAGCGCGCAGAACGCGCCGCCCGGCGTGGACGCGCACAATCTGTGGGGCGTGGGAACCAGCTTGCTGGCGCTCGCGACCACCGGAACGTTCTTCTATCTCGGGTATGCGTTCTTGGGCTCGTCGGACGAGGCCGCCGCTGCGGCCGGCGAGCGGGTCGCGCCGCCCGTCGCGCCGATCCGGCTTTCGAGCGCCGCGTACGACCGCGGCCGGGGCTGGTTCGACCCGCTCGAGGGCCTGGCGGCGTTTCGCAAGCCGCTCGACTACCTCGTCATGGGCGCGCTCGGGTTGTTTTCGTTCGGGCTCTCGTTCGTGCAGTATTGGAATCCGCCGGACAAGATTTTCGACGAAGTCTACTTCGCTCGCGCGGCCGAAGAGTACCTGACCAACCAACGCATCTACGAAAATACGCATCCGCCGCTCACCAAACTGATCATCACGCTCTCGGTCATGTTGTTCGGCGGCATGCCGCACGGACACGGGCTTGGGGGCTGGACCGGGCTCAACGCCATCGTCGGCCATATGCCGAGCGGCGACAATTCGTACGGCTGGCGTTTCTTCGACGTCGTGTTCGGCGCGCTGGTCGTGATGCTGCTCTTCGCGTTTGCCAAACGCGTGACGGGCTCCACCGTTTTCGGCGCAATCGCGGCGTCGTTTCTCGTCTTCGACGGCATGCACTTCGTGCAGTCGCGCATCGGCACGCCCGAAGGCATCGTCGTGTTCTTTTCGCTGGCGGCGGTCTACGCGTTCTACCGCTTTTGGATCTCCTCGCAGACGATCGTGCGGCGTCACGTGGACGCCGCGCCCGGCGTCCTGATCGGCACCGCCGGCATTTCGCTGATCGCCGGCCTCGCCGCGGCCGGTTTGTGGCACCTGGTCTGGCCGGACCTGGACCGCGCGTCGTTCGTCATCGCGACGATCTACGTGGCCGTAGGAGCCTATCTGGCCTTACGGTATCTCGCCGTGCCGGTGTTCTTCGGCGACGGCCGCTCCGAAACGACGTATCCCGAGGGATCGCACGCGATCGGAACCGGGAGCGAGACGGTCGTCTACGCGGTGGACGGCGGCGTGCTCTCGGCCAAAGCGGTCCAGCGCGGCGCGCTCTCGCGCAACGTGGGCGGCAAACTCGTCTACGAAGGCGGCGATCTCACGATCTCCTACCGGCGCGACGGAGCCGTGACGTACGAATCGCCGGTCGGGGAAGCGACGTACGCCGACGGGCGCATCGTCGCCGGCGACGCCAACGAGAGCGGCCGCTCGTCCCGGCTATGGCTGCTCGCATTTACGCTCGCACTGGGCGCGCTGGTGTCGAGCAAATGGTACGGCGTGATGGGCTTCGGCGTGAGCTTCTTCGTGCTGGCCGCGGTCTGGCTGCAGCCGGTCATCTTCGAACGCAAGCCGCTGGTGTGGGGAAATCCGCGCGGCTTCCGTCTCGACGCGGCGCTCGCTACCATCGTGTTCGTGAGCGCGACGGTCTACGGACTGGTGTGGGTTCCGGACTTGCTGCGCCACGCCGAGGGCGAGATCGCGAATTTCAACGACGTGGTCGAACGCCAGTACTCGATGTTCGAGTACCACGAGACGCTCAAAGCGACGCATCCGTACTCTTCGAAGTGGTGGGAATGGCCGCTGGACTACGTTCCGGTCGCGTACTACTACGAAGACCACCGCAACGACATCAAGAACGACAAGGCGTGCTGCGTCACCGAAGTCACCTCCATGCCGAATCCGTTCAACATGTGGTTCGGTTTGTTATGCGTGCCGATCGTCGGGTGGCTCGCGTGGCGCGAACGCAACAAGGGCTACGCGCTGATCGTCATCACGTATCTCTTTCAATGGGTTCCGTGGTCGAGGTCGCCGCGGCTCGCGTGGGAGTATCACTTTTACGTCAACATTCCGCTGATCTGTCTCTGCAACGCGATCGTGCTGCAACGCGTCTGGCAGTTTACGCAGCGCCAGGAGAATCCGGCGTGGCGCTGGGCCGGCGGCGCGGCGGTCGGGGCGGTGGTCGTGGCGATCGCGGGCGCCTTCGTGTTCTTCTATCCGGTCCTCTCGGCGCAGCCGATTCCGTGGGACGCCTGGCATCAGCGCATGTGGATAGACAAGTGGGTTATCGGACCGGGCTAGCCGAAGCAAACGGTCATGTCCGGACATTCCAAGTGGCATAACATCAAGCTCAAGAAGGGGAAGGTGGACGCCCAGCGCGGCGCCCTGTTCACCAAACTGAGCAAAGAGATCATCATCGCCGCGCGCTCGGGGTCTCCCGATCCCGACGCAAACTATCGCCTGAAGATGGCGGTGGACAAAGCGCGCGAGAACAACATGCCGCAAGACAACATCAAGCGCGCGATCGCGCGTGGCTCGGGCCAGTCGCGCGAGAAAGAGATCGAGGAACTGCGGTACGAGGGCTACGGCCCGCACGGCGTCGCCGTCGTCTTCGACGCCGCCACCGACAACCGGAACCGCACCGCCGGCGAGTTGCGCTTTCTGTTCAGCAAACACGGCGGAACGCTCGGCGAGACCGGCAGCGTCGGCTGGATGTTCGATGCGGTCGGCATCGTCGAGACGCGGTCGAACGGCAAATCCGAAGACGCGTTTACCGAAGAAGCTTTGGTTGACGGCGTGGACGACATCGAGTTCGGCGACGTCGCGTTCGTGTACACGGCGCCGGCGGACTTGGCTCGCGTTCGCGAGGCGCTGCGCGCTCGCGGTTTCAAGATCGACGATGCGTATTTGGGCATGCGCGCGACGACCATGTCGCAGCCGCAGGGGGGCGATCTCGCGCAGGCGCTCGCGTTCCTCGAAACGCTCGAAGAGCACGAAGACGTGCAGCGCGTCTTTTCGAACCTGGACGTCAGCGAGCAGGCGATGGAGGCGCTCGTCTGAACTCTTCGCGCATGACCACGGGCAGCGGGCCGTCCAATTGGCGCGACACCTTGCGCGAGTACGTCCCGCGCGACTGGGTCTTTCCGATCGTTCTGGCCGCGTTCGTCGGCGTACTCGTGTGGTCGGGCCGCGAGATTCGCGATTTTCTCTTGCCGCCGGCCGGGACGGTCACGTTGCCGTCGTTCGTCGGGCAAACGCTCGGCGACGCGCAAGCCGAAGTGAGCCGTTTGGATCTCACCTCGTCGGTGGTCGCGCACACGATCAGCGACCGGTATCCGCGCGGCGTCATCGTCGCGCAACGCCCGACGGCCCAAACGCCGGTACGCCAAGGACGGCAAGTCGCGTTCGTCGTGAGCGACGGCATCGTGGCGCGCCAAATGCCCGATTTTCGGTACGAAGCGATGCGCGAAGTCAATCTCGGCCTCTCGCGCGAGCGCTTAACGCTGGGGAAAGTGACGTACGTCAATCGCGTCGACATTCCGGCCGGCCGCGTCGTGGACCAAGATCCGGCGCCGCTCTCCAACATCGGCGAAGGCGACGTCGTGAACCTGGTTCTCAGCCGCGGCGGCGCGCCGACCGTGCACGTCCCCAATTTCGTCGGAACCAACGTTGACGCCGCCCGCGCCGCCGCGTCTGCGGCCGGCGTTCGTTTCGGGCAGATCGTCTGGACGCCGCTGGGTCCCGGGGCGCCGGCACACGGAACCGTCGTGCGGCAAAACATCGCGCCCGGCACGGCGATCGAGCCGTTCGAGCCGGTTTCGATTCAGGTGAGCGCCGGCCCCAACGAGTCGGGCTACATCGTCCGGCAGGTTCCGGTCTTGGTTTCGGTGCCGCTGGTTGCGGCCAAGCCGGGACAGTCGCTCTTCGTGCGGCTCTCCGTGCACGACGCGACCGGCACGTACGATTTATATCGCGCGTACGCCCAGCCGGGACAGAAGCTCGATTTCATGGTTCCGGCGGTCGGCACGTCGGTGGTGGACTTCTACGTGAACGAAATCAAAGTCGGCGAGACGCGGCTGGGCAACGAGCCGCCCAACGCGTACGCCGCCAAAGCCAGTCCCGGTCCCGACGCCACGCCGTGAAGATCGCGCCGTCGCTGCTGTCTGCCGATTTCGCGCGGATCGCCGAACAGATCGCCGAGGTCCGCGACGCGGCATATCTTCACCTCGACGTCATGGACGGCCGTTTCGTTCCTAACATCACCTGGGGACCCAAGATCGTCGCCGACCTGCGCCCGCTTTCGAAACAGACGTTCGACTGCCACTTGATGATCGTCGAACCGGAACGCTACGTGGACGAGTTTCGCGCGGCGGGCGCCGACGTCATCACCTTCCATCTCGAGGCGACGTGCCACGCGCAGCGCTTGCTCGCGCACGTCCGCTCCACCGGCGCGCGGGCCGGCATCGCGATCTGCCCGCAGACGCCGGTCGCGATGCTTGCCGACGTCGTCGAAGACTGCGATTTGATTCTCGTGATGAGCGTCAATCCGGGCTTTGCCGGGCAGGCGTTCGTTCCGCGATCGTTCGAGAAGGTGCGCCAGGCGCGCGCGCTCGCCGACGAACGAAACCCGCGCTGCGAGATCGAGGTGGACGGCGGCATCGGGGAGGCGAACGCGCGCGAGCTGCGCGACGCCGGTGCCGACGTGCTCGTCATGGGGAAGAGCATTTTCGGCGCGCCGGATCCGGGGGCGGCGCTGCGAGATCTGCACGCGCTGCTGAAATGAGCGCGGCGAAACGCACCGCATCGCCGGCCTTCGGTGAGGACGAGATCGTCGCGCTCATCCGCCGTCTGACCGGGCCGCCTCCGAAACGTCTGCTGACCGGCATCGGTGACGACGCCGCCGTTTGGCAGCCCTCGCGTTCGCATCGCAGTCTGGTCACGACGGACGCCTTGATCGAAGGCGTTCACTTTCCACGCGAGCTCGCGCTGCGCGACGCCGGCTTTCGCGCGATGGCGGCCAACGTGAGCGATTTGGCGGCGATGGGCGCGCGGCCGGTGCTTGCGACCGTCGCCCTAGGTTTGCGCGAAGGCACGACGCTCGACGAGATCGAGCAGCTCTACGGCGGCGTCGTCGCATGTGCGAACGAAGCGCGCATGGCGATCGCCGGCGGCGATCTCACGCGCGCGCCGGTCTTGACCGTCGCGATTACGGCGATCGGCGAAGCGGCGCCCGCGCGGTTGAAGACGCGCGCCGGTGCGCGGCCCGGCGACGTGGTCGCCACGACGGGCGAACTCGGGAACAGCCGGGCCGGCCTCGATCTGATGCGCGAGCCGGGGTCGCTGAGCGGGGACGTTGCCGAGCGCGCGGCGTCGGCGTTCGCCCGCCCTCAGGCGCGCTGGCGCGAGGGGCTCTTCCTTGCCGCAAGCCGCAACGTGCACGCCATGATGGACTGCTCCGACGGTCTCTCGACGGATCTCGCGCGCCTGTGCGAAGCGAGCGGAGTAAGCGCGTGCATCGAAGCGGTTCCCGTGGGTGCGGCGGCAGCCGCGATGGCCGCGCGCCTCGGCCGCGATGCGGAGGCGTACGCGCTGGCCGGCGGTGAAGACTTCGAACTGCTCGTGGCGATCGCGCCGCGGGCCTACGCGCATCTTGCGGCGCGGTTTCGCGCGCGATTCGGGCGACCGCTCGAGCGCGTCGGCGTGCTGCGGGAGGGAAGCGGCGTGACGTGGAGCCGCAACGGAAAGGAAGAGAGAATCGACCGCACCGGCTGGGATCACTTTGCATGACCGCGACGCCGTTTGAGTTTCGTCTCGGACGGGACGACCGTATGCCGTATCTGCGCGTGACCGTCGAGGGGTTTCAGCATCCCGACGTCGCGGAGCCCGCGGGTCTAGATCTCTTGGCTTGCCGCCTCGAGGCCGTCGCCTCGCCGGTGCGCGCCGCGTTCGAGCTCGCGATCCGCGTTGAAGAATTGTTGGAGTTGCGCGCGTACTTGCGCGCGATCAATTCCGGGAACGGTCCGGCTCACACGTTCGCGTTTGCGGGCGGCCTCTTCGAGCTCGCGTTCGCGCCGAGCCGTCGCGGCCCGGTGCTCTGCGCAGTGCACCTCAAAACCATCGACGCATCGCACGTCCGCCTCGAATACCTCATCACCCTCGAACCCCAAGAGATCTCGGAGACGGTCGCCGAGCTGTCACCGTTAGATGGGCGCAAGTAGTTCGTAACGCTGAGCGCGCCCCCCCAGTGTCATCCTGAGCTTGTCGAAGGACGCGCTTGAAGCACTGCTCGTGTTGTGAAGCAGTATTACGTGTATATGTTGCTATGTAGCGACGGATCGCTGTATATCGGAATTACGAACGATCTCGAACGGCGTGTGTGGGAGCACGAAAGTGGTTGGGCCCCGGAGTGCTACACGCATACGCGACGACCGGTATCGCTGGTGTACTGTGCCGAGTTCGCGAACGTCGATGACGCGATCAGGTGGGAGAAGCAAGTCAAGGGCTGGGGCCGCGCTAAAAAGCTTGCGCTGGCCGACGGAGATTGGGATCGCGTCAAGCAGTTGAGCCGAGCGCGTCCTTCGACAGGCTCAGGATGACACTGTGGTGGGCTCGCGATGACGCTGGGGTGGCCCGCGATGAGACGGGGATGGGATCGCGTCAAGCAGTTGAGCCGAGCGCGTCCTTCGACAGATACTGTATCTTTCATGAATTAGCAAGGGCTCCGTCGTAGGGCCGGCCGCTCTTGAGGACGCCCATGGCGATGACCAGGAGTTTCCTCATGACGGCGATGATGATTTTCTTGTTCGGCTTGCCGGCTTCGCGCAGTCGCTGAGCAAAGGCGCGCAGGCGGGGATTATGGGTCATCGCCACGATCGCCGGCCACCAAAGGCCCTTTCGCAGCCACGCGTTGCCGATTTTGCAAATGCCGTTGCGCCCTCGCACCGACGTGCCGGACGTGCGTATGCGCGGCGAGAGCCCGGCATACGCCGCCAGCGCCTTCCCGTCGGCAAATTCTTCCAGATGAGGGCATTCGGCCAGAAACAGGGCGGCGGTCGAGTCTCCGATACCTGAGATGCTCGTGAGCAAATCACGCCGCTTACGAAGGGGCGGGTTATCATCGAAAAGCCGATCGATTTGTCGCTCGATCTCTTGGATTTGCTCTGAAAGGTTCTCGATCAAATCCTCGATGGAACGCTGTACCGTCGGCAAGATATTGGGCGTTTGCAACTGTGTCTGATACGAGGCGCGCGTTTCTTTTAGATTGCTGCAAAAGCGCATCAGGCCTCGCAATTGCCGCTCT
>PMFP01000021.1:0-31082 GCA_003155175.1 Vulcanimicrobiota bacterium
GAGCTTGGCGGCGTCGATCTCTGAGCCGAAACCGAGCCCGGATTCGACGAACGAGGTTCCGGGCCAGGGGCAGACGGCGCGCCAGCCGTCGTGGTAGATCGAGCGGTGCCCGAACATCTCGAAGTACTGCGTGTCGTGCTTGCTCGGCGCGCCCGCGTCATCGAGCGCGTGGGCGAAGCTGTGGCCCTGGATCGGCGACTGCGTGACCCCGCCGATCGCGTCGGGAGGCTCGATGTCCAAAGCTTCGAGGACGGTCGGAAGCATGTCGATCGCGTGCGCGTATTGCGTGCGAACCTGGCCCTTGGACTTGATGCCTTTGGGCCAATGCACGACGAACGGATCGCTGATCCCGCCCCGGTACGTCTCGCGCTTCCAGCGGCGGAACGGCGTGTTCCCGGCATTCGTCCAGCCCCACGCGTAATGGTTGAACGTTTTCGGGCCGCCGAGTTCGTCGATATACTTCAGCGCTTCCTCGGCCGTTTCGGGAACGTTGTTGAAGAAGAGTCCCTCGTTGATCGAACCGTGCGGGCCGCCTTCGGAGCTCGCGCCGTTGTCGCTGATGAACATGATCAGCGTGTTGTCGAACTGTCCGATGGATTTGAGGAAGTCGAAGAGCCGGCCGTACTGGTGATCGGTATGCGAGAGGAAGCCGGCGAAGACTTCCATCATGCGCGCGTAGAGCTTCTTTTCGTCCGCGGGCAGCGAGTCCCACACCTGGACGTCGGGGTCGTGGCGCGAGAGTTCCGCGTCTTTTGGGATGATGCCGAGTTCTTTCTGGCGCGCGAACGTCTTTTCGCGATAGGCGTCCCAACCGTCGTCGAACTGACCCTTGTACTTGTCGGCCCATTCCTTCGGGACGTGATGGGGCGCATGCCCCGCGCCGGGACAGAAATACATGAAGAACGGCTTGTCGGGCGCGACCTGCTTGGAGTCGGCGATGAACCCGATCGCCTTGTCCACGAGGTCTACCGTGAGGTGGTAGCCGTCTTCGGGCGACTTCGGCTGGTCTACCGAATGGTTGTCGTACACGAGATCTGGATACCACTGATTCGTATCGCCGCCCAGGAAGCCGTAGTAGCGCTCGAAGCCGCGTCCTAACGGCCAGCGGTCGTACGGTCCTGCCGCCGAAATTTGGTCGGCGGGCGTGAGATGCCATTTGCCGAGCGCGTACGTATTGTAGCCTTGGCCGCGAAGGATCTCCGAGAGCATGCCGTTCTCGAACGGGATGTTGCCGTTGCTGCCCGGGAAGCCTTCAGAGCCTTCGGTTATGCACGCCATCGCGTTGGAGTGATGGTTCCGGCCCGTGAGGATGCACGAGCGCGACGGAGAGCAGAGCGCCGTCGTGTGCATGTTGTTAAAGAGGAGGCCGTTCTTGGCCAGAGCGTCGATGTTCGGCGTCTCGATGGGACTGCCGTAGCATCCCATCTGTCCGAATCCGGTGTCGTCCTGAACGATGAACAGGACGTTGGGCGCGCCGTCNNTCTTTCAGTCCCATAGGACCGGAAGTGTCCCCCGAATCCAGCGAGTCTCCTCTCTGCGCCGGAGAAAAAATCGTGAGGATTATGGAACCCGGGAATTTTCTTAAGGAACCAGACTCCTGGCCGGCGAGAAATACTCGATGCCGGCCTTTTGGAGAATCGTCTTTCCGTCACCGTTGAGGATGAAGTCTTCGAAAGCTTTGGCTTGATCCGGATGCGGCGCGTTCTTCATCACCGCGAGCGTGTACGTGATCTTGTCGGACATGGACGCGGCGCCGGGCAGCGGCGCGAAGTGTAAGCCGCGCGCAACCGCTTCCGTACGGTAAAAGAAGCCGACGTCGGCTTGTCCCGTTTCGATGCGCGCGAGCAGGTCTTCTTCGGGGAACGTCTGGTCCGGGTTCTCGTCGTCTCCGAGAATTTGCTTCGCGCCCGCCGGTCCGGCCAGGATCGCCATCGCCTGCAGCGTGTATTCGCCCTTCGGGTCCAGCTTCGGATCGGTGCGCCCGATTTTCAGCCCCGGCGTCTGGAGCGCCGCCAAAGCCGTCGTTTTCCCGGCCGCCACGCCGTCGAACAGCGCGGCGTACTTGGATTTGTCCGACCATCCGATGCCCAGGCTCGTTCCGGCGAACGTGGTCGCCCGCGCGACTTTGGAGCCGAGTCCGGTCACGAGCTTCGGATCCACGCTGATGAAGACGTCGGGATTCTTCAGGCCGGACGAGATGAGATTCGCCAGCATCTTGCTGCCGGCGCCCTGGCCTTGAAAATCTATTCCCTTTGCGGCGAGCGCGGACTTGATCGAGCCTTCCATCGGGGTCACCAACGACCCGGCGTAGAGGACCGAGACGGGCAGCGCCGTCTGCGCCAGCGCGGATGCGAACGTAAGGAACGCGGCTGCGACCAGCGCTACCACGGGAGAGATACCGAGGCGAAGTTCTCTTTTCATCACCGTGGAGAATAAGTGCGGAGTCGCCAACAACCCTGCCGCGGCACCAGGACGTTATTTCCCCGTGATGAGAAAGGGGACGGTGTAGAGCGTCGTGCCGCCGATGAATTGCATCCAGAAATTATACGGCTGCGCGCTGGGCGCCAAGATTTCAAACTCGAACCGGCTCGCTACCTTGGCGCTGGGCACCATGGGCGGCATCGAAAGCATCATACTGTCGCCGCAGTCGGCGGCGCTGGCCATGTCGAGCATCTCCGCGGTCATGCCGTGGGCGTGCATGTATGCCAGATCCTTCGTGCCGACGAAGACGCCGTGCGCCATCGCGCCGAGATACGGATGGAGATCCTCAGCGGGACGGCCGTCCTTGGTGATGCTCACGTCGATCGTCGAGATCTCGCCGCTCGGAACCGATACCGGGTCGAGCGTCACCCGGTACGGACCGGCTTGCTGCGATTCGCCCGGGGCGTGAAGCGTGCGCGCGGTCGCAGGCGCGGGTGAGCCGGACGCGAGCGGGAGGTCGAAGCGAAAGACCTGCCTTCCCATCCCGTGCGGAATGCCGTCGAGATACACGTGATAGAGGCCGGGCTCGGCGGGCCGGTAGTCGATGGTCAAATGGCCGTCCGGTTGCAGCGCCGGATGGATGTGGTCGAAATAGCGCAGATCGTCGGAGACGACGATCATGTGCATGATCTTCGTCATGTCAACGTCGTAGCGCGTCACGACCGTGCCGCCCGACGACTCCCACATGTCGAAGTGAATCGAACCGTCCGGTGCGGCGGTCTCGCGCAGGTAGCCCTGCATGGGCTGATAGCCGGTCACGGTGACGTTCTTGCCGTCAAACGTCGCGTCCGATGGAGCAGCCGCACAGAGGAGGATGCCGAGCGTTGCGATCGCTGCGGCGTACCGTGCGCTTTTCATCGGGCTCCTTTGCCGGCGTTCCGCCGCCGCCACTGAAGGAAGACGTCGGCTAAGAAGATCAGCGCGGCGATCGCCAGCAGCGATCCGACGAAGATCAACGACTCGGCCGCATGGCCGAGCGCGTTGTCGTTGATGCCGCACTGGCGCGCCGCGTGTCGAAGCCCGAGCACGAATCTCTGCCAGAGGTTCGACGAGCTGCCTTCCGCTTCGCTTACGGAAGCGAGGACTTCGTCGGGTTGCCACGTGTTGCCATAGACGGTTTGGAGGACGTTTCCCGACTTGTCCACGATGCCGAGCGCCTCGGAATGGGCGATCGTCGCGTTGGTACGGGCCGCGATCGTGATCCCGAAGGACGCGGCGATCTCGCGCAGGACTTCGGGATCGCCGGTCGCCAGCGTCCATCGCTCCGGGTTTGCGTCGAACTCCCGGCCGTAGCGTTGCAGCACCGATGGAACGTCGTACGCGGGGTCGAGCGTGAACTCGATGAGGCGGGCGTTGGGCGAAAGGCTGCGCTGCAGCTCCTCGAATTTCGCGGAGACTAGCGGGCACATCGTCGCGTCGCGGCATCTCGTGTAGATGAACGACACGACCGTCGTATGTCCGCGATAGTCTTGCCACGAACGCGCGCGCCCGAGTTGATCCACGAAGCGGGCGTCCGGAACCGGGTCGCCGGGTTGAAGGATGGCGACCGGCGGCTGCGCGCCGCCCTGCATCTGCGGCGCCGGAGATCCGATCGACACCACGCGCAGCTTCCAGGGGTCGCCGGCGGTGTCCACGTCGCCGCGAATCTCGTCGCCGGTTTGCAAACGCTTCGCGTCGTCCGGTCCGATCTTGAAGGTCATGGTCATGGCCGGCATGCCGCCGAACGGGTCGTGCTTGACGACGGCCGTTCCCGCACGGGGATCCACGCCGAGCACGACGCCGTGCATCATGACGGCCAGCACGAGACCCATCATGCGCGCTGCTTCCGGGCCTTTACGCGCCGCTCCCCTCTAAAATCGCGTTCCTCAGGCATGCCGGTCATTGGGTTATCCGAAAACCGAGGCTAAAGATCCGAGGCGCCGCGTAGTGGTTTCCCTGGGCGTTCAGTAGCGTGACGTAGTAGCGGTCGTTGAGGAGATTTTGGATGTTGAACGTGAGCGCCGTGTGCGGCGCGATCGGGACACCCTCTTCTACGCTGAAGATCGTGTGCGCGGTTTCCTTGCAATTTCCCGGTGTGTCCAGCGGGCATACGGCCGACGAGAGTCCACTGCCGTATTCGCCCGTAAACGAGGTCCAGCCGCCTCGCCGGTCGTTGAGTAACGCGCCGCCCGCGACGCTCCAGTTCTGTTCGTGATCGGCCGGCGTGAAATCGGTCGGCGACCCGAAGCACGGCGCGAGCAGTTGCGTTTCGCAGCCTTTGTTCACCGAGACGACGTGCGCGACCGAGAAGTACGCGCGTCCGTTGCGCGGTAGGGGTTGGACGTAATTGATTGCTTCCTGCGACAAACGCCCGAGGACATAATTGATGTCCTGATGCAGCAGCGTGACGCCGACTTGCGTATCGTCTATGAGGTCGTTGGCATTTTTCTGCCAGACGCGGAAGCCCAGATCGCCCGAACCGACCGGAATATGGCCGCCAAACTCGAGCTGCGTGTCCCGTTCCGGCTTCAGGTCGAATTGCGCTACCGTCGGTTGCAGGGGCAAATTCAGCAAGTAGGCCGCCTGCGGACTTACGTTTTCAAAGGAGGGCGGCTCGAAGAACCTTCCGATGTAGGCGTAGACGCTGGCGCGCTTGCCGAAGAACCGCGTGAGCTTCAACCGGGGGCTGAAGGCGCCAAACGCTTGAGCGAACTGCGTTGACTTGATCGTGTAGAAGTCGTAACGAAGACCGTAGTCGGCCTCGAACTCGCTGTTCGGCCGCCAACTATCTTGAATGTATGACTGATAGGTGTTTCCGAGATTTGGGTCGTTGTCTACGACCGTCGCCGGCGCGTTAGGCGTTTCCGGGGTGAGCACCGGTGCCAAGAAGTTGTTCGGCTGGAGCGCGATCGCATAGTACTTGAAGACGCGGCTGAGGTCGTAGGAGGCGCCCGCCCGAAGCTCGTTGTGCGGGCCGACCTCCTGGACGTAGTCGCCTTGGAAAATGTAATCCAGCGACGTCCGGTCGTCGTTTAACGAGAAGCCGCAGGTCGTCGGGAGATAGGTCACGCTCGGGTCCTTCAGAGCGAAGGCGCAGTCGGTCGACGTTCCGCCGTTCCCGAACGGCGGCGGCGTCACGTTGAGCGCCTCACCATACGCCCAATCGTTGAGCGGGTCGCCGAAGTCCTTGATGTTCGCCTGCTTGAACGCCGGGCCGTAGGTGATCGTGCCGGTTTGGCCGACCGCTTTCCGAAACTGCACGGCGAGGAACGTATCGTTCTGCGTCTCGTTGTCGTCCGTCGATGCCGGCTGGCCGTAGTTTACGTCGTTGGGAATCTGGTACGTGCTGTTACTGTGAATGAACGTCACGTTCGTGAAGTTGCTTCCGCCGGCGGGGATCGTGAAGCGAGCGAACTGGCCGGCGGAGCTTGCGGCGTTATGCGGCGATCCGAAATCCGGCGGGTCGAGGCCGCGATCGGTCGTCATGCCGGTGACCGCTAGGTCGAATCCACCGCCGCCGGCGATTGGCGCGTGATACCCAACGGTGCCGACGGCGTCCGTGTACGACCCGAACGACCCGTTTGCGGTGAAGCCGGCCGGCCCCGTTCCGGCTCGCGTCGTCATGTTGAGCACGGAACCGAACTTTAGGCCGTATTGCGCGGGGTAGGCGCCCTCGATTACGTCAATGAACGAAATATCGTTGAGATTTATCTCGCCGCCGATGTCGCGGTTCAATTCCTGCGGGAGGGGCACGCCGTCGATCTGATAGTTGATCACGCCGTGATCGCCGTTGATGTGGACGACGCCGTTGGCGCCGCGAACGGCACCCGGCAGCTGGATTTCCATCTCCGAAAAAGAATTGCTGTACGGCATCGTGGTAAGAACCGTACTGTTCAACGTGACGTCGCTGCCGCTTCCGTGGGTGGCCGAGGCGTGAACGGTAATGGTGTGCCCGATCTCCTTTAGCCCTTGCAGCGTTACCGTTACGATGGCTCCGCCGCTGCCGAGGTCGACGACGAGATTGCCTTGCAGGCCGGGCGCCGTCGCGCGAACCCGGTACGTGCCCAGTGGCAGCGCGATGCTAAAATGGCCGCGCGCGTCGGTCGTCGCGCGTATCGTGAGATTGTTGCCCGACGCCGTAACCTCGGCGTTGGGGACGGGGGCGCCCTTGCTGGTTACCGTCCCCCGTAGAAAAACGCTGGGCGCCGCGGCGCGCGCCGGCGGCGTTGCCGGCGTTGTGACCGTGACCAGCACGGTAAGAAACAGTGCGGCCGCGGAAGCGCGTCTCGCGACGCGGCGCAGCACGCACGCAATGGTGCGAAGCAAAGAAGGCATGGAAGCTCCCCGGTGGATCGTTGCGGAACGGCTCGAAGTCGAGCCCGGCGTTAGGCTGGGAGCAGGGCCGGAGGTGGACGATTGCCCAAGATGGGGGCAAACGTCAAGCACATGGACGGAGCGACGCGCGCTTCGTGGCGCGGGACGCGATAGCGGCGCGGTGCGGCACCCACGCGAGACAGGAAGACGTGAAGCGCGACGATTGCGCGCTCGATGTGGCGGCGCAGGCGCACGAGCGCGAACGACCCGGCGAAACTCGCGACGATCGCCGCGACGATGCCGACGACGATGTCACCTTTGCAGAACGGGCAACCTTCGCCGAGCTGCGTCAGCGCGAAGAACCCAAATTGTAAAGCCGCGGAGAACACGAGGAAGCGCGCCCCCGTTCCGCGGAACGGCAACGCCCTCGACATGAGGCCGATGCGCCGTCGCCGCTCGGAGGCCGACGCGAAGAAGCCGCCGGCGATCAGGAAGACGGCTAGGGCTGCTATCGCCAGAATGGCCAGATAGGCGTGCAGCGGAGAGAAGGCGAGGTCGTCCGCGTCGCGGCCCAAGCTGGCAAACTCCGAGCCAAGATGCACCGCAATGCCGAACGGCACGGAGAGGGCCAAGTACATCAAGAGAGCCGGCCAGCGCTTCATGTGATTTGCAAGTAATTCCCATTTCGCCAAAAGGGCTCCTGCCGGGCCCGCGACCGCCGCGGGCAGGTCCAAGCGTATTCCGAGCGCCTGAACGCCGCCTGAGGTGACGCTTTTGCGCCATAGTTCGGGCCATAGAGTGAAGCGGGATGAAGCGAAGAACTCAGGTCACATCGTGATTCGCCGATTTTCCGGGACCGTCGTCATCGGTCTGTTCGCCGCGATGGCCGCTCATGCAGCCGTTTACGGGAACGGGCACGTCTTGGGCGGCGCCTACGCCGGCGCCGTGCAGATCCTCTCGGCGATCGGCGCGGCCTTCGTCGTAGGGCTGTGGTTCGCGGTCGGCTGGGCGAGCAAGGGCATCAGCAACGGGAGCATCGTGAAGACCCGGCTGGGCGAACTGCTTCCCTCGTGGCCGTCCATCACCGCCGCCGCCGTCGTCTGGTTTTCCGTCGTCGAATCTTTAGAGCATGACGGACACGCCGACGCTCCGGCGTCCGTCCTGATCGCCGCGATCGTCGTTTTCAGCTTCCTGGCGCGTGCGCTCGGCCGCGCGTTCTTGCAGGTATTGTCGGACGCCGTCTTTGGCGATCGCGGATTGGCGCCCAAGTCCCGCATGCCGGGCTGGACGATGACCGCCGCGGTTCCCGTTGCGCCCCGCGCTTCGTTCGGCCGCGCGCGCTTCGCGCGCCCTCCTCCGATTCGCCAGAACCGAGCGTAAGCGCGTCCGTCGGACGCTTCCCTTTTCGGTCCGGAGGAAATCGATGTCTCGCAACCCTTTGGGCGGGCTCGTCGCGGCGAGCCTCGTCTTTGCCGCAACCGTCCTGTCCGCGTGTGCGTCGCCCGGAAGCGGAGCGAAATTTGCCGGAACTGCGATAGAACCGGCAATTCAGGCCCCCGATTTTACGTTAGAAGATCAGTATGGCCATACGTGGACGCTCTCGAAGCAACACGGCCGGACGGTCGCGCTGATGTTCGGCTACACGCACTGTACCGACACGTGCCCGCTGATGATGGCCAAGCTCGGCGACGCCGCCCGTCGAACGAAGGGTCCCGTGACGGTTGCGTTCGTCACCGTCGATCCGCAGCGCGATACGTCGCCGGCGCTGCGGAAGTATCTGCAACCGTTCGAGCGCGGCGTGACGGTCGCCGGCTTGACGGGTCCGGCGCCGCAGATTCAAGACGCGATGCGNNTCGACCAGCAGCGTTGCGGCGATCGCCTCGGATCTAGGCGCGCTGCAATGACGGAACCTATTCGGTACGCATTCGACATTGGAGGACATCGTGGGTAACCGGGCAGTCAGAAGGCGCGCGTCGGCACAGGAGAGCGCACCGCGCTGGGGATGGGGACGGATCGCGGCGATGGTTGCAACCTTCCTGGTCATGGCGATCGTCGTCGCCATCGCCGTCGTAAATTCTCAGAGCGTGCCGAAGGCCGCCAGCGACGCGCCCATTCTCGCGCACGTCGCGGTAGGCGATACGGCGCCACTTTTTACCGCGACGACGATCGACGGAAAGACGTTCGACTCGGAGAAGACCGCCGGGCCGATCATGCTCGAGGTTTTCGCGACCTGGTGTCCGCACTGTCAACACGAAACCGGCGACATCAACGCGCTCTACAGCCGCTTCGGGAACGCGCTCAACGTCATCGCCGTTTCGGGAAGCCCGTACGCGATGGACCGGGCTTCGGTTTCGACGGTAGGCGACGTTCGTGATTTCGCGCAGCAACTCGGCGTTACGTATCCCATTGCGTACGACGGCGACCTCAAGGTTGCCAAGTCGTACCTTCAGGGCGGCTACCCGACGATCGTCTTCATCAACCCTCAGAAGAAGATCACGGCGATTGAGACGGGCGAAATTCCGCTCGACAAGCTCGTGACCGACGCGCAGAAGGCCGGCGCGCACGCTCCTCCGATCTGATTTCCGGCGGGTGGCCGCGCCCCGCCTCGGCGAAAGGCCGCTCAATGCGTGAAGACGGAGTGCATTGCTATCGGGTCGGTCGCGACGCGCTCGCTCTCGAGTGCTCCGCCGAGCTTTCGCTCGGCTTGCAACGGCGGATCTGGAACGTCACGCTCGAGGCCGTTTCCTGGGACGGAGTATCCGACGTAACGGCTGGGTTGCAGAACCTGACGCTCTATCTCGACGCACCCGTGTCGGACGTCGCGCCGTTCGAGCGTCTCTTGCTCGACGCGTGGAAGCGCAGCGAAGCGGGCGCCGAAGTCGCCCCCGGCGCGCTATTGGAGATTCCCGTTCGCTACGGCGGCGTTGACGGGCCCGATCTTGCGGCCGTCGCCGGACTTCACGGTCTAAGCGAGGACGAGGCCGTCGAACGGCATTGTGCGCGCGAGTACGTCGTCAACTTTCTCGGATTTGCTCCGGGATTCGCGTATCTCGGCGGCTTGGACCCGATGCTGCACGCGCCGCGTCTCGCGGTTCCCCGCGCGCGCGTTCCCGCGGGTTCGGTGGCGATCGGCGGTGAGCTGACGGGCGTCTACCCGAGCGCGTTGCCCGGCGGGTGGAATCTCATCGGCCGCACCGATCTTACCTTGTTCGACGCGGCGCGCGAGCCTGCCGCACTGCTCGGACCGGGCGACCGCGTCCGTTTCGTCGCGATACCGTGACGCAGCGCGCGCTGGAGATCGTCCGGCCCGGCGTGCAAACGCTCGTCGTGGATCGCGGTCGTTTCGGGCATCGCTCGATCGGCGTCGCGTGGTGCGGCGCAATGGACGCGCCCGCGTTGCGGCGCGCGCTGGCGTCGTTGCGAGAAAGCCCCGGCGCGGCCGCGCTCGAGATCGCGTACGGCGGGTTCGAAGTCCGCTTTACCGATGCCACGCGCGTCGCACTCGCCGGTGCCGACTGCGGCGCCGCGCTCGACGGTGCGAGCGTTCCGGCCGACGGCGTCTTCGAGGCCGGCGCCGGCTCGACCCTAGCGTTGCAGTCGCCGCGACGCGGATCGCGCACGATCCTTGCGGTGAAAGGCGGTTTCGACGTTCCGACTTGCTTGGGATCGCGCGCGACGGATGCCGGCGCCGGTTTCGGCGGGTTCGGCGGACGTGCGCTGCGGCGCGGGGACCGCGTGCCGATCTTGGCCGAAGGGCCGGACGCGCCGTCCCAGCTTGTGGAGAAGCCGCAGATTCCCGGCGACGGCGTTGCGGTTCGAGTCGTCCCGACGCACGAGCACGACGATTTCGACGCGCAGTCCCGTCGCGCGTTCTGGGCTTCAGAGTGGAAGATCGCACACGAGAGCAATCGCATGGGCTACCGGCTCGAAGGTCCGACGCTGTGCTTTTCAGCGACGCGCCCCATTCGCCCGCACGCCGTCTTTCCGGGCGTCGTGCAAGTACCGCCTGGAGGCGCGCCGATCGTGCTGATGAGCGACGCGCACACGACGGGCGGTTATCCGAAAATCGGCGTCGTCTTGGCAGAGGACCTCTGGAAGATCGCGCAGCTGCGGACGGGCGAACGCGTGCGGTTCGTCGAGGCGCGCTCGTGAGGCACGTGGATCTCAACGCCGATCTCGGCGAGGGATGCGGCAACGACGAGGATCTCTTGGACCTGGTGACGTCGGCGAACGTTGCGTGCGGTGGGCATGCGGGCGACGAGGCAACGATGCGCGCCGTCGTGCACGCGGCGCTCTCGCGCGGCGTTGCCATCGGCGCGCACCCGTCGTTTCCCGACCGCGTGAATTTCGGCCGCGCTCCAATGGCGCGTTCGAGCTACGAGATCTCCGCCGACGTTCGCGAGCAGATCGGCCGTCTCGATGCGATCGCACGCGCGGAGGGTGCCGCGCTGCGTCACGTCAAGCCGCACGGCGCGCTCTACAACCTCGCCGCTCGCGACCGCGGCGTCGCCGACGCGATTTCGCGCGCCGTCGCCCAATACGACCCGGCGCTGGCCGTCGTCGGCCTAGCGGGGGGACGGCAGATCGACAGCGCGCGCGCCCTGGGATTGCGCGCGATCGCGGAGGTTTTCGCGGATCGCGGCTACGCCGCCGACGGATCGCTGCTGCCGCGCGGCACNNTCGAATTCGCGCGCGCCGTGCGCGATGCGCTGCGTGAGGCGGGCGTGGACGTGCGGAGCGTCTGGTAGGCGTGCGGGAGTGACGAAGCGCGTTCTCGTCACCGGGTTCGAACCGTTCGGCGGCGAGGACCTCAACGCGTCGTGGGAAGCGGTCCGGTTACTCGACGGCCGCGACGTGCTCGGGCACCGCGTCGCGATTCGCCGGCTCTCGTGCGTCTTCGACCGGTGCGCGGACGAGCTGATCGAGGCGATCGAGTCGATCGACCCGGCGGCCGTCATCGCGACCGGCGTGAATCTCGACGGATCCGCGATGCAGATCGAGCGCGTCGCGATCAATCTCGACGACGCGCGCATTGCCGACAACGCGCAGGTTCGTCCCGTCGACCGCGCGATCGTGACCGGTGGTCCGGTGGCGTATTTCTCCGGCTTGCCGGTCAAGGCGATCGCCCGAGACTTGACCGCCGCGCAGATTCCCGTTGCCGTTTCGAACTCGGCTGGAACGTACGTCTGCAACCATCTGTTCTTCGCGCTCATGCATTACGTGACGACGCGGCGTCCCGAACTGCCGGCGGGGTTTCTGCACGTGCCGCCGCGGCTAGAGCCGGAACTCGTTGCGGAGGGCCTTTATCTCGCTGCGGAGCGCGCGCTCAGCGGCGCGCGAGCGGAATAACGAAACGCGTCGCGGTATGCGAGCCGGTGTAGGCGCAGATCTTGTTGTCCACCAGTCCGGCGGCTAACCCCGCGGCCCGCACGGCGGCGTCGCCGGGATTTGCGCCGCGGCCTTTCGGATGAAAAACCCAGAGCGCACCGGCCGGCTGAAGGCGCCTGGCGGCGCCCGCGATGCGCGCGAGATCGCGCGGCCCGTCCACGCGCAAGAAAATCATGTCGTACCGCGCTCGCATCGACGGCGACGCCGGCGTTTCTAGAACGGCGTCGAGCCCCGCCACGAACGCTTCGTCGTGCCGGCCCACCAGCGCCGCGCGGGCTTGGGCCTTAACGCCCAGCTTCTCGAACAACGAACGATGCGAGTAATCGCGCTCGGTAGGCTTTGCCATAAAAAGAGCCGGTTTTACGGGGGTTTTTGCGGTTCCCGCATAACTAGAAAAAACGGAGGTAGCACAGATGACGACGTCTATCGACCGTTCGGCCGTTCAGGCCGCCGACAACGTGTGGACCATGGCGCAGCAGCAACTCGACGACGTTGCCGCCGTCGTCGGACTGAGCGACGGTATCCACGGCTTTTTGCGAGAACCCAAGCGCGTTCTCGAGGTCTCCATCCCGACGCACATGGACGATGGAAGCCATCGCAATTTCAAGGGTTTCCGCGTGCAACACAACGTCTCGCGCGGACCATCGAAAGGCGGCGTCCGCTACCATCCGGACGTGACGCTCGACGAAGTCAAAGCTCTCGCGATGTGGATGACGTGGAAGTGCGCGGTCGTCAACATTCCGTTCGGCGGCGCCAAAGGCGGGGTGATCTGCGATCCCAAGAGCATGTCCATGCAAGAGCTCGAGAACATGACGCGTCGTTTCACGACCGAGATTTCGATCGTCATCGGGCCGGAAAAAGACATTCCGGCGCCCGACGTGTACACGACGCCGCAGATCATGGCGTGGATCATGGACACGTTCTCGATGCAGCACGGGTATTCGATTCCGGGCGTCGTGACCGGCAAGCCGATCTCGCTGGGCGGATCGCTCGGGCGGGACAAGGCGACGGCGCGCGGCTGCCTGTTCGTCGTGGACGAGGCCATGCAAGCGCTCGGGGAGCCGATCGACGGCGCCCGCGTTGCCATTCAAGGTTTCGGGAACGCCGGCATGTATGCAGCGGAGCTGATGAGCGAACGCGGATACACGATCGTTGCGGTCTCCGATTCGCGCGGCGGCATCGCCAACGACAAGGGCCTCGACGTGCGCCGCGTCGTGGCGCATAAAGAAGAGACGGGATCGGTGGTCGGCTTCGGCGGAGCGGACGCGGTCACGAACAAGGAACTCTTGGAATACGATTGCGACGTGCTCGTGCCGGCCGCCCTCGAAAAGGTGATCACGCGCGAGAACGCGTCCCGGATTCAGGCCAAAATCGTGGCCGAAGCGGCGAACGGCCCGACGTTGCCGGAAGCCGACGCCATCTTGCACGAACGCGGCATCATGGTGCTGCCGGACATTCTTGCCAATGCGGGAGGCGTGACGGTTTCGTATTTCGAGTGGGTGCAAAACCTGCAAGAGACCTCCTGGGAAGAGAACGAAGTCCAGGACCGCCTTCACCGGAAGATGACGCGAGCGTTTAACGAGACCTACGCGCAGGCAAAGCGCCTCAAAGTCGATATGCGGATGGGCGCCTACGTCGTCGGCGTCAACCGCGTGGCCGAAGCGACGAAACTGCGGGGCTTCTATCCCTAGCGGCGGCTAGGTCCGCACCGGCTTGCCGTAGTTTCTCATTTTCGCGCGCATCTCCGGGGCGAGCTGCTCGACGAGTTCGGCATTCGACGAACCCGTCGGCGGCTCGACGAGCTCGTTCTTGAAGAGCTGCTGCGCGGCGACCGCGTACGAGCGGGAGATCGCCGCGGGCGTTCCCTCTTTGACGGCCGGATCCACGTCGGTTGCGAAAATCGAGATCGTGTCGTCGCTGTTGCGGACGATGTCGAACGCGCGGAATTGCTGTGGAAAATCGCGCAACGACGACGTTTCGACTTCCCAGAAGCCCAGCTCGGGACGGGCCGGATCGGGCGACTTGAGCGCCGTGATCGCATTGACGTGCCGATGGCCGGCGATCCACAGGATGAGATTCGGATACTCGTGCAACTTAGCGAGGAGCGTCGCTTCCGAGACCTCCGCATCCGACCACCAGCCGACGGGAGAGCCCGCCGGCTCCACACCGATGGGGACGTGCGCCGCGACGATCATGAGCTTGCCGCCGGTCTGTCCTGCGTCGAGCTCTGTGACGAGCCAGTCGAAGCGGGACTTGTCCAGTGAGCCGTGGCCGTAGCCGCCGGCGCTCCGGTCGTTTTCGTTTTGCGTATCGTCGAGAACGATCATTTTGATCGGCATGCCGGATTTCGGTTCGAAACTGTACGAGGCGAAGTCGTTCTCGACGTTCGACGTGCCGAAGCCGTGGCCGACGGGCCCGGACGTGGTGCTGAAGAACTCGTTCATCCATTCTTTGCGCGAGAGCGAGCGCCGTTGCGGATCGGCCGCACGGATGCGCGGCGGCGACGCGAAATCTTTCACCAGGCCGACGCCGATCACGTCGCCGTACGGGGTCCGCCCGTCGATCGAGCCCATGTAGAAGCCCCGGCTCTGCGTGCCGTATTTGAAGGCGTTGCCCAAGTTTAGGATCGTGTCGCCAAGGTACGTCTGGCGGAGATACTCGTCGACCGGGAGCGAGCCCATCCAGAAGTGATCGTGATTGCCCAGCGCCTGATACCACGGGATCGTTTTGTCGAGTCCGGCGGCCTGATAGGGCTGCTGGTAGCCCACGCGCTGCGCGGTCGAGCCGGTCGCGCCGGAGGCGGGATCGATGGCTTTGCCGTCGAGGACGTCGACGTACCAGCGCACTTCGTTGAACTGCGTGTTGTTGCTCGCGTCGCCTAGGGAGATGCCGAAGTCGAACGGATCCTGTTTGTGGATCGCGTTGATGGTTTGTACCGCCGCGTCCAGGACGTGCGTCGTGTACAACATGACGGGCGAATACGCCGAGGAGAGACCGCCCTTGTATCCGAGCAAGATGGCCTGGGCCGGCGACTCCTTGTCGGTTATATGAATGTCGGTGATCGTGAAGAAGCTCAACAGCTTTGCGGAATTCGCCGCGGGCGGGCCGTTCAAATCCATGCCGCCGGCAGCTTGCGCTCCGGCGTATCCCGCCGGCATGAGGTCGAGGCGCTTGGCGCTCGCGAGTCCGTCGCCATAATGCCAGCGGCCGTAACCTGCCGCCCGGTACTTTGTCACTTCGTACGGATAGATGGTGTCGATGCCCCATGGCGTCAGGCCGGGCATCACGGCATGTTGGCGCGTCGTGAAGATCTCGGCGGAGATGGGGTAGCCCGCGGGGTTCGTGAGGACGGCCGCGAGGGTTCGCGCGTTCGCCGCGCCGGCCAGGGAGAGCAGAACGACGCTCCCGGAGACGAATTCCGAGCGCTTCATGGCGTCCCACTCGCGGTCGCCGGACCGAAGCGGAAGATGCGGTTCCAGTCGCGTTTCATGCTAATGACGATCCAGCCTTTGGCTTTGGCTTCGTCGTAGAGCGCTTGCGTGAACGTTCCGATCTTCGAATTCGGGAGCCCGGCGGCAGGCCCGTACGCGTATTCGCGCTTGGCGTCGTCGTGCAGTACCAGCATCGTCAGGCGCGCTCCGTCCCCGGCGCCGGTGTATTCGAGCATCTGTTGGTCGCCGACGCTGTTTCCGAACGCGGCGTGCGGCCGGCGTCCGACGAAGAGGTAGATGTCCTCGGGCTTGCCCGACAGATCGTTGTCGAGCAAGACCTTCTGCGTGCGTACGAGAACCGGCGTACCGTTCTTCGTATACGTGTAATTGGTGTCGAGCGCGGTTCCTATGACCTGTTCGGGCGGAACGCCGTAGACGCGTTCCGCGTACGAGCGCACGAAATCTTGGCCGCCGCCCGTCACGATGTAGGTTCTGTATCCATTGGCGCGCAGATAGCGCATGACTTCGAGCATCGGCTCGTACGTCAAGTCCGTGTAGGGGACGTGCCAGCGCGGGTTCTTTGCGGCGGCGATCCACGCGGCTGCGGTGGCCTGAAACGATTCAACCGACATCCCGGCGTGCGTTGCGAGTGCGATCGCCTCCAAGTCCTTGAGCGTGAACTTGGCCATCGCCGCCCTGTCACCGGCGAGCACGGACTGAAACGGCTGCGTGGTCTTCCACTCCGGATGCTGGGGCGCGAGCGCCACCACACGATCGAGGGCGAACACGACTTGAGTGTAGACCGGGTGTTCGACCCACAGCGTCCCGTCCTGATCGAACGTCGCAATGCGGTCGGCCGGCTTGACGTACTTTGGATCGGACGGATCGGTGGTGACCCGCACGAAGTCGAGAATCGCTTGTTTTGCCGGGCCCTGGTTCCACGCCGGCAGCGGATCGCTCGTCGCGCCGGGCCCGGCGGTTGCGCCCAGGAGAGCCATCATCATGCCGGCGAGCGCCAGCACGCGGAACTTACGGTATGATCTCATAGAAATCGCCTCCGCCTCACGTCTCGTAAGGCCGACCATCCTGCCCCTTTGAGAATACGCTCGCGAGGGGAACGTTTTGAGAAGGTTCTTCACCGGTTCTTCTCGCGCCGAGCGTACGATATTTACGTCGCGAAGGCTGGGCCGTCCGCGCCACGAAATCGTCACGCCCATCGTACACGTTCGCGCACGTTCTTAATCGTTCATAATCTTTAACCATCGTCAGGAGGAAGCCATGAGTGCGATCAAAGACGCCCTGGAAAAAGCACGGAGCGACGTCCAAGAGCTCCATCTAAAAATTGAAGCGGCGAGACTCAAACACGATATTCACAAGACCGGGGAACAGGCAAAACACCTTGCCGAAACCCTCAGAGCTCACGTCAACGACCAGCATGCCGACGTGAAGCAACACGTTCACGATGCGGTTGCGCAGCTCCAAGCGGTCGCGCATGAGGCCGCGGGGATGGACGACGCGGAACTGGAGAAAAATAAGGCGGAGCTCGCCAAGAAGGCGAAGTCCGCACTTCACAGCATTGCCGAGGCGATAAAGTCGGCGGCATAAGCGGGCCCGCGTCCTCCGCCCGGGAGGGCTGCGGAACCCAGAACATGGAAGGTCGGGACATGCATCCCGGCCTTTCTTCGCAGAATACCGCCCTCAAGGCGCCGCCTCGATTCCACGTCCTGGCCAAGCCCTCGGGATCGCTGTGCAATCTCGACTGTTCGTACTGCTTCTTCCTGGATAAGGAGGCGCTCTATCCGGGGAGCCGCTTCCACATGAGCGACGAGATCCTGGAGAAGTACATCGTTCAGCTCATCGAGGGCCACCGGTCGAACGAGGTCACGGTGGCGTGGCAGGGCGGCGAGCCGACGATCATGGGCGTGGATTTCTTCCGCCGCGCGATCGCTCTCCAAGAGAAGTACAAGAAGCCGGGCATGACGTTCGAGAACACCATGCAGACCAACGGTACG
This sequence comes from Vulcanimicrobiota bacterium, assembly GCA_003155175.1. Classification (GTDB taxonomy): domain Bacteria; phylum Vulcanimicrobiota; class Vulcanimicrobiia; order Vulcanimicrobiales; family Vulcanimicrobiaceae; genus Hemerobacter; species Hemerobacter limicola. The sequence goes on from PMFP01000021.1 coordinate 17,606, forward strand.
CTGCTGACCGACGAGTGGTGCGAGTTCTACAAAGAGAACGACTTTCTCATCGGGCTGAGCATCGACGGGCCGCGCGAGCTTCACGACGCCAATCGCGTCGACAAGGGCGGCAAGGGAACGTTCGACAAGGTGATGCGCGGGCTCGCGCTCTTGCAGAAGCACGGCGTCGAGTTCAACATCCTCACAACCGTCAATCGCATCAACGGCGACCGTCCGCTCGAGGTCTACCGCTTCTTGCGCGACGAAGTCAAGACGACGTGGATGCAGTTCATCCCCATCGTCGAGCGGATCAACGACGACGGCCGGACGGTCTACCAGAAGGGCGACACGGTATCGGAGCGGTCGGTCAAGCCGGAACAGTTCGGGGCGTTCTTGAATGCGATCTTCGACGAGTGGGTGCACCACGACGTCGGCAATATCTTCGTGCAGACGTTCGAGGCGGCCGCCCGCAGTTGGCTCGGGATGCCGTCTGGAATGTGCGTCTTCGAACCGACCTGCGGGGCCGGCATCGCGATCGAGCATAACGGCGACCTATACTCGTGCGATCACTTCGTCGAGCCCGACTACCTGTTAGGCAACGTTCAAAACGAACAAATGATCGACATGCTCGCTTCGGACTTCCAGGTGAAGTTCGGCCGCGACAAGCTCGATACGCTTCCGAAGTACTGTCTCGAATGCGACGTACGCTTTGCGTGTAACGGCGAGTGTCCGAAAAATCGTTTCATCGAGACGCCCGACGGGGAGCCTGGGCTCAACTACCTCTGCGCGGGCTACAAGGCGTTCTTCCACCATATCGACGTGCCTATGCGGATGATCGGCGACCTCATCAAACGCAACGCACCGGCCGAGAACGTGGTGCCGATGCTCGCCAAAATGGAAGCGCAATGGGCGTCCACGGCCGGAAGAAACGATCCGTGCCCATGCGGCAGCGGCGCGAAGTACAAGAAATGCCACGGCCTTCGCGCCGCCGAGGCGCAGCATGGGTAGGAAGGCTTTGCGGCAAACGACGCGACCCATCGTGCCCTCGTCGTTAAGCCCCGCGCCGGGAGAAGATGTCTTGCCTTTCTTTCGCCGTTTAGGTGTATTTCGCGTTGGTGCGTGCCTTGCGACCGTCGCGCTGGCGTTGCCGTCGTGCGGATCTGCCTCCGTTCCCCCCGCACCCTTCGTCGCGTCGCCGGGGTGCGTTCCGGCATCCGAGGGCGCGACGTCGAGAACCGCCCAGTTGCAGACGGTCCTTGCATCCGCGATGAAGACCTATAATCTGCGAGCCGTCATCTTCAGCGCGGATCAGAACGGGAAACCGATCCTACGGATCGCGCTCGGCCGGTCGACTCCCGGCGTGCCGGCATCGACGGCGATGCACTTTCGCATCGGCGCGATGGGCTGGCAGTACTTGGCTCAACTCATGCTGATGATGTCCGACCGCAAGCAGATATCCCTTACGGATCCGGTCTCCAAATGGTACCCGCAATATCCGTACGTTCAAGGCGCCACGCTGCGCATGCTCGCGGCGTCCAGCACCGGGTTCGGCGACTACATCACGCCGCCGGCTTTTGCAAACGACGTTGAGGCGAATCCGCTCACCGTCTGGACCTCCGACCAACTCGTCGCGCGAAGCCTCCCGCCCTACCAGAACCCCGCGTTTACGCAGCCCGGAACGAACTGGGCGTACTCGCACACCGGTTTCGTGATGCTGGGCTCGATTCTCGAGCAAGTCAGCGGCAAACCGTACGCCACGCTGCTCGACGAGATGATCTTGCAGCCGCTTGCCTTGCACGATACGCAGCTGCAGTTCGATACGAATCCGCAATTGCCGGTGCTGCACACGCTGGAAGAAGGATCGTCGCGCGACACGACGTTCTTCAACCCGTCGTTCGTGTCGTGGGCCGCGCTGACGTCCAACGTATGCGACCTTGCGACCTGGACGCGGGCGTTCGGTACGGGCTACGGCTTATCGCCGGCATCGAAGGCCGAAGTCACCGCGCCGGTCAACGTCGGCCTCGGGACCAACACGGCGCAACTCTACTTTGGGCTGGGCACGATCGTCTCGCCGCCTTGGAACGAGCAAAGCGCTGCCTATTGGGGGATGTACACGTCCAACGCATACGATCCCACGACGGGCATCTCGCTCGAAGTGACGGCGTCCTTGAATCCCGGATCGTCTCCGGCGAGCAGCCCGTCCAACGCCATCCTCGAAGCGACGTCGCAGATCCTAACGCCCAGCCACCCGATGCGGTTCCCAAACTAACGTTGTAGCGCCGCGAGAACCTAGTGCGTGGGATAGAGGAGCGTCCAGAAGGCGCGGGCCGTCCACGTCGGTCCGCCGGCGGGGTGCACCAGGTTCACGAAAATTGCGCCGCCGAGCTGCGAGGTCGTTCCGCCGCTGGTCATAAGCTTCGAGAACGTGGGCCCTAGCGGAACGGTCCACTTGTTGTTGCCCGGTGCGTTCCAGTTTACCGTCGTCGTTGACGTTGCGCCCAGCGACCAGCCCTTCGGCAGCGTGAAGCTGGTGAACGCTTGATAGAGCGCCTGATTCACGTTCGCGCGCTCGGCATTGCCTGCGAACGACCAGATGTTGTTGGCCAGGAAACCGTAGACGACTTTCTTGGAAGACACAACGATGACGGCGGTGGGACCCGCGCCCCACTTTCCCTGGCCGGTCCAGACGCTCGTCGCAGTCGGCAGCAGCAGCGTTGGCCCGTAGCCGAGCATGACCGCGCCCTGTTTGGGAACGTAAAAGAACTGGGGATTGATGTCGCCCAGGCCGACTTGCGGACCAACGTTCGGCGCGATTTGCGGAAGCGCGACGAACGGCGTCACGATGCGGCTGATCCACGTGTGACCGCCCCCGAGATTCGTCGGAATCACCGGCTGAACGTTCAGAACCTGTTGAATGCCCTTGTACGGCCCGTAGCTGAAATTCGCATTGTACTGGAACGGCACGCTGATCATGCTCGCGATCGGGTTGGCCGCGGCAGCCTGCAGATCGGCTGCCTTTTGGGCGTCGGACTCCGTCGCAGCGGGTTGCGCCGGTGCGGTTGCGCCCGGCGATGCGGCGGGTGCAGGCGAGGCGTCCGGTGCGGTTTGTGCAGCGGCCGCGACCGGCATGAGCGCGGCAAGGAAGAAGACTAAAATTTTCAACAACGCGACCTCGCTTTCGTAGCATCTCGGCTGCGCAGCCGAGCTCCGCGACGCAGAGCCATCGCGTATAACCGACGGATCCCGCGCGCGGACTGATGGTAATCTAGCAAGGCTTTGTGAAGGCTCTGGGAAGGCATCGCCCCAGGTTCTTCACGCGCCTTTTCAGGAGCGTTCTGCGTCGCGGGCTATACTCCGCGTAAGAGGGACTCCTGCGCGCCCGGACGCGGATCGTCACTCCGAAAAATGGGACGGGTCGTCGGCGTCCTCGTGGAGATGCAGCAACCCGTCTCCGGAATCGTACTCGAAGAGCTCGGCGTATCGGCCCCAGTCTACCGCCGTGTTGAATTGCTGCTGCGCTTCCTCCCTCGGAAAGTACTCGTCCCAGATGTCGATGAAGAAGTCGGCAGGCATAGAGCGGTTGCGGCGTTCGCTCAAGGTGCGGACGATGGAGACGAAGATCGGCAGCCGGGCGAGCAGTTGGTCGCGGAAGAGCGGCTTCGATTCCAAGATGGAGGCGGTCGCAAATTTTCGGCCTAGATCCGTCAACCGGACTTGACCGCCGGCGAGATCGGCGAATCCGAGAAGCGTTGCCGCTTCGAGAATGGCCAGCAGGTCGTCGGCGGTTACGGCGAGGCGGTCGGCGAGATGTGCGACGTCCTCCGTGTCGTTCGGAGTTTCGTCGAGCAGCTCCAGCAAGCCGCTGAGTCCGCCGATGCGCACGTGCGGGAGCGGGCGCGAAAACGGCGACTTGGCCTGAAGCTCTGCGGGCGTCGCCGCCGCGACGTCGAGGTCGGGGTTGGTCATGACGGCGTAAAGATGCTCGACGATATCCTTAAATCGCCGGTCGGTACGGTCGTGAGGGCGCGGAAGATCGATGCGGACTTCACCGCGAACGTGGCCCGGGTTCGAGCCGAGCACCAGGACGCGGTCGGCGAGGATCACGGCCTCCTCGATGTTGTGCGTCACGAGCAGGATGCTTCGCGACGGGAAATCGCCGGAGTTCCAGAGATCGTCGATTTCGCCGCGCAGGTTTTCGGCCGTCAAGACGTCGAGCGCACTAAACGGCTCGTCCATGAACAGCACTTTCGGTTCGATGACCATCGCGCGAGCGCAGCCGACGCGCTGCTTCATGCCGCCGGAAAGCTCCTTGGGGTACGCTCCTTCGAAGCCGTCGAGCCCGACCATGTCGATCGCCTTGAGCGCGCGGCGGGCGCGGCTCGCGCGCGGGACGGACCTTGCCTTGAGGCCGATCTCGACGTTGTCGAGCACCGTGAGCCACGGGAGAAGCGCGAAGCTTTGAAACACCATCGCGACGTCGTTGTTTGCTTCGACCACGGGTTGCCCGCTGCTGAGCACCGTTCCTGACGACGGGGGAATCAGTCCCGCCATGATGCGCAGGAGCGTGCTCTTTCCGCTCCCGCTTCGCCCCAGCAACGCGAGGACTTCTCCACGACGGACCGTCAGACTGACGTCGCTGAGTGCGGTGAACTCGCCCTTGGCGCCGGGCAGCGGAAAACGCTTGGAGACGTTCGTGCAGACGATCAGTTCGTCGTTCATCGGGCGAAGCGGTCCTCTGCGTAGCGATACAGCCGGCGCCACAAGACGCGATTCACGGTCACCACGAACAAGCTCATGATGCTGATCCCCAGCGTAATGCGTGCCCAATCGCCCTTCACCGTGGCGTTGGCGATGTAGGTCCCCAGTCCCGTTGCCGTGAGGGTCGTGGAACCCCACGTGACGACTTCGGAGACGATGCTGGCGTTCCACGCTCCTCCGCTGGCCGTGATGGCGCCGGTGACCCACGATGCGAAGATGCCGGGAATAATCAGGCGGCGCCAGCGCAGCCAGCCCTTCACGTCCAGGTCCGCGGTCATCTCGCGCAGCTCCGTGGGGATGCTCTGAGCGCCGGCGATGGTGTTGAACAGGATGTACCATTGCGCGCCGAGGGCCATGAGCACGATGCATCCCCAGTTGATCGGAACGTGAAACGTGATGAACGCCAGCGTCGCGAACGGGAAGATAAAGTTCGACGGGAACGACGCGAGGAACTGCACGACCGGCTGCAGCGCGCGTGCCAGCTTCGGATTGAATCCGATTGCCACGCCGACCGGCGTCCACACCAGCGTCGCGACGACCAGGAGCAGCATCACCCGGCCGAGCGTCGCAAAGCCCAGTCCGACGACCTTGAGGACTTCGACGACCCCAACGCTGCGGACCACGAACTGCGCGGCAACGCCGACCAGCGCGATCGTCACGACGATAACGATTGCGTTGTAGATGCGATCTCCCGCCGCCGTGGATGTTGCATCTCGCCGTGTTGGCTTGGGCGCGGTGAGCTTGTACAAGAAGGCGTTGACCGCGTCGCCCAACGGCCGCCACACCCGTTCGATCAGGCCGGGCACGATCGAACTCCGGAGCAGATCGTAGACCCACGAGCGCGGCGGCTCGGCGGCCGCGCTTTGCTCCATGCGGAATTTGTCCGACCACGCCACGACCGGGCGCCAGAACAGCTGATCCACGAGGAGAATGACGACCGCGATCGTAATCGCGGCCCAGATCAGCGCCGGCACGTTCTTGGCCGCGATTGCGGCGGCGACGTACGATCCGACGCCCGGCAGCGTGTAGTTCTTGTTCAGGACGCTGATGGCTTCGCTGGCCGCGAGGAAGAACCAGCCGCCGCCGAAGCTCATCATGGCGTTCCAAACCTGTCCGATCATGGCGGCGGGAACTTCGAGCTGCGTGAAGCGTTGCCACGCCGAGAGGCGATAGAGTGCGGCGGCCTCTTCGAGCTCTTTCGGAATGCTTCGCAACGACTGGTAGAATGCGAAAGCCATGTTCCACGCTTGCGACGTGAAAATAGCAAAGATCGACGCCATTTCCAGCCCGAGGAGACTCCCGGGGAACAGCGCGATGAAACCGGTAACCGTGATCGAGAGAAATCCGAGCACCGGTACCGACTGCAAGATGTCGAGCAGAGGAATGAGCAGACGCTCGAGACGCGCGCTGCGTGCGGCGGCATAGCCGTACGCGAGCGTAAACACGATCGACCACGAGAGCGCGACGAACATCCGCAGCGTCGAGCGCGCTGCGTAATACGGAAGGTTGCGCGGGTCGAGATCTAGGTGCGGTCCGGTCGAACTAGGCTGGAAACTGACGAGCGTTCCAGCGCCGACCTTCGCGATGAGCGCCAGGGCGACCAGCGCTCCCAGGACGACGGCGAGATCGGCTAGGCCCAATGGAGAAGAGCGGCGCACGGTACCCGGTGCGGCCAGCAAATTTCGCATCACGGGCTACGCTAGCGAGCTCATTCGTGCCGATTGCGTTACTCGGTCGAGAACGAGCCGACCTGCCTTCCTGTTCGGCTTCACGCCGTCTTTAGATTCAAGGAAGGTGGCGGCTTTCGCTCCGGCCTATGGATACGTTAGCCGTCGGCCCGTGCTGGGAAAAACTCGGCCACGAGAGAGCTGCGCGCGCAGCTGCGGCTGGAGGCCCCTGTGGATCTAACGCACACCGCTCGCACGTCGCTGACGGTCAACGGACGCAAGCACGTTTTGACGCTCGACACGCGCGTGACGCTGCTCGACGCTTTGCGCGATCACCTCGGACTCACCGGCACGAAAAAAGGCTGCGATCAAGGCACGTGCGGAGCTTGTACGGTGCTCGTGGATGGCCGGCGCATCGATTCGTGCTTGACGCTGGCGGCCATGCACGAGGGCGCGAGCATCACGACGATCGAGGGAATTGCAGACGGCGCCGAGCTTCATCCGATACAAAAGGCCTTCATCAAGCACGACGGTTTCCAATGCGGGTATTGCACGCCCGGACAGATCGTTTCCGCCGTGGGATTGCTCACCGAGGGACACGGGCTCGACGTCGAAACGGTCCGCGTGCAAATGAGCGGCAACCTCTGCCGTTGCGGCTGCTATCCGCATATCGTCGACGCCATCTTGGAAGCGGGTGCCTCGTGAAGCCATTCGCGTTCGTGCGCGCCCCAAGCGGCCCCGCGGCGCTGAGCGCGATGGCAAGCAATTCGCGGGCGTCCTTCGTCGCGGGCGGCACGAGCGTGCTCGATCTCATGAAGATCGCCGTCGAGGAGCCGGACGTGCTGGTAGACATCAACGCCTTGCCGCTGCGTTCCATCGAACGGCGCGGCGACGTCCTCCTCATCGGCGCCCTCGCTCGCATGAGCGACGTTGCCTCGGACGCGGGCGTCCGGGAGCTCTTTCCGATGCTGGCGAGCGCCCTGGAGCAGAGCGCGTCGCCGCAACTGCGGAACATGGCGTCGATCGGGGGCAACCTCATGCAACGGACGCGTTGTCCATACTTTCGCGACGTTGCTACGCCGTGCAACAAACGCAGTCCCGGGAGCGGGTGCGGGGCGATCGGCGGCGTCAATCGTTCGGAAGCGGTTCTCGGAACCAGCAGCGCATGTATAGCAACGCACCCTTCCGACCTGGCCGTTGCGTTGCGCGCGTTGGATGCCGTCGTTCACGTCACCGGATCGAAAGGGGATCGCGACATTGCGTTCGCCGAGTTCTACTGCTTGCCGAGCGAGACGCCGCACGTGGAGACAACGCTCGCTCGCGGCGAACTCGTCTCGGGTCTTTCCGTTCCGTTGCCGGCGGCGGGCGTGCGCTCGGCGTACGTGAAGGCGCGCGATCGCGCGGAGTGCGAGTTTGCGTCGGCTTCGGCCGCCGTCGAACTCGACATGGCGGGGCAGACGATCCGGTCCGCGCGCATCGCGCTGGGCGGGGTCGCGACGGTTCCGTGGCGGTCGCCGCAAGCGGAGAGCGCCTTAGCCGGTGCGGCGGCGTCGTGCGATGCGTACGAACGGGCCGCTCGCGCAGCGTTCGCGGCGGCGCGCGGCTTTGGGGGCAACGACTTCAAGATCGAACTAGGACGGCGAACGCTCGTGCGCGCGCTCGAAATGGCTGCGTCGTCGTGAGGCAGCCGCTGATCGGCGCGCCGCTCGACCGGGTCGAGGGCGGCGAGAAAGTGACCGGGCGGACCGTCTTTACGGCCGATGTGGTGCTGCCCGGGATGGTGCACGGAGTGGTCGTGACGAGTAGCGTAGCGAACGGACGCATTCGCTCGATCGACGCGAAGGATGCACTCGCGCTACCCGGCATGTTGGGCGTCATGACGCACGAGAACGCGCCGCGCGTCAATGCCGGCGGCTCTCCGCCGATGCCGTCGTTGCTGTTTCTCTTGCAAAACGACGCGGTGCAGTTCGACCGCCAGCCGGTCGCGGTGGTCGTTGCGGAGACGTTCGAGGACGCGACGCGCGGTGCGGAGCTCGTTCGCGTGGCGTACGACGCGATCGCTCCGGAGATGGACCTCGAGACGGCGCCGGCGTACGTGCCGGAGCAGATTTTCGGCGAGCCCGCCGATCGCCACCGCGGAGATCCGCGCGCGGCGTTTTCCGCTGCGCACGTTCGCTTAGAGCAGACGTACCGGACGCCGACGGAACATCACAATCCGCTGGAGACGCACGGAACCATCGCGGCGTGGGCCGGCGATCGCCTGACGCTGTACGACTCGACGCAATGGGCGTTCGGCGTTCGCGCTCGCATGGCGACGGTGTTCGGTATCGAGCCTGAGCTGATCCACGTCATCGCGCCGTTCGTGGGCGGTGCGTTTGGGAGCAAAGGCCAGCCGTGGTCGCACGTCGCGCTCGCCGCGATGGCGGCCAAGATGATGGACCGGCCGGTCAAAGTGCTGGCGACGCGTCCGCAGATGTTCGCGTGGGTCGGGCACCGGCCGCAAACCGAACAGAAGCTCTCGATCGGCTGCTCGCGCGACGGGCGTCTGCAGAGCGTCATCCACGAGACGACGAGCGAGACCAGCGCCGCGGACGATTACGTGGAGCCGTGCGGCGTATTCAGCCGCGGGCTCTACGCGGTGCCGAACTACGCGATGTCGCACGAGCTCCGCCGCCTGAACATCAGCAAGCCGACGTACATGCGGGCGCCCGGCGAGGCCACCGGGTCGTTCGCCCTGGAGTCGGCGATGGACGAACTGGCCTACGAGCTCGGGATGGACCCGCTCGAACTGCGGCTGCGCAATTATGCCCAGACCGATCCCGATAGCGGAAAACCCTACACGAGCAAGGCGCTGCGCGAATGTTATCGCCTCGCCGCGGAACGTTTCGATTGGAAGCGCCGCAATCCGGAGCCGCGTTCGACGCGCGACGGACGCCTGCTGACCGGGTTGGGAATGGCGACGGCCTCGGGCGGATCGTTTCGCAGCCACGCGGACGTGCGCATCCGGATGCACGCCGACGGGACGGTCGTGGTGTCCACCGGCACGATCGAGCAAGGGACGGGATCGCCGACGGCGTACGCGCAGATCGCTGCCGAAATTCTCGGCGTCCCGTACGAGCGCGTTCGTTTCGAGTTCGGGGACACGAGCCTTCCGTACGCGCCGCTCGCCGCAGGCTCGCAAACCTCGAGCAGCGTCGGCTCGGCCGTTACGGTCGCGGCGCAGCGGCTTCGAGAGCGCCTCGCGGAAAGCGGAGGCCGGGTGCCGCCTGACGGCATCGAGATCAACGTCGAGGAGAAACCCCGTCCCGAAGAAGACGACTACGCGCAGGCGTCGTTCGGCGCGCATTTCGTCGAGGTTGCGGTGGATCCCGATTTGGGCAGCGTGCGCGTGATGCGGTTCGTCGCGGCCTTCGGCGCCGGCCGCATCATCAACGCGAAGCTCGCCGAGAGTCAGTTCCTGGGCGGTATCGTGTGGGGCATCAGCATGGCGCTGTTTGAAGAGACGCGTTTCGATCTGCGGACGGGGCGCATCATGAACGCCAATCTGGCCGATTACCTCGTGCCGACCAACGGAGACATTCCGCCAGTCGAGATCATCATGGCGGAAGAAGACGACCAGCACGTCAATCCCGCGCACGTCAAAGGCATCGGCGAAGTCGCGATGACCGGCAGCGCCGCGGCGGTCGCCAACGCGGTCTATCATGCTACGGGCGTTCGCGTCCGCGATCTCCCGATCACGGCCGAGAAACTGCTTGGCGGGGCTCGGCGTTAACTCGGCGTAGGCGCCGCGCCCTCGCCGAGGTCCATGCGCGGCATGTCTGGGGGATACGACGTGGGATATTTCTCGACGAACCGTTTTGAGATCATGGCGAGATATTCAAAGTTCTCCCAAATCCCTGGATCCAACCGGCGTCGAAGGCGGACCACGGGAACCAGCGCGTCCCAGCACGAGAGCACCACGCCGCACCAGAGATCGCAAGCGATCGACCGATCGATGATGTTAAAGCGCACGAAGGCGCCCATGGATTCAAAGAAGTTCGCCACGTAGCTGACCGGCCGAAGTTGTCCCGGGAAGGTGCGTTCGCTAAGCGCGCGCAGAATTGCCGGGTCCTCCATCAGAGCCGGCAATTCGTTGAAGATGAAGTGGCGCGCTTGGGTGAAGTCCTCGGATTCGAGGGTTTCGCGGCACTCGGTCAGCGCGATGATCTGGTTGCTTCCGCGCGTGTGCCGAAGTTGCAAGAGCGCCGCAATGGCCGAGGCCGTGATGACGACGAAGGTTCCTAACGTAGCGTAGGCCGTCAACCATTCCGCAGTCACGCGCGCCTCCCCGATCCGGCGGTGCCCAAAAGGCTGCTTTAGGCGGTGTCCTTTCGGTCGTACTCCTTACGGCCCTCGTGGTCGAGCGCCGCAAACTCGGCGTCGGACAGCTGGATCGCGGCGGCGGCGACGTTTTCTTCGAGATGCGCGACCTTCGAGGTCCCCGGGATGGGCAGCATGACGGGGCTGCGCCTCAGCACCCAGGCTAGCGCGATCTGGCTCGGGGACGCGCCGCGGGAACGGGCGAGGTCGTCGAGCAGCGAGCCGGGCTTGGCGAGGTCGCCGGCCGCGAGCGGGAACCAGGGAATGAAGCCGATGCCCCTCGTCGCGCAGTAGTCGAGCACGCCTTCGTTGAGACGGTCCACGAGGTTGTAGCGATTCTGCACCGTCGAGACGGGAAAGACTTTCGACGCGGCCTCGATTTCCTCGATCGACACTTCGCTGAGTCCGGCGTGGCGGATGATGCCGTCGTCGAGCAGCGCCTTGATGGCGGCGAACTGTTCTTCGCGCGGCACGTAGGGATCGATGCGGTGTAGCTGCCACAGATCGATTTGCTCGACGCCCAGGTTGCGGACGCTCTTGAGCGCTTGTTGGCGCAAGTATTCCGGCCGGCCGACCGGGTCCCACTCGTTGGGGCCGCTCCGCGTCAGGCCGCCCTTCGTCGCGACGACCATGTTGGCGTAAGGAGCGAGCGCCTCGCGGATCAGCCACTCCGAGACGTCGGGACCGTAGGCGTCGGCTGTATCGATGAAGTTCACGCCGAGTCCGGGAAGGCGCCTGAGCGTGCGAAGGGCCTCGTCGCGATCGGCCGGCTCGCCCCAGATGCCGTTTCCGGTGATCCGCATCGCACCGAAGCCTAACCGATGGACCTCGAGGTCGCCGCCGATTTTGAACGTTCCGGACTCACTCGCGTTAACCGTTACCGTATTCACGTTGCCTCCCTGGCTGTGTAATTCGCTCCGACCCAATGCGCGGACCGATGGTTGCTCCTTCGCCGGCTCGGCTCCCTAGGGGAACGTGAAGCCGCCGAGGCCGAAAGAACGCCATCGTGTTCTGTTGCCGATACATACCCACAAGCCGGGGTCTCCTAACGTGCCTTTACGTAATCCGGCTTTTCACCGATCCGGACGCTTAGGTGATCCCCGTTAGCGCCGTCACCCTCCGGGCCGCCACCGGCGCGGATCTGCCCGCCGTCAAGGATATCTACAATCAGGGCATCGAGGACCGCGTCGCGACGCTGGAAACGCAGCCCCGGTCGGACGACGAGATCGCAGCGTGGTTTGAGGCGCACGGCGATCGCCATGCCGTTCTCGTCGCCGATGTCGACGGCGTGGTCTCGGGGTGGGCGTCGCTGAACCCGTTCTCGCATCGCTGCGCGCACGCTGCGATCGCCGATCTTTCGGTGTACGTTGCGCGCGAAAAGCGCGGCCGGGGGATCGGCCGTGCGTTGCTCGAGGCGCTCGTCGAGCGCGCTCGCGAAGCACGCTTTCACAAGATCGTGTTGCACGCCGTCGCTTCGAACGAGGCGGGAACGCGGCTCTACCGGCGCGTGGGTTTTCGCGACGTCGGCGTCTTCAAGGAGCACGGCGAGATCGACGGCGCGTACGTTGACGTCGTCGCGATGGAAAGGATCCTACCGTGAAGGCCGATGCGGCGCGCACCGAGCTCACCGTCCGCGGACTGATTCTCGGCGCGGCGATTACCGTGGTCTTCACGGCTGCGAACGTCTATCTCGGTCTCAAGGTCGGGTTGACGTTCGCGTCGTCCATTCCGGCGGCGGTGATCTCGATGGCGCTGCTGCGTCCGTTCAAGAACGCGACGATCTACGAGAACAACATCGTCCAGACGGTCGCGTCGGCCGCCGGAACGCTCTCCGCGATCATCTTCGTGCTGCCGGGACTGGTCATGGTCGGCTGGTGGGCCGGCTTTCCGTTCTGGGAGAGCTTCGGCGTCTGCGCGGCAGGGGGCGTGCTCGGCGTGATGTATACGATTCCGCTGCGGCGAGCTCTGGTCGTGGATTCGGATCTCCCGTATCCCGAAGGCGTTGCCGCGGCCGAAGTGCTGCGCGTCGGAACCGGAACGCGCGAAGGCGCCGCCGAGGGCAAAGCCGGACTCTTGGCGGTCGTGGTGGGCGCAGTCGCGTCCGCGGCGTTCGCGGCGGTCGTCGCGACGCGCGTCTTCGCCGGGGAACTCGACGCGTTCTTTCGCATCGGAAAATCGTCCACCGGAATCGGCGTCGGCCTCTCGCTCGCGCTGCTGGGTGCGGGTCATCTGATCGGGCTCTCGGTCGGACTCGCCATTCTCGCCGGTCTCGTCATCGCGTGGGGCATCGCCACGCCCGTGCTGACCGCGCTGCATCCGATGGCGGGCAGCGCGACCGACGTCGCGACGCACGTGTGGTCGCATCAGGTGCGCTTCATCGGAGCCGGCGCGATCGGGATCTCGGCGTTGTGGACGCTCGGCAAGCTCGCAATTCCGGTCTGGAAAGGCCTGGTTTCGGCGATTGAGGCGTCGCGTCACAAGAGCCGCGCCGGAGCGCCCGAACTCGCGCGCACGGAGCACGACATTCCGATCGGGATCGTCGGGCTCGTCGTGGCGGCCGGCGTGGTTCCGCTCTCCGTGCTGTTCGTGTCGTTCCTTCACGGCGGAGCGCTCGGGGGCTCGATCGTCGATCTCACGATCGCCGCCGTCGTCTACACGCTGGTCATCGGCTTTCTCGTTGCGGCCGTTTGCGGATACATGGCCGGACTCATCGG
>PMFP01000021.1:31149-41592 GCA_003155175.1 Vulcanimicrobiota bacterium
CAGTTCGCGCTCGTCGTCGGCGTGTTTTGCGGGGCGCTCGTCATTCCGCCGATCCTGGCCCTGCTCAACGATGCCTACGGATTCGCGGGAGCGCCTGCGCTGCACGCCGCCGCGACCGCGCAGCCGCTGCCCGCGCCGCAAGCGACGCTCATCTCCGCGCTCGCCAAGGGCGTGATCGGCGGTCAGCTCGACTGGAGTTTGCTGGGGATCGGCGCGCTGCTGGGGATCGCCATCATCGTCGCCGACGAGGCGTTGCGCGCGCTTTCGGGCGGCAAATTCAAGTTGCCGCCGCTCGCCGTCGGCCTGGGCATCTATTTGCCCGCAGCAACGACGGCGCCGGTGGTCGTCGGCGCCGTTCTCGGATATCTCTACAACAGGCGTGCGACGTCGTCGCCCGATCCGGGCGTCGCGCAACGGCTGGGCGTTTTGCTCGCGTCGGGGCTCATCGTCGGCGAGAGTTTGTTCGGCGTCGCGCTGGCCGGCGTCATCGTCTTTTCGGGCAACGGATCGCCGCTGGCGCTCGTGGGCGACTCGTTCGCGATTCCCGGCGAGGTCGTCGGCACGATCGCGTTCGCGATCGTCAGCCTCGGGCTCTACGCATGGGTCGGACGTCTGGCAAAGCGCGTCGAGGTCGAGGGATAAGCGCCCAAGCCTACCAGAGCGAACCTTCGGCGACCAGACAGTAGAGAATCGGGCCGAGTCCCCAGATGATGCTGACGATAAACCAGACGATCTTCTTGCCGTCGCTCATATCGCCGCGGCCGATCAGGTGAACCCACATCAGGATCATCGCGATCGGATGCAAGACGATGGAGAGCAGGATCTCGAGGAGCAGTTTCATCGTCCGGCGGTCTTTATGCTCGCAGCGGGTAAAGCCCTACGATACGGCTCGGGGCGGTAGGCGGCGACGTTGATGCCGGGCGGCGAGCCCTTTCGACCGTGGAACGGCCGGCGGAACAGCCATGCGAACAGCCCCGACAGGTTCGCGACGAAGATGAACTGGCGGAAGAAGAAGTCGAGGACGCTGGCCGACAACAGCGGCCACAGCGAGCTACGGTACGTCCGATACGAAAGCTGATCGAGTAGGATGCTCAGCAGCGAGATCAGGATCGAGAGGACGACGACCAGACCGAGCAGCAGCAGGTTCGCGTAAATGTTGATGAAGTGGAAGTACAATGCGACCACGGCGAACAGTAGGCCGAAAAGCACGGCGGCGGGTGCGAGAAACTCGGCAAACATCAGGTACGGCATCGTGAGCCAGCCGATGACGCCGCCGCCGAAGAGCAGGTTGCGGTGGATCACCATGCATTCGGCTAAGTGGCGGTGCCAGGACTTGCGCTGGCGGTAGAGCTCGCCGAACGTCGAGGGAACGCTGGTCCAGCAGACGGGATACGGCGCGAAGGCGATATTGTAGGGACGCTTTTGCTTGCGCATCATGTTGTGGGCGCGCAGCGTCATTTCCAGATCTTCCCAGATCGTATCCGTCCGGTAGCCGCCCGCCTCGACGATGATGTCGCGACGCCAGAGGCCGCATGCGCCCGAAATCGTTCCCAGGCCGTTGATCGGCGCCCAGCCCATGCGCGAGCCGAGGAAGGCGCGCAAGTATTCCAGCGCTTGAAAACGCGGCAGCCATCCCTTGGGAAGTTGCGGTTCGATCTTGCCGTCGGGCGTCTCCGGGATTGCGTCGTTGCCGACGGCGATCGCGCCGCCGACGGCGATCGTGAGGGGATTCTTTTCGAACGGCTCTGACATCCAGATCAGCGTTG
This sequence comes from Vulcanimicrobiota bacterium, assembly GCA_003155175.1. Lineage (GTDB taxonomy): Bacteria > Vulcanimicrobiota > Vulcanimicrobiia > Vulcanimicrobiales > Vulcanimicrobiaceae > Hemerobacter > Hemerobacter limicola. The sequence continues at coordinate 32,916 of PMFP01000021.1, forward strand.
ACGGATGGTAGAACGAATCCGCGTCGCCCGAGAAGATCAGCGGAAAGCGCGCGACGTTGACGCCCGCATTGAGCGCGTCGCCCTTGCCGCCGTTGACCTTGTCGACGACCATCAGGTTGGGGTGCGTCGCCGAGCGGTAAATCGCATGGATCTCTTTGGTCGGAACCGCGACGCGATAGACCGCCGGAAACGGTTCGAGCGCGAAGGCCTCGGTCAGCACCGCCAGCGTGCCGTCGGTCGAGCCGTCGTTGACGACGACGATCTCCGATGCCGCGTACTCGATGGCGAGCAGTGAGTTTACCGTGCGCTCGATGTGGACTTCCTCGTTAAAGGCCGGAATGACGATGCTGATCGGTTTGTCGAGCGCCGAACCCGTGCTTCGAAGCGGATCCACCCGATGGATCTTGACGAAGTCGGGCAGCCGGAACAACGCGACGAACGCCGTGAAGAGATAGAAGGCGTTGACGAAGATAAAGTACGAGAAGAGCGCGACTTCGATGACGAAGACGATCAAGTCCCAAGGATAGTGCAGCGTCCGGCTCACGAGATCGGCACCGGCAGCATGGTGGCGCGCGCTTCGACGATCGCGTCGCGGGCGAACGGATCCGCTTCCGATACGGTTTCCTCGGTTCCGCTCGAGCGCATGCGTTCGTCGAGCGCGACGAGCGCCTCGGCGGCGCGCCGGCGCACCCACGAATCGTTGTCCATGGCGAGCGACCCGAGCACGGGAGCGTCCTGCGGGGACGCCACGCGTCGCATGATTCGCAGCGCCGCAAGCCGGACGAACGGATCGGGCGAGAGCAGGAACGGCCGGATGCGGGCGTCGTCGGACGGCTCGGCGACGCCGGAGAGCGCCCGGATGGCGGCGGCCACGACTTCGGGGTCGGTTTCGTCGCTAACGAGCCCGCGGGCGATCGAGCGCGCCGCGGGTGCGCTGCAGCAGCGAAGAAAATCGAGTAGCCGGATGCGTCCGCGCGCGGGAGACGAGGCGATCGCCTCGGACATCGCGTCGTCGAGAACGGGTTGACTTGCGAGGCGCAGCATGCTTTCGACGCGCGAACTCACCCAGTCTTCGCGGTCGCGGACCAACGCGATCACGCGTCCCACGGAGTCGGGTGAAAGCCGGAGCGAGGCCTCGGCCGCCGTTCGCGAAAGTTCCGTGCCGCCGGCGTTGCCGTAGCGTGCGGCCGGCCCCACCGCGCGCAGGTCTCCGAGTTTTCCCAGAACCGAAAGCGCGGCGATGAGATCCGCGTCGTCGCGGCTGGTCAGTAGCCCGGCCGCGAAGCCGTCGATCTTGGCCCGCCGTGCGATCTCGTCGGCATGTTCGCGCGCGATCAACGAGCGCGACGAGTCGAGATCGCCGCGGATCCGGTCGTAGAGCAGAAGGACCGTGTAGCGATCTTCCCCGCGCAGAGCGGGAAGGTCGTCGCGCTCCCCGCGGAATATCGCAGTCCACTGCTCGATGAGCTTCGTCCTCCGGCGCGCGACCGCGTCGAAACGCAGGCGCAACGCGACGACGAAGATCGCGAGCAGCAGCACCACGCCGCCGAGCGTCAGCGTCGCCACCTCGACGGCCCAGATGAAGCCGTCAAATGCGTGCGCGTAAACCAAGTTGAACCTCGAAGCGGTCGTACGCTCCCGTTAAGGTGTAATCGCCCAGACCGAAATGGATCGCCGTCGACGGCGTCATCCAGTGCAGCAGGTCGCCGCCGACGCCGACGCTTCCGTACGTGGCGATCGTCGTCCCGGTGTTTTCGACGTCGCGTCCGGCGTAGGCCGCGAACGTATAGACGTCGCGTGGAAGATAGCGCGACCAGGAAAGCGAGTTCGTCCAAGCCACGCCCGGGACGTTCGAGAGCACGGCGAAGTGCGAGGCGTAGGCGATGCGGTCGTCACCGTAATACCGGTCGAAGCCGACGCTGGTGACCCCGACGTTGGCGGACGGGTAACTCGAGTCGCGATAGCCGACCTGGATGCCGTAGCCTTGGTGCAGCCGGATGTCGTCGCCCAACTCGATCGTGGAAGAGGGAAGGATGTGATGCTGTGGGCTGAACGAGATAAGGACGTCGGCGACGTTTTGCTTGGTCAGCGGCACGTAGGCTCCCGCGCCGTACTGCGTATCGGCGTACCCGAAGCGCTGGTTCTGCGACGCGTCGCCGTAGAGCGACAGGCCGTCGCTACGACGGTACAGCCCCAGCAGATAGGCCGCGTTCCACGTCCCGCGGTCGTCGGTGAGCTGGTCGTTGGTCCCGCCCAGCTCCAAGTCGGTGGTTGAGGTCAACGCCGGAACTTGCGCCGGCGCCGCCGTAGGCGAGGGCGCGGGTGCCGCCGGCGCGTCGGCGCGCGCTATCTGGGGCAAGAACATCGCCGCGGCGAGTGCCGCGGCGAGCGTGAGCGTCGCGCGGCGCACGTTCACCGCGCGACGGGCTGCGGCGCGCGCACGCTCTCGATTACGTCCTTAAGGACGACGTCGAGCGTGGTCGTTGGGTTGAAACCGAGGTCGTGGCGAGCGCGCGAGATGTCGGGAACGCGCCGCCGGATTTCCTCGAAACCGGCATTGAAGGCCACGTCGAACGGCACGTATTCGATCGGCGAATCGGAACCGGTGAGCTCGATCACCCGCTTGGCTAGATCGACGATCGCGATTTCGGACGGATTGCCGATGTTGTAGACTTTGCCGACGCTCTCGTCGCGCGCGACGATCTCCATTAGGCCGTCGATGACGTCGCCGACGTAACAGAACGAACGCGTCTGCGTTCCGTCACCATAAACGGTCAGCGGTTCGCCCGCGAGGGCTTGGCGCACGAAGCGTGGGATGACCATCCCGTAGTGTGCGCTTTGCTTTGGCCCGACCGTGTTGAACAGGCGCACGACGGTCGCGCGCAGCCCGCGTTCGCGATGGAGCGCGAGGGCGTAGAACTCGTCGAAAACTTTGGAACAGGCGTAACTCCAGCGGCCCTTCTCCGGCGATCCAAACGAGATCGGATCCGATTCCGATGATGGAATCTTGGTGGCCAGTCCGTAGACCTCGGAGGTGGACGCGATGAGGGTTCGCTTGCCGTACCGGCTCGCGGCGGCGAGTACGCTCTCGGTTCCGTCCGCGTTCACTTCCATGGTCTTGAGCGGGCTTTCGATCACCAGCTTGAGACCGATGCGGGCCGCGAGATGAATGACGACGTCGCAATCCTGAACGAGTTCGTCCACGAGCCGGCGGTCGCGTACGTCGCCGACGACCAAGCGAAAGCGCGGGTTCTCGCCGTCGGCCGGAACGTTCTCGCGGCTGCCCGTTGACAGGTCGTCTAGCGCGACGACGCTTTCGCCGCGGTCGAGCAGCCGGCGGGTGACGTGCCCGCCGATGAATCCGGCGCCACCCGTAATCAGCGTGCGCGTCATAGCGCGATCACCCGGGCTTTGGCGCCGGCGCGCTGCGCCGGCGAAATCGCGGCGCGCGTGTCCACGACGATCTTGGCGTGTTCGAGCACGAGCCGATAGTCCACGTCCTCGTGCGCGGTGACGATCACCACGCAGTCGGCCCGCTCGAGCTCCGAGGCGGTAAGTTCCACGCTCGTCAACGAGTCGTAGCGCCGGCGCGCCGGGATTTCGCCGCTGAGCGTGCGCACGTGCGGATTGCGGCGGTCGACGGCGGGCGGCGCTTTGACCGCGCGCCACTCGGCCCATTCGCTCAGGTCGATGTCTAAACGCTCGACCAGCGGATCGTGATAGACGACTTCGGCGTGGCGGTCTCTGAGCAGATCGAGAATGGCGATGGCCGGGCTGTGGCGCGTGTCGTCGGTGTCGGATTTGTAGGCGGCGCCGAGGATGAGAACGCGCGATCCGTTCAAGGCTTTCTTGTCGTCGTTGAGGGCGTTTGCAACCATCTCGACGATGCGCTTGGGCATTGCGGCGTTGACGTCTTCGGCGAGCGTGATGAACCGAGCGTCGAAGCCTTCGCGCTTGGCCTTCCACGAAAGGTACTGCGGGTCGAGCGGAATGCAGTGACCGCCGACGCCGGGTCCCGGATAGAAGGGCATGAACCCGAAGGGCTTGGTGGCCGCGGCTTCGATGGCCTCGTGGGAGTTGATATGGAGGTGGCGTGCAAGCAGCGCCATTTCGTTCGCGAGCCCGATGTTGACCAGCCGGAACGTGTTTTCGAGCAGCTTCGACATTTCGGCGACGCGCGCGGTCGAGACCGGGTGCACGCTATGAATGATGCTTCCGTAGAAGGACGCCGCGACCTCGGTCGAGAGCTCGGAACAGCCGCCGACGACCTTGGGAATCTCGGTGATGTTGAATTGCTTGTTGCCGGGGTCGACGCGCTCGGGCGAAAACGCGAGCAGAAAATCGCGATCGATCTTCATGCCGCGCGACGAGAGCAGCGGAAGCAGCATTTCGTCGGTCGTGCCCGGATAGGTCGTGGATTCCAAGACGACGAGCTGACCCGGGCGCAGGTTCGCGACGATAGCGTTTGCGGCGCTCTTGACGTAGGAAAGATCCGGTTCCTTATTCTTGCCTAGCGGGGTCGGGACGCAGATCACGAGGACGTCGCAATCGCGCATCTGAGAAAAATCGCCGGTCGCGGAGAACTGCCCCTGCCCGAGGAGATCTTCGAGCCGGTGGTCCGCCACGTCGAGGATCGGAGACTTGCCGCGCATGATCTCACGCACGCGGCGAGCGTCGGAGTCGAAGCCCACGACGGGGAACTGCGCGCCGAACTCGACGGCGAGCGGAAGCCCGACGTATCCGAGACCGACGATTCCGACGCGCGCGGTACGATCGTCAATGCGCGTTTGCAGCGTCGCTAGCGGGTCCGAATCGCCGTCCGGCGAGAATGCGTAATCTCTGTCAGCGGTGAGTAACAACGTTTTCTCTCTTGCACGATGCGTGCGGGGCAGGTCGAAAAGCGATTGGTCTAAGCCGACCACTCGCGGATTCGGGCACGAGCCCGTCTACCGTTATGATGTATCGGCGGTTTCTTTATCCATTGTTAGCAAGTACGCGGACGCCGAGCGGGTTGCGCCGGAGTTCCGAGATGGCCGGCGACAAAAGAAGCAAGCGGCCCAGGGCGTGGCCGCCGGTGCCGCTAGTACGAGGGGTGGCCCTGGCAGCGCTCCACGTCTGGGTCGTTGCTGGGAAAGATTGCGAAAACGGTCCCGCGCTTCACTTGAATGTTCTGTCCGCTGTGAAAGTAGTTGAAGACGCCCACGGCGGCGCCGATCCCGGGAATCGGAATGGCGCCCAGGTAACCCGGCGCGTTCCGGCTGTCGCCGCTGCGATCGAGCACTTCGTCGGTTCCGTGGTCGAAAACCACGCCCAGCTCTTGTCCGCTCGGCAGCTTCAAATAGAGCGGTTCCAGAATCAGCAGGCCGGCGCGTCCGGAGCGCCCCGCGGGCGATGCGACGGTCACGACGCCCCATCCCATCGTGCGCTCGGGAATGACGATCGTTTTTCCCGACGTTACGGCGTTGACGGTCTGAAAGCGGAAGAAATCGCCCGGGGCCGCCTCTTTGGAATCCACCGTGTCCACCATCTCGACGGCCACGGGCGTGCACATGTCGAGACGAACGACCGTTGTTGTTGCCGCGGCGCTCCAGGCCGGTACGACCGAAGCGGCGATCGCGATCAGCAGCGCGGTCAGCAATCTCACGGGTGTACGCCTTTGCACGACGCTCCGCGCTTCCCTGTGCGTCACGTTTTTTCCGCAACCTCGAGCAAGCGGCGTTCTGCGGCGTCTTGATCGCATGCGTCAATCGAGAATCGCTTGATGCGCGAACGGGATCCCGACGAGAGCGTGACGCGCCGTTTCGGCACGCCGAGGATATCGGCGAGCGCACGGAGGCAATCCGCGTTGGCGGCACCGTCCACGGCGCGCCCGCGAACGCGCAGCACGTATGCTCCGCCTTCGATGGAAAGCCCCGGCGTTTTCGACCCGGGCTTCACGCGTAATTCGATCGTCGTCACAAGAAAATAAACGGGGCGCCTCGCGCGATTGTTGCGAGGCGCCCCGTTTTCGCGACCGCGAGCCCGGTTAGAAGTCGCTCAGACCGTTGGGCGTTCCCCAGCCCGCCGGCCCGGAATAGACCCCGTCCGTTCCGGTGCCTGCCGTGCAGATGTACGCGTAGGCCGATCCGCACTTGCCGCGCTTGGTCAGGTTGTTGCCGCTCGTCACGCTGTTTAGCCCGGTGCCCTTGTCGTTCCAGAAGGTCGCGGCCGCCGAGGTGCCCAGCGACGAGGCATTGCCGGCGAGCGCGAAGACGCCCGCTAAGGCCGGGCTGGCGACGCTGGTGCCGCCGAACTCGAGCCAGCCGGAATAGCCCTGGTAAGGCGTACTGTCGTAGACGGCGACGCCGTACTCGGGATCCGCGTCAAAAGAGACGTCGGATTGAGAGCGCTTCGTGCAACCCTTGTCGTTCTGCCACGACGGCTTGGCCACGTCGGAGCTGCAGCCGCTGCCGGTAGCCCCGTTCCCCGTGCTCAGGTCGTTCCAGACGACTTCGGTGTAGCCGCGCGAGTTGGTCGCGGTTCGCAGCGAGGTGCCCCCCGTGCAGACCACGGTCGCGTACGAGCACGGCTGCTGCGAGCCTTCGGCGTAGCCGCTGTCTCCGGCACTCGCGAGAATCACGACGCCCGCATGGCTGTATGCGGAATTCGTCGCGCCGGTCTCGCTGCCGCCGTACGAGTTGCTCACCTCGTTCGCCCCCAGGGCCACGGCTTCGTTTTCGGCCGCAGCGAGGTTGGCATTGCTTGACGAGTTCGCTTCGACGATGAGGATGTGGCAGTTCGGGCACGTGGCCGAGACCATGTCCTGATCGAGGGCGGTCTCTTCGGCCCAGCCGGCGTTCTCAGCCGGCAGACTGGTCGTGGAGCCCGTCTGGCCGACCTTCTCAAAGCAGCCGTTCGCGACGGTGCAGGCCGGCAGGCCGTATTCCGCGCGATACGTCGTCAGATCGGCGGCGGCCGTCGGGTAGTCGCCGCTCTCGACGAGCGCGACGGTCTGTCCGGTGCCCGCGGAACTCGACGGAAGGTTGTAAGCGGTCTGGAGTTGCGAGGGCCCGTACCCGGGCGGAGCCGTCGCGGTGGCGTCGGGCTTCGCGGCCACGTCGGCCTGGCTCGCGGCGCTGCCGTACAGGCCGTGATAGCCGCCGGGGATTCCGCCGACGTCGGTCCGGACGAGCGCCACGCAGCTCATCGCTCCCGTCGCCGGGGCCGTACAGACGGATCTAAAATTACTGAAGCTCTGTGCGGACTGGGCGGAATTGGGAAGCGAACTTCCCATTTGGCCGCCGCCGCAGGCGGCCAGAGCAGCGACGCCCGCGAGGGCCAGCATCCTCGTAAGATGACGTTTCAAAAATCGGGCTCCCTTCGTAACGCATAGCGGGAAAATGGCGCCGATAGCAACCGGGCGCCGTCCGGGGTCTATGCGGGATTCTATCACCGTCACCTTCGTGCGCGACAGGTGCAAAAGGCACGATTCAGGCTACGGTGCGGTGAGCGTCATCGCAGCATTCGCGTAGTCAAAGAACGTTACGAACGTCCCAAGGAATCCCATGCCGAGGTGACCCGGCGCAATTCCACGCAGCGCGGGCGTCGCGGCAATGTCTTGTTCCGTGACGACGAGATCGCCGATGCGCATGCGATCGATCGTTCCCGTTTGTTCCACCGCGTTGCCGCCCACGCCGACGACCTTCCGCGTTCCGGTCACGCGGAAGAGGCCCGGGTGGGCCGAAAGCACGTCGCCCGAGACGTTGACGGCCGACTCGTCGCCCGTGTCGACGGCGAGATGTGTGGGCAGCGTGCCGAGCTCGACGGGAGCGATCGGCACGAATCCGGCAAACGAGAGTGCGACTCGCGCCGCCGGGTTCGACGGCGCAACTTCGCCCAGCGAAACGCCGCGGGCGTCGAGCGTGACGGTCGTAGCCGCAAAGAAATCGGCGCCGAGCACGACGTCGTAGCCCAGATCGTGGATGTCGCGCAGCACGACGTAATTGGCCGGTCCGAATTCCGCGTTGCCGACGGCTAGGCCGCCGGCGCGCACGACGCCCGTGACGTACGCGCCGATGCCCGTGACCGTGAAAGCGCCGACCTGCGGCGCCCCGATGCGGCGCGCCAGCTCCGTGCTCATCGCCAGCCCCGAGTTGCCCGAATCCACGAGACACCGCACCGTCACGTTGCCGACGCGGCACGGCACCACCGGCGTGCGAAAACCGGCGTCGAGCGGAACCGGTTCGAAGCGTCCTTGCACGCGCACGCCGATTCCGGAGGGCTTGGGGAGTGCGGCGGCGTCCACCGATCGCGCGGCGTAGCGTTCGACCGTCGTGCCGTTGCGCAGCTCGTAGAACGGGACCGTCAAACCGCCGGGAATGCGGCGGTAGTCGCGATATTCAAAGACGTTCGCGCCGGCGGAGTCGCGCGCGAATCGCACCAGGCCTGAGGCCGGATCCACCAGGGCTTCCATTGCCGTGGCGCCCGGCGCCGTCACCAGGAGCACGCGAAGGTCGCGTCCTTCGAATCGCCGGTAGCCTCCGTCGGCGATCGTTCCACCGGCCGCGCTAAAGCCGGGGTCGAGAAATGCGAGCGAATCCATCATGCGAACGCCGCGAAGGTAGGTCTGCGGGTCGCGCTCCTGGAGAAAGCGGCTCCCGTTCATGTCCACCGAGAAGATCTGCGAGCCGTCGAAATA
>PMFP01000021.1:41603-50235 GCA_003155175.1 Vulcanimicrobiota bacterium
CAAGCCGTCGGTCCGGGCGGCCCCGATCGTCGAAAACGCGACCGCAAAGAGTAGCACCCCGCGCGCGGCGAATTGCATGGTCGTGGACTTCGGGTCTATCGATACGTATCTTCTCGACGGCGCTCCGGCCAAGAAAGACCTCGTCAAAGGTCTGCTGGAGGCGCCCGCAGGTGACGATGCCACGCGTCCGTTCTATGAAGGCCTGAGACTTCTCGGCCCGCGGACGCCCGATTTGGCGCTGATCGCGTTGCGGCTGGCTTCCGCGGGGAAGAAGGCCACGGACGAGGAGGTCACGGCGTTGCGCTTGCTGGCCGACGAGGTGCGCGCGGGCGGCGCACGCGCCGGTTCGGCCCGCGCCGAGTATCACGCCCGGTTGCAGCGCTGAGCCGCGAGAAGGCCGCGGAGCCACGAAGCGGAACCTTCGCGAGAACCGCCCCGCCTTCAAGGAGATATCTTCATGCGCAAGCATGCGTTTTCGCTTCTTTTCGCTATCGTCGCCGTCGTCGCCAGCGCATCACCGGCGTTCGCGATCGCGACGCACAGCGCCCAGCCCGTCACCGTCAACTACGTCGCGGCCTTCGAGCCTCAATTTCGCAACGCGTTTCCGTTCTCCGGAACCATGGAAATGACGTTCCGCGAGGGCATCGTCAGCGGAACGTATCGCGACATGTCGATCCGGCCCGGCGGCCCGCTCCACAACGGAATGAACCTTCCCATCACCGGGGGGACGAGCGGCGGCAACATCAACTTTAGAATCGGCTCGGACTTCCGCGTTCAAGGGACCATCGCGCAGGACGGTACGATCCAAGGCACCGCTCAGTATGCCGGCCGCCTCTACAACTTCTTGGCGAAAGTCGGCACGCCGGGTTCGGGCGGCTAATCGCGCGCGGCCGCGGGCGTTACCTCAACATGAACGCAATGCTCAAGGCTGCCGCCGTGCTTGGGTTCGGCCTCGTTTTCGCGCCGCTCGTGGCGGCGGCGCAATCCCAAGGGCAAGCGCCGCCCGTTCCGCTCTACCGCGCGTTCGACTCCGGTGCGAAGTCGACCGACCGCGGAACGATCGAGGGCACCGTCGTGTCGGTCGACTATTCGGCCGGCACGCTGGTGCTAAAAACGGCCAAGGGCGACGCGCGCGTCGCGATCTTGCCCAGTACGAGCATCTACGAGCACGACCAATACGCAACGCTCGCAGACATCAAGAAAGGCTCGTCTCTGAGCGTCGACGTCAACGAAGTCGACGGGCGGCTGATCGCGCAGATCATCCACGTGAAGTAGATCCTTGTCAACGCTAACGGCCGACGCGGTCGCGGTCCGGCTCGGCGCCAAAGCCGTGCTGCGTGACGTCTCGCTCGAGATCGGCGAGGGACGGACGCTCGCGGTGGTGGGGCCATCGGGCGCAGGCAAGACCACGCTGCTGCGCGCGATCGCCGGCCTCGTCCCGATCGAGCGCGGCGACGTTCGCTTGGACGGGCGGTCGATTCGCGAGGAGCCGCCGCAGCGCCGGCGGATCGCNNTGCACGTGGACGGCGTGCTCGACCGGCGTCCGCGCGAGGTATCCGGCGGGGAGCGGCAGCGCGCGGCGCTGGCGCGGGCGCTGCTCTCGGATCCGCTCGTGCTGCTGCTCGACGAGCCGTTCGCGCATCTCGATCCGTCGCTGCGCGCGACCGTGCGCGAGGAAGTTATGGGCATTCGCGAGCGGTTCGGCGGACCGATCCTGTGCGTCACGCACGATCATGACGAAGCAATGGCGATCGCGGACGAACTCGCCGTGCTGGTGGACGGACGCATCGAAGACGTGGGCGATCCGCAGCGCGTCTACGACCGCCCGGCAACGCTGCGCGCCGCGACCGCGTTCGGTTCGCGCGCGATGAACGTGTTTGGGTTCGACGGCGTCACCTGCGGCATTCGTCCGGAGCGCGTCCGCATCGGAGAACCCGGAAGCGGCGACGTGCGGGGATCGGTGGTGCGCCGCGAAGCGGCCGGCGCGGACGCCTACGCGCACGTGGACACCGCGCGCGGACGCATCGTCGTGCGGGTCCCCGTCGAGCTCGCGGTGCGTCCGGGCGACGCCGTCGATCTCGTCTTCGCGCCCGAACACCTGCAACGCTACGATTCCGCGGGAGCGTCGGTGACGCCGGGCGCCGCGCGATGAGCGAAACCGCCGCGCAGGCCCGCGCTCGCAGCTCGGTCGTCACCGGCTTCGAAGGAACCCATCTCGACGCGGAGTTGGCGGCGACGTTCGCGCGAAGCGGCTTCGGCGGTTTCATTCTCTTCGCGCGCAACGCCGGAACGCTCGCCGGCGTGCGCGCGTTGACCGACGCCCTGCGCGCCTGCTACGCGCACGGGCCTCCGCCGGTCGTCGCCGTGGATCAGGAAGGCGGACGCGTAGCGCGGCTGCGCGAGGACGTCGAATCGATGCCGTCCATGATGGCGCTGGGCGCGACGGGCGACGCATCGCTGGCATGGCGCGCGGGGCGACAAGTCGCTTTCGATCTCCGGCGCGCAGGCTGTACGCTGAATTTCGCTCCCGTGCTGGACTTGGCCGTGGATCCCGACAACGCGGCGATCGGCACGCGATCGCTCGGCTGCGATCCCGGGAACGTCGCGCGTTTGGGCGCGGCGTACGCGGCCGGGCTCGAGAGCGGCGGCATCGTCGCGACGCCGAAGCACTTTCCCGGACACGGTTCGACGTCCGGCGATTCGCACGTGGAGCTTCCGGCCGTGAACCTTTCGGAGTCGCTCTGGCGCGACCGCGACCTCGTTCCGTTCGCGGCGCTCGCGCCGGGAGCTCGGGCGATGATGAGCGCGCACGTGGTGCTCGGCTCGCTCGACGCGGCCAACGCCGCGACGCTCTCGCGGCGGCTACTCGTCGGGGAGCTGCGCGACGAGCTGCACTTTGGCGGCGTCTGCTTTACCGACTGCATGCAGATGCACGCGATCGCGCGCACCGTCGGAACGCCGGCCGGCGCCGCGGCCGCGGTCGCCGCGGGCGCCGACGGCGTACTCGTCAGCCACTCCCCCGAGCTCGCGCAGGCGGCTGCCGCGCGCATCGCCCGCGACGCTCCGCCGCAGCGGCTTGCCGAAGCCGCTGCCCGGATGCGCGCGCTGCGCGAGACGTCATCGGCGCCGCTCCCGCTCGACGCGCCTCCGCCGGAGGCGGGAATCGGGCTGGAGATCGCACGCCGCGCCGTCACGCTGCTGCGGGGCCGGGCGAGCGCCGACGCGGCAAGCTGCACCGTGGTGTCGTTCGAAGGCTCGACGGACGACGGCGCGGCCGATCCCGCCGAAACGATCGCGTCGTTGCGCGAGGCGGAGCCCGCGCTGGCCGAAGAGCGCCTACCGCTCGACCCCGCGGGCGACCGCGTTGCCGCGCTGCTCGAACGGATCGCGGGACGGCATCCCGTCGTGTTGATGCGTCACGCGCGCCGCTTCGCATCGCAGCGTCTCGCGATTCGTGCGATCCTCGAACGCTTTCCCGACGCCACGATCGTTGCGGTCCGCTCTCCGTTCGATCTCGAGTGCGCTTCCGGTGCGCGGCATGCGCTTGCGACGTATGGAGACGAATCGGTCAGCCTGCACGGACTCGCCCGCGTCGTGTTCGGCGGGGAGCCTGCCCGCGGCGCGCTTCCGGTGGAGCTCGCGAATGGGCGTTGACGACGTGTTGCGCGCGGCCTGCGGGCCGCTCTTTACGGGCGCGGTGGCGCGCGTCGAACGGGGCGGAGCGCTCGCGTTCGAGCGCGCATACGGCGTAACGAGGGACGACGAGCTCGCGCTTCCGGTCTACGCGGACACGCGTTTCGATCTCGCGTCGCTGACCAAGATCTTCGCGGCGGCGCTCGCGCTGCGCGCGGTGGAACGCGACGCGCTCGCGCTCGACGGGCCGCTCGTGCCCTGGTTTCCGGAGTGGAAGGGGCGGCCGCACGCGGCGATCACGCTGCGCATGCTGCTCGCGCATACGTCGGGCATGAATTCGGGCGCGGACTACCGGCAGTTGCTCGGCAGCGACGTCGAACGCTTCGCGGTCGAGCGAGATCTCGTCCAACCTCCCGGTGAATCGGTCATCTACAGCGATCTCGGCTTCATCGCGCTCGGGGTGCTGCTGTCGCGTCTATCGGACGCCTCGCTCGGCGCGCAGGTTCGCGATGCGTTCGGCGACGGCGATCCCGCCTACCGGCCGCCTCAGGCGGAGCGTTCGCGGATCCCGGCGACGGAGGCCGACGCGTGGCGCGGACGGGTACAGGGATTCGTGCACGACGAGAAAGCCTATCTCATGGGCGGAACGGCCGGGCACGCCGGACTCTTCGGAACGGCGCTCTCGGTCGCGCGCCTGACCGAAGCGTTTCTCGGACCGCTGCGTGGACGGCGATCCACGTTGGTCTCGACGGATCTCGGCGCTCAAGCGACGAGCGAACAAGCCTTCGATCCCGTCTTGCGCCGCGGTTTGGGCTGGGCGCTCAAGACGAGCGACGACAATTCGTGCGGCGCTCTTTTTTCGAGGGCAACGTTCGGGCACACCGGGTTCGTCGGAACGTGCGTCTGGGCGGACCCCGAACGCGACCTTCAGGCCGTGTTGCTCACCAACACCGTCTATTTCGGCCGAAGCGATACGCGCGAGCTGCGCGCGGCTTTCTACGATGCGGCCGTCGAGGAGTTCGGATGATCGCGGCCGGCGTGATGAGCGGCACCTCGCTCGATGGGATCGACGCGGCTTGCGTGGAGATCGAACCGGACGGCAACGCCTACCGCATCCGCGTGCTCGATTTTGCGACGACCGCGTGGGACGCGTCGCTGCGCGCGCGCGTGCTCGACGCGCTGCCGCCGAATCCGGGGAACATCGCGGAGCTCGCGCGCTTACATGCGGAGACCGGCCGGGCGTTCGGACTCGCGGCGCGGGCGATCGCCGGCGGCCGTCGCCTGGATTACGTCGCATCACACGGACAGACGATCTTTCACGACGGCGACGCCGGCGTGACGCTGCAGATCGGAGACGCGTTCGCGATCCGCGAAGCCGCGCTGGCAACCGTGTGCTACGATTTCCGTTCCGCGGACTGCGCCGCCGGCGGGCACGGCGCGCCGCTGGTTCCGTACTTCGACCAGCTGGCATTGCGGGACGTTTCCGAAGATCGCGTCGCGCTCAACATCGGCGGCATCGCCAACGTCACCCTCTTGCCCAGAGGCGGCGCGCGCGATCCGGGAGTCGTCGCGTTCGACACCGGCCCGGGCAACATGCTGCTCGACGCTTTCGTCGCGGCGCGCTCCGGCGGCGCGGAGCGAATGGACGAAAACGGCGCTTTGGCGGCAAGCGGTGCGGTTGACGCCGCGCTGTTCGAACGCATGATCGGCGACGGATACTTCGCGCGTCCCGCGCCGAAGACGACCGGACGTGAGCGTTTCGGCGCCGGGTTTCTCGCCGCGCATCGCGACGCGCTCGAGCGCCTGAGCCCCGGCGACGGCGCCGCCACCTTACTCGAAGTCACCGCGGCCTCCATCGCCGAGGCGATCGAGGCCAGCGGGTTCGGCCGGGCGCACGTCCTGGCGAGCGGCGGCGGGGCGCGCAACGGCCGCCTTATGGAGCGGCTGGCCGCGCGGCTTCCGGCGGCTCGCGTCGAAACGACTGAAGCGATGGGCGTTCCGGTCGAAGCCAAAGAGGCGATCGCGTTTGCGTTGCTGGGATACGAAACGCTGCGCGGTCGTGCGGCCAACGTGCCTTCCGCGACGGGCGCTCGCGCTGCGGTCCTGCTCGGTGCGATCGCTCCCTACGAACTCGGCGCGCTGCTCGAACGCATGGATCGCGAATGTCGCGCGTCCTCGTAGGCGTTGACGCCGGCGGGAGCACGACGGTCGCCGCGGTCGAACGCGACGGCGCGCCGGTCGTCGTCCACACCGGCGGCGCGGCCAACGCGCGCGTTACGGGAATCGGGGCCGCAGCGCTCGCGATCGGAGACGCCGTCGAAGCCGCGTTGCGCGGCGACGCTCCGGACGCGATCGCGATCGGCGCGGCGGGCGCGGGGCGCCCCGACGTCGCCGGCGGCATTGCGCGGGCGATCGAAGCGCGCTTCGCACCGGCGCGCGTTTGCGTCGAAGAAGACGTGTGGATCGCGCTGCGCGCCGCCATTCCGCACGGCGACGGCGCCGTGCTCGTGGCCGGAACCGGTTCGATCGCCGCGGCCGAGATTGCGGGCGCACGCGCGCGCATCGGCGGTCACGGGTATCTGCTCGGCGACGACGGGTCCGGATATGCGATCGGTTCCGCCGCGGTGCGCGCGCTGCTGCGCGCCCTCGACGGACGCCAGGGCTTCGAGTCGCTCTTCGACGCGCTGCTCGAGCAACTCGACGCCAAGGACGCCGCTGACGTGATCGCGCGCGGCTACGCTCCCGGCGGAACCGCAGCCATCGCCGCGTGCGCGGAGACGGTGATCGCGCGCGCCGACGCGGGCGAGCGCACCGCGACGAAGATCGTTCAGAGTGCGGCGCTCGAACTGGCAGAGCTGGTGAAAGCGCTGCTGCGAAAAGCCGACTGCGCCTCGCGCGAGATCCCGCTTGCCTTTAGCGGCGGCTTGCTCGCGACCAACAGCATGCTGACGTTCCTGCTCGAGACGCGGCTCTCGCACGACGCGCCGCACCTTCACGTCGTCAAGCACGGGCCCGAGCCGTACGCCGGCGCGCTCGCGCGCGCCCGCGAGTTGCTGGAATCGTGAACGAACCGCTGCCGCAAACCGAGGCCCGCAACGTGGAAACCACCGGCATGGACGCGCTCGCGACCCGCGACCTCGTGGACATGCTGGCGCACCAGCAGCGTGCTGCAGCCGACGCCGTCGCCGGCGCGGCCGCCGAAATCGCCGAAGCCGTGGACGCGATCGTTGCGCGGATCGCACGCGGCGGCCGTTTGCATTACGTCGGGGCCGGAACGAGCGGACGCCTCGGCGTCCTCGACGCGGCGGAGATGCCGCCCACCTTCGGCACGCCTCCTGATCTAGTTCGCGCGCAGATCGCCGGCGGCGACGCGGCGCTCACGCGCGCGGTCGAAGGCGCGGAAGACGACGGCGCCGCCGGCGAATACGCGATGCGCGACGTCGCGTCCGGCGATGCGGTCGTCGGCATCTCGGCCAGCGGCGGCGCGGCCTACGTCGTGCGCGCGCTGCACGCCGCGCGCGTGCGCGGCGCATACACGGTCGCGCTGGTAAATTCGCAGCCATCGGCGCTGGCCGAAGCCGCGGACTGCGCCGTCGTTCTGCACACCGGAGCCGAGCCCATAGCCGGCTCCACGCGCCTCAAAGCCGGAACCGCACAGAAGATCGCGCTCAACACCATCTCGACGGCCGTCATGGTGCGCCTGGGCAAAGTGCACGGCAACCTCATGGTGGACGTCGTGCCGACGAACCACAAGCTCCGCGTGCGCGCGCTCCGTCTGGTCATGCACGTCGCGAACGTGGACGAAGCACGCGCGGCCTCGCTGCTCGACCTCGCGGGCGGCCGCGTCAAGGTCGCGGTCGTCATGCAGATTCGCGGCGTCGGCGCGGATGAGGCGTTGCGGCTGCTTGACGAAGCCGGGGGCGTTCTTCGGCCGGTCATCGAGTGACGCCAAGCTTGAGATGCGGCGTGGGGTGGGGCCCCCTTCGCCTCGCTGGAAAGCTTTACACTCGGCTACGGGGGCCCCACCCCACGACAAATGTCTGTCGCACAGCACTGCTGATCGCGTTGGTCACACCGTCAATCGCACTTGCGAATTCGATCGTGTACGTGCCGTTGGACGACCGTCCCGTGACGCGGCAGCTTCCGGAGATGCTCGGGCGCATTGCCGGCGTGCGTGTGGTCGAACCGCCGCGCGCGATGCTTGGGTCGTATTTGACGTTCGGGCGTCCGGGCGAGATCTTGGCGTGGCTCAATCGCGACGCGCCCCGCACGGCGAGCGAGTACGTGCTCTCGTCCGACATGCTGGCTTACGGAGGACTCGTGGCGTCACGCGTTCCGGGGGCGACGTACGACGACGCATATTTTCGCCTGCGTGCGCTCGAGCAAGTGAAGCGCGGCACGCCTGCGGGCTCGCGGATGTCGGTGTTCGGCACGATCATGCGTTTAGCGCCGACGGGCGTGCCGGCGAGTGCGGCGTTCTTCGCGCCGTTTCCCGTGTGGACGTATCTGCAGCAATATGCGAATCTGCACGACCCCCCGCTGCCCGCGGAAGAGGCGACCGCAGCGAAACTGCGGGCCCAGGCCGGGGCGGAGACGCTCGATGCATATTTGGCGACGCGGGCCCGCAACTATGCGGTGGATCGCTATCTGATCGATCTTGCCGGCGACGGGGTCATCGACCGTCTCGTGCTCGGACAGGACGATGCCGGACCGGTCGGACTCCACGTGAGAGAGGTCGCAGCGTTGGAGAGCGCGGCAGCGCCGCTGGGCGATCGTGCGAGCGTCGAGCCGGGCGCGGACGAACTGGGCATGGTGCTGGTCGCGGCGGAGCTGGCGCGCAGCGCGCGCTGGGTTCCGCGCATCGCGGTGCGGTATTCGCGGCCCGAAGGCGGTAGCGTTCAGGACCCGCTCGAGTTCGCGCCGGTGGATCGCACCATCAACGCCCTGATTCGGTTATCCGGCGGCGTGCGCGACGACGCGCGTCCCGACGTCGTGCTGT
>PMFP01000021.1:50249-57682 GCA_003155175.1 Vulcanimicrobiota bacterium
TCGTACGCGTCGTGGAACACGACGGCGAATTCCGCCGGCACGGCGCTGGCCGAGGCCATTGCGGCGGGCGCCGGGCGCCGGATGGGAACGTACGACGAGCTGGCGCACCGCGAGTTTACGTTCGACCGCGTCGTGGACGACGTCGCGTTTCGCAACGACGTACGGCCGGATCTCATCGCCTCGCTTCCGGCGCAGGCCGATCGCACGCTGCTGCAACCGGACGTGGCCGCGCAGATTTCGGATCGCAACCGCGCGCTGCTGTGGAACCGCGCCGCCGCGATACTCGCTCGCCTCTATCCCGGCGACCACCTCGCCGCGATGTCCATCTCGCTGCCGTGGGACCGCACCTTCGAAACGGAGATCCAGGCCGCGCTTGCGCCNNGATATTGCGGCGTGGTAGGTGCTGTTGCGCGCGGCGTTTTGGGCGGCCCAGTCGTACTGGCGGTTGCCCGACGACTCCGTGAGCGTTACGCCGGTCACCACGCCGCTTGCGGAGACGTCGACGCGCACGCCGGCGGTGCCGTGCAACGACTGGTCGGTGTCGGTGGACTGCAGCGGCGCCTGGCTCACGAGCACGGGGTCGCCGTCGGGCTGGCAGGACGTCGTGCTTCCCGACGACTGATCCACCGACGTCGAAGCATCGGGAGGCGCGGTCGTTTGCGCGCCGGGCGCTGCGGCCGGCGCGGCGGCTGCCGCAGCAGCGTGCGCTTCCGCCGCTTCGTGCACTTGCGCGGTCGTCTTGGCCGGGAGCACTTGGCGGTTGGTTTCGTCAACGGCCGTTCCGAACTGCGGCACGTACGCGTTCGCGGTACGCGGCAGCGCGAAGAGCGCCGGACGCAGCCGGTGAATCTGAAGGCCGGCGACGACCGCGCCGATCAGCAAGATGCCCAGTGCGACCGTCGCGTACGGCGAAGCGCCTTCGGGCCGATGTTTTGCGTCGCGCGTCTCCCACGTGTCTTGGCGCGGCTGGCCGGCGCGTTGCGGCGGGCGCGGGGCAACGGCGTTCTTGGGAACCTTCACGCCGCGCTCGGCCCACCGATCGCGGCGCAGCGCGCGGAAGAGAAACTGCGGCCAGGTGGCATCGTCGAAGATCTGCACGCCGTCCTTGCGCGCTCGCTTTCTCGCCGCGGTGGTAAAGCCGCCGATCGCGATGATCGTAACGTGATTGCAGTTTTGAATCCTGCGTGCCGCATCGGCGGCTTCGCGGACTTCGTCTGAATCCACGAGCGCATCGGTGTTGCTGCAAAGGATGCCGACGCGCACGTCGCCCTTCTCGGCGACGACGTCGATCGACCGGCGCGCGCCGGCCTCCACGATCCGGGCGTCGTAGCCGAGCAATTCGTACGCCCCGGCGACGTGCTCTTCCAATTCGCGGCCGACGAGGTGACGGTAGGACGACGTGACTTTGCTGCTATATCCCACGGCGCGCCGCCTTCGTGCCTCGCAGGCGTTCTACCCTCATGCGCGCTGGCATAGCTCGATCAACACGCCGCCGGTAGATTTGGGATGAAGAAAGGCGATCAGGTTGCCGTGCGCTCCCTTGCGTGGACGCTCGTCGATCAGACGGACGCCCCTGGCCTTGAGTTCGGCCAGCTTTGCGGCCACGTCGTCAACGCGGTAGGCCGTGTGGTGGAGCTTGGTCGGCGCATCACCGAGGAAGCGAGCGATTGGCGAGTCCGCCTCCAGCGGACGCAGGAGTTCCACGACGGATTCGCCGGCCGCGAGTCCGACGGCCTCGACGCCTTGGTCCGCGATCGTCTCACGGTAGACTTGGCGAAAGCCGAGCGTCTGCGTGTAGAGCTGCAGCGCTTGCTCGAGGTCCGCGACGACGATCGCGACGTGATCGACGATCACGCGACCACGTCGTGGGCACGATAGACGCCGAAGGCCTCGCGAAGAACCGCGCAGATCTCGCCCAGAGTCGCTCCGGCGTCCACCGCCTCGAGAAAGTGCGGCATGAGATTCTCCGTTCCGGCCGCCGCGGCGCGCACGTCGCGGAGGCGGTCCGCTACGGCCGCCGCGTCGCGTTTCGCGCGGAAGGCGACCAAACGCGCGATCTGTTCGCGCTCGACGCGCTCGTCGTTGCGGTGCAGTGGAATTGCGGCGCCCGCTTCGCCCGGCTCGACGAAGGCGTTGACGCCGACGACGACCGTTTCGCCGCGTTCGATGGCCTGCTGCGCGTCGTAGGCCGAATCGGCGATGCGCGCCTGCATCCAGCCGCTCTCGATCGCCGCGACGCTGCCGCCCATCCCGTCCACCTCGGCCACGAGGGCGCGCGCGCGCTCGATCAGCTCGTTGGTCAGCGTCTCGACGTAATACGATCCCGCGAGCGGGTCCACGACGTCGGCGACGCCCGACTCATAGCCGATGATCTGTTGGGTGCGCAGCGCGAGCTTCGCATTCTCGGCCGTCGGAATGGAGAGCGCCTCGTCCTTGCCGTTGGTGTGCAGCGATTGCGTGCCGCCAAGAACCGCAGCGAGCGCCTGCAGCGCCACGCGAACCACGTTGTTCTCCGGTTCTTGCGCGGCCAGCGTGGAGCCCCCCGTCTGCGTGTGGAAGCGCAGCATCTGCGAGCGCGGGTCCTTGCAGCCGAACTCGTCGCGCGTGATCTCCGCCCAGAGATACCGGGCCGCGCGAAACTTTGCGACCTCTTCGAAGAGATCGTTGTGCGCGTTCCAAAAAAACGAGATGCGCGGCGCGACCGCGTCGAGGTCGATTCCGGCCGCCAGCGCGGCGCGTAAGTACGATTTGGCGTTGGAGAGCGTGAAGGCGATCTCTTCGAGCGCGGTCGAGCCGGCTTCGCGAATGTGGTAGCCGGAGATCGAGATCGAATTCCATTGCGGCACTTCGCGGGCGCAGTACGAGAGCGCGTCGGTGACCAATCGCATCGAAGGCCCCGGCGGGAAAATGTACGTTCCGCGGGCGACGTATTCTTTGAGGATGTCGTTCTGAATCGTGCCGCCGAGCTTATCGAACGGAATGCCGCGCCGGCGCGCGACCGCCAGCAGCATCGCCAATACGATCGAAGCGGGGGCGTTGATCGTCATCGAGACCGTGACGCGGTCGAGCGGGATGCCGTCGAACAGGGTCTCGACGTCTTCGACGCAGTCGATGCCGACGCCGACCTTGCCGACTTCACCGCGCGATTCGGGCGCGTCGGAATCGTATCCGAGCTGCGTCGGGAGATCGAACGCGACGGAGAGTCCGGTCGTTCCCCGGTCGAGCAGGTAGCGGTAGCGCTCGTTCGACTCGGCGGCCGTCGCGAAGCCGGCGTATTGCCGCATGGTCCACAGGCGTCCGCGATACATGTCCGCGCGAATGCCGCGCGCGAACGGAAACGCTCCAGGCTCCCCCAAGTCGTGCGGCTTTCCGTCTATTTCGTCATAGCAAGGCTCCAGGGGAATGCCGGAGCCGTTGACGTCGCGAGCCATATCTTCTCTTAATACGCCGCGCGCGTTCGCGGCACCCCGAAGCGGCGCGGGGCGAACGTCCCGAAGGGGCGCGCTCGTTAGTCGATCGTGACGAGCGGGGAGTTGGCTTCGATCGTCTCGCCGGCGGCCGCGTGCACCGCGGCCACGGTTCCGGAGCGGTGCGCGCGGATCTCGTTCATCATCTTCATCGCCTCGACGATGGCGACGACTTGCCCTTCGGCAACGGAATCGCCGGCGCCGGCGGTCAGTTCGACCACGACGCCGTGCATCGGCGAGAGCACGTCGTTGCCGCGCACGGTCGCGACGCGCCTCTTCGTGCGGCTGCCGTCGCGCTTGGCGCCGCTCACCTGCGCCGTGCGACCGCCGGCGATCCCGTCGAGCACGCGCACGCGATAAAGGCGCCCGTCGACTTCGACGGCGACCAGGTCGCCGTTCACGGTGGCGCGCGAGGTACCGGGCTCGAACGAAAAGCTGCGCCCGGCGCCGGTTGCGCCGCCTGCGTAGAGTTGCGTCGCGAACGCTTCGAGGCTGGCGGTACCGTAACTGGCATCAACGACCTCGGGGGCGTCGCAGAGGGCGCGCAGGAGCGGCAGGGTCGTCGGAACGCCTTCGATCGCGTATTCGTCGATGGCGCGCGCCAAGCGCGCGATCGCCTCGGGCCGCGTCGGGGCCCAGACGACGAGCTTTGCGATCATCGAATCGTAATCGGGCGCGATCTCGACGCCGGCGAAGGCGGCGGAGTCCACGCGGACCCCCAGCCCCGCGGGCTCGCGGTACGAGGTAATCGTTCCGGGGGCGGGGCGAAAGTCGTCGGCGGGATCCTCGGCGTTGACGCGCACTTCGATCGCGTGTCCGCGAAAGTCGATCGCGTCTTGTCCGTATCCGAGCGGCTCTCCGGCGGCGACCCGAATTTGCTCGCGCACCAGGTCCATGCCCGCAATGGTCTCGCTGACGGTGTGCTC
Organism: Vulcanimicrobiota bacterium; assembly: GCA_003155175.1. Taxonomy (GTDB): domain Bacteria; phylum Vulcanimicrobiota; class Vulcanimicrobiia; order Vulcanimicrobiales; family Vulcanimicrobiaceae; genus Hemerobacter; species Hemerobacter limicola. The sequence continues at coordinate 54,643 of PMFP01000021.1, forward strand.
GACCTGAATGCGCGTGTTCATCTCGAGGAAGAAGAACTCGTTCCCGGAGACCAAGCATTCGACCGTCCCGACCGAATCGTACGCGATCGCTTTGGCGGCGCGCACGCCGGCTTCGCGTATGCCCTTGCGCACGGCGTCCGGAATCGACGCTGGCGCTTCTTCCCATAGTTTCTGATGACGCCGCTGCAGCGAGCAGTCGCGCTCGCCGACGTGGACGACGTTGCCGTGTTTGTCGGCCAGGATCTGCAGTTCGACGTGCTTGGGATTGTCGAGGTAGCGCTCGGCGTAGATCGTTCCGTCTTTAAAGTAGGCCTCGGCCTCGCGCCGTGCGGTGCCGAAGGCTGCCTCCAGTTCGCCGATCGAGCGTGCGACTTTCAGGCCTTTGCCTCCGCCGCCGGCCGACGCTTTGAGGGCGAGCGGGAAGCCGTACTCGCGCGCCGCGGTCTTTACCGCGTCGAGGTCGGCGAGCGGCTGCGTGCCGCCAGGAACGAGCGGAACGTTCGCCGCGAGCATGGCCTGGCGCGAACGCAGTTTGTCGCCCATGGCGTCGATTGCGCCCGGATGCGGTCCGATCCACGCAAGGCCCGCCTCCACGACGCGCCGCGCGAACCCGGCGTTCTCGGCCAGGAAGCCGTAGCCGGGATGGATCGCATCGGCGCCGGAGCGCGCTGCGATCTCGAGAATCGCGTCTACGTTGAGATAGCTCTGCGACGGGGTCGCGGGCCCCGCGAGATAGGCTTCGCCGGCCATGCGGGGATGCAGCGCGTCGCGGTCGGCTTGGGAGTAGATCGCGACGCTCGCGATGCCCATTTCGCGCAGCGTCCGGATGATGCGAATCGCGATCTCGCCGCGGTTCGCGATGAGAACCTTGGCAAACACGCGTTATCGTCCGGCGATCAGGCGGAGCTCGTCGTACGAGAGCTCGGGGTAGCGCGCCGACGTCTTCCAGGCAGAGCGCGCGCCGCGTGCCCGCGCTGGGGCGCGGTCGTCTTCGAGCGCTTGCAAGGCCGCGAGGATCGCGCGAATTTCGTCGGGCGGCGGAAGCGCGGCGCGATCGGGAAACGCGATTCTCACAAGGCGCCGGGCGGCGGGATGCCCATCACGTGATAGCCGGAATCCACGAAGTGCACGTCGCCGGTCACGCTGGTGGAGAGATCCGATGCGAGATACACGGCGGCGTTGCCGACGTCGTCGATCGTGACGTTGCGGCGCAGCGGAGAAATTTTCGGCACGACGTCGAGGATGCGCGAGATGCCGCCGACTTGGCGCGAGCTCGCCGTACTGATCGGTCCGGCGGAGATCGCGTTGACGCGGATGCCGCGTTCGCCCAAGTCGAAGGCGAGGTAGCGCATGGACGCCTCGAGCGCCGCTTTGGCGATGCCCATGAGGTTGTAGTTCGGCACGACCTGGGTCGCGCCCAGATAGGTGAGCGCCATGATCGAGGCGCCGTCGTTGAGCTGGGTCTCGAGCGCTTTGACCAGCGCGATCAGCGAGTACGCCGAGACGTCGAGCGAGAGGGCGAAGCCGCCGCGCGAGGTTTCGTACACCTTGCCGGCCAGATCTTCTTTGTTCGCGTACGCCATGCAGTGGACCAGAACGTCCAGATTGCCGAACGACCGAAGGCTCCCGGCGAGACGTGCCAGCGAGTCGTCGCTGGATGCGTCGCACTCGAAAACCGCCGCGCCGCCGAGTTCGGCCGCGAGTTTCTCGACGGCGTCCTTGACGCGCTCGCCCTGATAGCTGAGCGCGAGATCGGCGCCGTGTTCGTGGAATTTCCGTGCGATGCCGGTCGCGATGGACCAGCGATTGGCGACGCCCGTTACCAGCGCGCGCTTACCTTCCAGGAGCTTCACGCCGGGTACATACCACGCGGCGCCCGGGCATCCCTAGAGTGGAATGTTGCCGTGCTTTCGTTTGGGCCGGTCCACGCGCTTGTTTTCGAGCATCGCGAGCGCGGTGGCGATCGCGCCGCGCGTGCGGCGCGCTTCGATCACGTCGTCCACGTAGCCGCGACTCGCGGCGATGTATGGATTGGCGAAGCGCTCGGTATACTCTTCGATCAGCTCGGCGGCTTTCGCATCCCTGTCCTTCGCGGCCGCCAGCTCGCGCCGGTTGACAACTTTGACGGCGCCCTCGGCGCCCATCACCGCGATCTCGGCCGTCGGCCAGGCCAAGTTGACGTCCGCGCGGATGTGTTTTGAGGCCATGACGTCGTACGCGCCGCCGTAGGCCTTGCGCGTGATGATCGTGATTTTCGGGACGGTCGCTTCCGCGAACGCGTACAGCAGCTTCGCTCCGTGCACGATGATGCCGCCGTATTCCTGATCGATGCCGGGCAGAAAGCCCGGCACGTCAACGAACGTGAGCAGCGGGATGTTGAACGCGTCGCAGAAGCGCACGAAACGGGCGGCTTTCGTGGACGACTTGATGTCGAGCACGCCGGCCAAGACGCTGGGCTGATTGGCGACGATGCCGACGCTGCGTCCGTTCACGCGTCCGAACCCGCAGAGGATGTTGGGCGCGAAGATCGCGTGGATCTCAAAGAAGATCCCGTCGTCGAGCACCGCTTCCAGCACGGCGTGCATGTCGTACGGTTTGTTGGCGTGATCGGGAACGACGCCGTCGAGTTCGGGAGATTCGCGATGCGGATCGTCGTGACACTCGGCGCGCGGCGGATCGTCGAGATTGTTTTGCGGAAGATACGCCAGCAGCGAGCGCGTCAGGTCGCAGAGCTCGTCCTCGTCGGCGGCGACCAAGTGCGCCACGCCGCTCTTGGAGGCGTGCGACTGCGCTCCGCCGAGGTCTTCGAACGTCACGTCTTCGCCGGTGACGGTCTTGATGATCTCGGGGCCGGTGATGAACATCTGCGAGATGCGCTCGGTCATCAGGATGAAATCGGTGATTGCCGGCGAGTAGACCGCGCCGCCCGCGCACGGTCCCGCGATCAGGCTGAGCTGCGGAACGACGCCGCTGGCTTGGACGTTGCGCCAGAAAATTTCCGCGTAGCCGCCCAGCGAGACGACGCCTTCCTGAATGCGCG
>PMFP01000021.1:57732-71110 GCA_003155175.1 Vulcanimicrobiota bacterium
GATGACGCCGTCGCCCAAGAACTCCTTGTCTTCAGCCCCCAACGAGTCCGACCGGTGGACGACGAAACGATCCAGCTCGGTAAACGAGTCCTCGTCCACCAACGCGAGCACGCGCTCGCGCGCGGTGCGCTTGCCTCTGGCGTGTTGCTTCTCGACGGCTTGCTCGCCGGCCGGCGCTTTGGCGCGTTCGCTCTTGCTCTGCAGTTCCTCGTAGCGCCGGCGATGCGTTTTCAACGCACTACCAAATACCGAGTATCGTCTTTACCTCGTCCGAGGCCATCGTGTGCGGATCCCACGGCGGCGTGAACGTGATATCCACGTTGGCCGACTTAACGCCGTCAAGTTCCCTGACGCGGTCTTCAACGGACTGCTTGAACGCCGGGCCGACCGGGCACATCGGCGAGGTGAGCGTCATGGTTACGGTGACGTGCTCGGCGGCGTCTCCGCCGACTGCGATGTCGTAGATGAGCCCGAGGTCGACCACGCCGATGTCGAGCTCGGGGTCCTTCACGGTGACCAGAGCGGAACGGACTTCTTCAACGGTAGGCATAGGCTAGTACTGTACGGCGTAGATCGTCTGTTTTCCGCCGACGTAGAGCAGCCCGTTGACGGAGCCGATGGACTGGGTGCCGCTGTCTCCGTTCGAGAGCGCGATCGAGCCCGTGGTAACGACGCCCGACGAAAGCGTGATTCGCCCGAGAAGCGCTTTGTTGACTTCTTGGAAATAGACGTTGTTGTCGGATCCGACGGCGAGCTGGTTCGGATAGCTTTCGGGCGGCAGCGTCCCGATCTCGGTGATCCCGCCGGTCGTCGTGATCTTGGATATCTTGTCGTTGATCGTCGCGCTGGCCGCGTACTCGGTTGCATACAAGTTCCCGTCCGGAGCGGCGATGATGTACTGGAGGCTCTGGCCGGTGCTGATTCCCGCCGTATACTGCGCGATGACCGTTCCGGTCGTGGCGACCTTGAGGACCTGCGTGTTGCAGGCGTACCAGAGGTTGCCGTCGGAGCCGCTCGCCACCGTCGTGCACGTGACGCCCGCCGGCAGCGGGAACTGCGTGTAGGCTCCGGCGGTCGTGATCCGCGTCAACTTGTTGTTTCCGTAGTCGCCCAGCCACAGGTTGCCGTCGGAGCCCACGGCGATTCCGGCGTAGTGCGCGCCCGGGACGGTGTAGATCGTCGTCGCGCCCGCGGTCGTTATTTTATAGATTCTGCCGCCGTAGCCGCCCGTCCAAAGATTCCCGTCTGGGCCCGTAACGATGCCGTTGGTTTGGGAATTCGTCAGGACGGCGTACTGCGAGACGGTTCCGGAGGTCGTCATCGCTCCGACAAACGGGGTCTGGAACTGGCTAAACCAAATCCGGCCGTCGGGTCCGCCCGTCAATCCGCTCACGTTGGCGCCGGCCGCGATGCCGGTGGTAAAGGCCGACTGCACGGTAAACGGGCTCTTCGCGGGCGGTACGTAGCCATTGTTCCCGGTGTGACAGGCACCCAGGGCGAGGCAGAGCAGCCCCGCAGCGAGCCTCAGGCGAGCGTTCATTCCAAACCTCCAAACGGGAGCACTTTTTCAACCAATAGGAGTTCACGAACTCGCAGGTCTCCCCCCGCAACGGTTAGGGTTAGGAGCCGTCCCTCCAGGAACGTCCTTCGCAATATGGCGCCTGCTTACCGCAAAGCCGATCAACCCGTTCCCGCCGGGACCGGCCGGCACGCGGCGGCGGCCCGATGCGTTTGTACTGCGGGTGGAGCGGGCAAGGCGAGCTTTCCGACCGAGGGTTGGGGGCAACCGCGGGGCGCGCCAAACCGTTCTATAGGAAAAGCGGGGCGCGCCGCTCCGATTTCGGACCAGGGTTTTGGTTCGTTTAGGCGGATAACGGCTCTTTGGGAGCCGAGGGGAAAGAACGAGCGATATGTCAATGTGGGAACCGTTTACCGAGCGCGCGCGCCGCAGCATCGTGCTGGCGCAAGAAGAGGCGCAGCGGCTTGGAAACAACTACATCGGTACGGAGCACATTCTGCTCGGAATTATTTCCGAGGGCGAGAGCCTCGCGGCGAAAGTGCTCGAATCGCTCGGCGTCAATCTGGCGAAGGTGCGTCAAGAAGTCGAAGCGATCGTCGGACGCGGCGGCCAGACCGTTCAGCAAGAGATGGTTTTCACGCCGCGCGCCAAGCGCGTCATCGAACTCGCGTTTGAAGAAGCGCGCCAGCTCAATCACAATTACATCGGAACCGAACATCTGCTGCTTGGCCTGATCCGCGAAGGAGAGGGCGTCGCGGCGCGCGTGCTCACCAACTTAGGCGTGGATCCGGCAAAGGTCCGCCTGCAGACGACCTCGCTGCTCGGCGCCGAAGGGCAGCCGTCGGCGCCCAAGGGCAAGAGCAAGACCCCGACGCTCGATTCCTACGGCCGCGACCTCACGCAGCTCGCGCGCGACAACAAACTCGATCCCGTCATCGGACGCAGCAACGAGATCGAACGCGTCATTCAAATTCTCTCGCGCCGGACCAAGAACAACCCGGCCCTCATCGGAGAACCGGGCGTCGGCAAGACCGCGATCGCGGAGGGCTTGGCGCAGCGCGTGATCAAGGGCGAGGTGCCGGATCCGCTACGCGACCGCCGGGTGATCACGCTCGACCTGGCCGGCCTGGTCGCCGGGACGAAGTACCGCGGCGAGTTCGAGGAGCGCATGAAGCGCGTGATGGACGAGATTCGCGCGGCGTCGGGGGAGATCGTGCTCTTCATCGACGAGCTGCACACGCTGGTCGGCGCCGGCGCGGCCGAAGGCGCGATCGACGCCAGCAACATCATCAAACCGGCGCTCGCGCGCGGCGAGCTGCAATGCATCGGCGCGACCACGCTCAACGAGTTCCGCAAGCACATCGAAAAAGATTCCGCGCTCGAACGCCGCTTCCAACCGGTGATGGTGGGAGAGCCCAGCATCCTGGAGACGATCGAGATTCTCAAGGGACTGCGCGATCGCTACGAGGATCACCACAAAGTTCACATCACCGACGAAGCGCTGGCGGCCGCCGCCAAGCTTGGCGACCGCTACATCACCGATCGCTTCTTGCCCGACAAGGCCGTCGACCTGATCGACGAGGCCAGCTCGCGCGTGCGCCTGCAGGCGACGTTGCCGCCGCTCGAACTGCGCGAGCTCGACGCGCGCCTGCGCGGCATCGTGACCGAGCGCGAGAACGCGACGAAGAACTCGCAGCTCGACAAAGCTTCGAAACTGCGCGAGACCGAGGACGAGCTGCGCGAAGAGAAGGCGGTTCTCGAGAAAGCGTGGCAGGGCAAGAAAGCCGAGCAGATCGACAACATCATCAAAGTCACCGAAGAGAACGTCGCCGAGATCGTCTCGGCTTGGACCAAGATACCGGTGAGCAGACTGGCGCAAGCCGAGACGGAAAAGCTGCTCAACATGAAAGAGTCGCTGCACGAGCGCGTGGTCGGCCAGGATCAGGCGATCGAGGTGATCACGCGCGCCATTCGCCGCTCGCGAGCGGGCTTGAAGAACCCGAGCCGCCCGATCGGGTCGTTCATCTTCCTCGGACCGACGGGCGTCGGAAAGACCGAAGTGGCGCGCAGCCTCGCCGCGTTCTTGTTCGACGACGAAGAGTCCATGATCCGGATCGACATGTCGGAGTACATGGAGAAGTATTCGGTGTCGCGCCTGGTCGGCGCGCCGCCGGGATACGTCGGATACGAAGAGGGCGGCCAGTTGACCGAAGCCGTCCGCCGCCGCCCGTACTCGGTCGTGTTGCTGGACGAAATCGAAAAGGCCCACCCCGACGTTTTCAACCTGCTGCTGCAGGTGCTCGACGACGGGCGCCTGACGGACTCTCAGGGCCGGCAAGTGGATTTCAAGAATTGCGTCATCGTGATGACGTCCAACGTCGGTGCGACCGGCATGCAGACGACGACCGACATCGGCTTCCGCCTGCAGAAGAGCGGCGAGGACGACGAAGTCAAGAACTACGAACGCATGAAGAGCAAAGTCATGGAAGAAGTCAAGCAGACCTTCCGGCCCGAGTTCCTCAACCGCGTGGACGAAGTCGTCGTCTTCCATCAGCTCACGCGCGAGCAGATCGAAGAGATCGTCGGGCTCGAGCTCGAGAAAGTCGCGGCCGAAGTCAAGGCGCAAGAGATGGACATCAAGGTCACCGAGGCGGCCAAGGCGTTGCTGGCCCGCAAGGGCTGGGACCCTCAGTTCGGAGCGCGCCCGCTGCGCCGGGCAATCCAGCGCAACGTGGAAGACGAACTTGCCGAGGAAATGCTCAAAGGGCACTTCGGCAGCGGCGACCACATTCTCGCCGACGTGGACCCGGACGATCCGGAGCGTCTCAAGTTCTCGAAGATCCCCTCGATCGATCCTCCCGCCGCGTCGCAATCCGAACCCGTTCACGCATAGGCGTCCCTACGGGCGCATCGGCAGCACGAGGGTGGGGATCGCCGAGTACACGATCGCGTCGTTTTGATTGAGCGCCTGCGTGAGCACCCGCATCGTGCCGCGGCGTTTCCCGCCCGGCAGCGGCGTGAGGGCGACGATCTCGCCGCGGACGCGCAACGTGTCGCCCGGTGCGACCGGTGCGAACCACCGCACCTCGTCCACGCCGGTGCCGACGATGCCCGTCGCCTCGAGCACGCGGCTTTGCACGATGAGGCGCATCGCCAGGGCGGCCGTCTGCCACCCGCTCACGACGAGCTTTCCGAACATGCTGGTCCGAGCGGCTTCTTCGTCCAAGTGAAAGGGCTGCGGATCGTACGACGTCGCAAAGGCGATCGCTTCCTCGCGCGAGATCGTCGCGCTCGCGGTCTCGAAACGCTCGCCGACGGAAAAATCTTCGAAATAGCGGTCCATCGCGCCGTCTTAGTCCGGGCGAGGTCAAAAGCCCGCCGCGGGAGTGTCTCGCGCGAGCGCAAAACGGTTCAGGCGCCGTGATTGCCGTGCTGGCCTCCATCCTGATTCAGGCGACGCCGGCCGCGTCGCCGTCGGCGGCTCCGTCGCCCCCAGCCGTGCAAACGCCGTCTCCGTCCGCTCCGCCGCCGGGGACGCTCGTCGCGTCGCCCGCTACCGTCGGCATGAATCCGGCGCAGCAGCGCGTCGTGACCGTCAGCGGATCGTCGGGCACGATCTCGGCCCGCCTCGACAGCCCGCTGGCCGCCGTCTCGGTGGACCAAGTCGCGCACGCGATTTCGATCGCCGCATCGAATGCGACCGGCTCGACGGTGCTGCACGTTTCGGACGCGAGCGGGGCGGCGGTGGACGTGCCGGTACGCGTCGCGTTCAACGCCGGCACGATCGTTCCGCAGGCGACGCTCAAGATCACGGGTTCGCCGGTGGATCCGCAGTGGCTGGCCCGGGAGGCGAACGCGCTGATCGCGCGGCTCGATCCGGCGCAGCCCGGCGCGCAGGTCACGGTCGGCGCACCGTCCGTCGCTCCCGCCGCTCCGCCGCAGCCCGGCGCATCCGCCGACTANNCACGTGACGAACGTTCCGGCAACGCCGTTCGCACCGGGCACGCTGTTCTACGACGACGACCCGGAGCGTATCGCGCAGGACGGCGTGCTGTTTCGCGGCGTCGTCGGGCCGGACGCTCCGGCACGGCTTTACTACTATCACGACGTGCCGGCGTCGGACCGGCGCCGTTTGGTCGTCGTGCTGTCGACGGAGTCATCAGATCCGGCCTCGGTCCAGTTGGTGGGTGCGCAAGCCGGCCCGAATCTCGACGTCATGACGGTCGGAAACGCCGTGACGCGCTCGTTCCTGACGATCAAACCGCGCAACCAGGGCACGATCGTGGATCTCGACGCCGGCGTTCCCTACGTCGTGCGCGACCGCGTGCTCTCGGACCGCCAAGGAGCCGCGGGCACGATCGACGTTCGCGTCCTGTCCGGCGGCTCGGTGCGCGTTACGGTTCTCGCGCTGTCCCCCGGAGCCGACCCGAACGCGTTTCTCGGCGCGCCGGTTCTACCCGGCGACGGTCATCACCGAACCGGCGTTTTCAATCTCGGCGACTTCGGCTCGCACGCGCTTGCCTTCAACGCGGGCGGCCCCGATGCAAAGCTGGTCATCGGCGACCGCGACCCGACCCTCGGGAATGCCGATCCCGCCGCGACGGGGCGAGACTACGGCGACTACGGCGTCTGGTACGACCTGGCGTTTACGCTGGCCAATCCGGGCGACGCTCCGGCTCAAGTCTATCTCTATTTCCGCCCGATCGGAGGCGTCGCGCGCGGAAGCTTTACCGTCGACGGAATCCCGCTCGACCTGGGCTGCATGCGTTTGTCCGTGCCGTACGAGATTGCCGCTTACACGCTGTCGGCGCGCGAGACGCGCGTCGCGCACCTGAGCACCATGACCGACGGCGGTTCGAACTATCCGGTCGAGATCGGCGCGACCGTCACGGCGCCGCAGCCGACCGCACCGCCGGTTTCGTCGCCCGACGGCTGTTTTCCGAAGACCGTGCCGCCATCTCCGGCGACGGCAGCGACGCCCGCGCCCGCACAGTCACCGCCGCCGCTCGTGCCGTCGCCTCCCCCGGCGCTCGTGACGCCCGTGCCCGGGCCTCCGTCGCCGCCGCCGGTATAAGGAGAAGGCCCGCGCATGGAACGGACGACCGAACCGAAGATCGTGCTGCTGGTTCGCTTGCTCAATGCGATCGACGAGGGCCGCTACTCGTTCGAGGAGCTCAAAGACCGCATCGCGGAGGAGGGGCGCCGTCCGAGCACGCGCAGCATGCGGCGGTATTTGGCCGTTTTGGGCGAGGCGGGCTTTCCGTGGTATTTCGATCGAGCCGCCAACCGGTACGGCTTCGCGGACGGGTACAGTCTCAAACGCCTCGAGCTGTCGAGCGGCGAGCTCTTCGGCCTGGTCGCCCTCCGTTCGATCGGAGCGAGCGTCGGCGGCCCAATCGGCGGATCCATCGACGAGGTCACGGACAAGCTGGTCGGATCGGCGCGCGGCGCCAAAGCGCGCCTTCGGGGTCCCTCTCCGGTCGAGTTTCGCCTGCCCGAGATACGCCTCGACGAAGCCGGCGAGCGCGCCTTTCTCCAGCTCTCGGCGGCCGAACGGGCCTCGCGAAGCGTGGAGTTCGCGTACCACGACAAAGAGGGCAAGCCCAGCTCGCGCAAGGTCGATCCGTACGGTTTCGTGGTCAGTCACGGGCGCGTATACGTGGTCGCCTACGATCACGGGCGGCGCGACAAGCGCACCTTTGCCGTCGACAACGTGGCCGACGTGCGAACCCTGCCGAGCACGTTCACCAAGCCGGAGGGATTCGATCTGGCGGCGTTCGCGGGCACCTCGATCAGCGGCGTGCTGCACGGTACGAACTTGACCGAGGTGCGCGTTCGCTTTGCGGCCCGGGTCTCCAAGGCCGCTGCCGCCGCGCGCATCGTCGCCGGGTCGGACGTGCGCGGCGCGGCGGACGGCTCGGTGGAAATCACCTACCGCGTTGCCGACGTCGACGAACTCGTGCGCTGGGTGCTGGGCTGGGGCACGCAGGCCGAGATCCTCGCGCCTCCCGAGGTTCGCGCGCGCATCGCCGCGCTCTCGGCCGACGTCGCCAAGACGTACGAGCGCGAAGCGCCGAAAGAATAACGAAACCCACTGCATCGCTACAGTGGGTTCCGACGTATTCGCTCACTACTCTTCGCCTGTTTGGTCCCCGGGTGGGTAGACCCGACTGACGCTTCCTAGCGGTTTGACCGGAGTCCCGGATCGTTGCTTGCGCAACGGGTTCACGCGCTTGCTACCGGTCGCGACTGATACGTTCGTCGCGCTTCGATTTCTCGAAGTTCGTGCATCGTATCATTCGTTTGCGGCGCAATCAATACGTCGAAAGCGCAATTCACAGGCTGTCCACAAAAAAGTTGCGTTATGCACCTGCGATACTTAGGTTATGCACGGCGAAGGCCGAATGCCGGAAGAATGCGATACCGAACACTCGTTCTTTTCTCGTGCCTCGCGCTCTGCGCCGCGCCGCGACCGGCGCACGCGCAGGCATTTTTCGGCAGTTTGCCGATCGACGGAATTCCGTGTCAGAGCTCGGAAGGCGCGGTCGAGCACATTCACAGCCACCTCCAGATCTTCGATCGCGGCCGCGCCGTCGGCGTGCCCGCGCTCGTCGGGATCCCGGTCTCGGGAAACTGCCTCTACTGGCTGCACACGCACGCCGACAACGGGATCATTCACATCGAATCGCCGGTCGTGCGAACGTTCACGTTGGGACAGTTCTTCGACATCTGGGGCATGGCGTTGGGGCCGTCCAAGGCCGCGAGCCTGTCCGCCCCGCACGGTCAGACGCTGGCGGTCACGGTCAACGGTAAAGCCTGGAAAGGGGACCCGCGCGCGATTCCGCTGCGCGACCACGAAGAGATCGTGATCCAGCTCGGGCCGCCGTACGGCGCGCCCGTGAAGGCCGACTGGAGCCGTATCTGACGGAAGGCGGGTGCGCCCAAGGCCGGAAGTTGGACGCATGACCGCTACCCAGCCCGCCCCTTCCGCCGTGGAGCTCGGCGACCGCCCGCTCGAACTCGAAGAGATCGAAGCCGTCGCCGCCGGCGCGCGCTTGACGGTCTCCGCCGCCGCGCGCGCGCGCGTCGCCCGGGCGCGGGAGTTCGTCGAGGAGCGATTCGCGAGCGGTGAGGCCATCTACGGCGTCACGACCGGTTTCGGCCGTCTCGCGAACGTGCGAGTCGAACCGAAAGACGCCGGCCAGCTTCAGCTCAATCTGGTTCGCAGCCACGCTGCCGGCACCGGCGCTCCGCTGGACGAGCGGCTCGTTCGGGCGGCGGGCGTGTTGCGAGCGCGTTCGCTGGCGGCCGGACATTCGGGCATCGCTCCGGCAACCTTCGATCTGTTGGTCGAACTGCTCAACCGCGGGGTGACGCCGGTGGTCCCGTGTCAGGGATCGGTCGGCGCCAGCGGCGACCTCGCTCCGCTCGCGCACATGACGCTGACGCTGATCGGCGAGGGCGAAGCGACCTACCGCGGCGAGCGCATGACCAGCGCGCAAGCGCTCGAACGTGCGGGCTTGCGGCCGGTGGTGCTCGGAGCCAAGGAAGGCCTCGCGCTCATCAACGGCACGCAACTGATGACCGGGATCGCGGCGCTGGGAACGCTGCGCGCGCTGCGCCTTGCGGCGGCGGCGGACGTGATCGGCGCGATGTCGCTCGAAGCGTTTCTCGGAACCGACCGCGTGTTCGACAGCCGCATCAACGCGCTGCGCCCGCATCCCGGCCAGGAGCGGGTCGCTTCTAATCTGCGGGCGCTCTTAGCCGGCTCGCAGATCATGGTTTCCCACCGCGAATGCGGCCGCGTTCAAGACCCGTACTCGTTCCGGTGCATTCCGGTCGTCCACGGCGCCGTTCGCGACTCCATCGAGCACGTTCGCGGCGTGACGAGCGTCGAGGCAAACTCGGTCACGGACAATCCGCTGGTCTTTCCCGACGAGGGCCTCTTCATCAGCGGCGGCAATTTTCACGGCGAGCCCATCGCGCTCGCGATCGACTTTCTGAAGATGGCCGTCGCGGAGCTGGCCGGCATCGGCGAGCGGCGCCTCTACCTATTGCTCAACGCCGAGGATCGCGGGCTGCCGCTCTTCCTGACCGGACGTTCCGGCCTGCAGTCCGGGCTGATGATCGTGCAGTACGCGGCGGCGGCGCTCGTCAACGACAACAAAGGCCTCTGCTGGCCCTCGAGCGTGGATTCGATTCCGACGTCCGCCGGTCAAGAAGATCACGTCAGCATGGGCATGACCTCGGCGAACAACTTGGTGCGGGTGCTCGACAACGTCGAAGGCGCGCTCGCCTGCGAACTGATCGGCGCTCTCGCGGCGACGGATTTTCGCCGGCCGCACGTGTCGGGAGCGGGCACGCAGGCCGCGTACGAGCTCGCGCGGACGCGGATCGCGCCCTGGACCCAGGACCGGATCCCGGCGCCCGACATCGAGGCCGCCCGCGAGCTCATTCGCAGCGGCGCGTTGATCGCGGCCGCTCAGGCGGCCATCGGCGAAACGCCGGCTCTGCTCGGCGGTGCCGCGGCTACAACTTGAACTGGACCTGCAAGTAGGCGTTAAAGGGGCCCGGTATCACCAAGGCGTTCGTATCGGCCCACGCGGGCAGATAGGACTGCGCGAAGGTCGGATTTAGCGCGACGCCGTTCGCCGCTACGTCGCTCGGCGAGGTTCCGTTATAAAAGTTCGCGACGTAGTACGAGTTCCTGACGTATCCGCAGGTTGAGGAGCTCGGCGCGTTCGCCGACGTCCACGGCGTCGCGCTGCCGCCGAAGCACGCGTTGACCAGGTTGGTCATCAGCAGGTTCGCCGTGATCTTCGGCGTGATGACGTACGACACGTTGAGACTCAGGTTGAATTGGTTGGGTTGGCGGAACTCTCCGAAACCGTCGAAGTGTCCGGTCTGCGGATTGGGAATGTAGAGCGTTTGCGTGGGCGTGTCGGCCAGAGAGCAGGACGTATAGTCCGCCTGCAGCGGATTCGTCCGCGGCGAGGAGGCGGCCAGTAGCGAGGAGTTCGCGACGCACGTGCGCGGATCCAGTCCCACCACGTCCTGCGCGTTGCCGTATTGGGCGCCCTCGTTGAACGTGAACGACGGCGAGATCGCGAACCGGTTTCGCTTGTAATTGGCGACCAGCGTCAGCGTGTTGGGCGAGAGATACGGATAGTCCAGGCCAACCGGATACCAAGCGTTACGGTTGTAGAGACTCGCGGGTTTCGAATCGTAGTACGGGTTGTAGATCGGCGGGTTGAAGTTGGGTACGACGGCGCAGTTGGGATCCGGCAGCACGGTTCCGGCGCCGATGTTCGCGTCGTTGACGTAGCACCGAGCGCCGCCGCCCGCCTTGGTGAGCAGGTTGTACTGCGTCAGCGTGTTGTTGTAGGCGTCCACCGGGTTGACCGACGTCCCCGGATAGTTGCCGAAACGCTCCTGCGCGTTCAGATACGTGTACGCGAGCAAGAACGCGAAGCCGTTGCGGTCGAAGTCGCCTTTCGTAACCTCGAGTTCGACGCCTTTGGCGCTCTCGGTTCCCGAGTTGAGCGCCCCGCCCAGTCCGAACGGCAGGCCGATGTTGTAGAGCTGGTTGGTCGCGTAGCGATAGTAGGGCGTCAGCTTCATCGAGACGTCGGTTCCCTTGAAGCGATGCTCGTACGAAAGATCGTAGTTGTTGGAGAGCTGCACTTGCGGATCGTGGCGGGGCGTCGTGAAGCCGTACTGCCAGAAGGCCTGGAAGAGGCGGTACGCCAGGTTGTTGTCCGCGGACGCGTATTGCACTTGATAGGTTTGCGGCGCCTGCGCGAAGACGCCGGCCGAGAATCGCAGCACCGTGTTGGGATCCACCGTGTACGTCGCGGCGAGGCGCGGCGTGAAGACGCTGTCCACCAGCGTCGGATTGTAGACGTTGCTGAGCAGCAAATGACCGTTCAAGCCGTCCGGATGGACCGTCTGGTCGGTGGTTCCCGTCACGGAGGGCGCGGGACACGTAAAGCCGATGAACGGATTGGCGGGCAGTCCGCTGGCCGGAGGCTGCGCGATGGTGACCGGCAGATTGGTCGCGGGATCGTAGCAGAACTCGTTGCGTCCGGCCGCAAACCAGAAGTTCTGCCCGTTGTCGGACGTGTTGGCGAGATCGTATTCGTACCGCTCGTACCGTACGCCGAGGTCCACGTCGAGTTTGTCGCTCGGGACCCAGCGATCCTGAAGACCGAGCGTCGTGAACTTGGGCGTCACCGTATTGAGGAAACCGGACTGCCCCGTGTTCGTGACCTGCCACGACGCGCCCGCGGGCAGCGACGCGAGGCACTGCGGATTGGGCCCGTTCGGTCCGTTCGGGAACGCCGCATTTTCGGCGCAGAGCGTCGCGTTGGTCGGATCGATGAAGGTGCCGCTCGTAAGGGGACTGTTGCACGGCGCAACCTGGCCCGCGGCGTAACTGTTCGAGCCGACCGTTCCGGGCATGAACGCGAAACACTGCTTTCCGTTGGTCAGGTTCGTCGCGTCGGCCGTCGTCGTGTTGTTGAAGTTCGTGTTGTTGTAGCGTAGCGTCTTGGCCGTCGTGTAGTTCGCGTTGAAGCTGATGAGGTTCTTTTGGTCGATCTGATCTTCGAAATCGAGCGCGGCACCGGCCGTGTGCGAGTTGAGCTCGTAGTCGTAGGATAGCGCGCCGAATCCGTAGATGGGCGCGCCGTAGCTCAGGGGCGAGCTCTGCAGCCAGTCGGAGTAGAACGTATATCCGTAGAATCTGAGAAACGCGCTCGAGCCCATGTTGTGCTGGTACTGAACCTTCACGATCGACGCGTTGTTCCAGTAGCCTTCGCGCGCGTCGTTGGGAACCGCCGACCACGTTCCCGCAGGGCACGCGCCGGGGACGGTCAAGGTCGTCCCCGCCGAATCGTTGCCGTTGGTATCGAAGATCGTCGTCGGCGTGACGTTGGCGCAGCGCTGCGAGGGCGAGCCGGTCTGCAAGTACGGAACCGTCTGCAATCCCTTGGCGTTCTGGCCGAAGCTCGTGCTGGTGGGCCACGTGGCGAAGTCGCCCCAACTGACCGGCTGGTAGTAGCCGGTCCCCGAGAACGTGCCCGTGAGATTGAGCGAGGGAATGATGTTGGGACCGATGTCGTTCGCCGAGCTGTAGTACTGGGTGAAGAGCCCCTGCACGTTGTACAGGAGCTGAACGTCGTCTTTCCCGCCGTCGTGCTTGTGCGGAATGCCGAAGTGGAAGTTAAAGACGCCTTCCCGGTCGGCTAGAGTCGAGACGTTGCTAACGCTGGGAGCAATGTTTCCGTAGCAGCCCGGGTCGGTATAGATCTCGCCGTTCGCCAGCGCCGGAAACGGAATCGCGGGCCGTCCACCCGGGCCGGTGGCGAACGGGTTCATGACGGCGGCGGTTGCGGGCGCTGCGGTGATGCAGGTCGGATAGACGCCTGGGAAATTGAGGAGCTGCGACGTGTTGTCGGTGATGGCCGGGTAGCCCTCGAGATTCGTCAGCGGCGCGCCGTTGAATTGATCGAGATAGCGATAGTTCTGGTTGTATCCGCCTACGCCGGCGTAATAGGAGAAGAGACGGTCGGGCGAGGCGCCGCCCGTCTCCAGCTGAAATTGGTGGTAGAAGACCGTCGAGCCGACGCCCGCCGTGCCGCCCGCGTAGCCCGGAAACGTTCCCGTCTTGATCACTTGGTTGATGAAGCCGGCGAGACCCGAGGTGCTTTCGCCCACGGTGCCGCCGCCGGTGTAGACTTGCAACTGCTGTTGGCCCAGCGTGCCGGCCGTGCCGCCGGGATAGTTGTCGAACGATCGATTCACCGGAACGCCGTCGAACTCGTAGCCGATTTGATCGTAGTTGCCGCCGCGAATGTA
>PMFP01000103.1 GCA_003155175.1 Vulcanimicrobiota bacterium
CTGGCCGGCGTGCCGCCGGTGTAGACCTGCAGTTCCTGTTGGCCGAGGCTCGAGAGCATCGTCATCGGCGCGTTGTCGTACGCGCGATTCACGGGGATGCCGTCCAGCTCGTAGCCGACTTGGTCGATGTCGCCGCCGCGAATATGGACGGTCTGGAACCAGCCGGCCTCACCGGCGTCGATCTGCACGCCCGGAACCGATGCGATCGCGCCGTATGCGGAGTTGAGTCCGCCCGGCCCGACCAGCGACGCCGCTGCACGCGCGCCGGCGGCGTTGATGGAGAACACGTCTCCCGTCGAACCGGGCTTGAGCAGATCCGAGGCCGAGCGCGACGTCGTATGCGCGATTTCGGTCAGGCTTGGGGTCAACGCGACGTTGAGCGTCTGGACCTGATCGGCGAAGATCGAAACGCCCGGTTGCGAGACGCCGGTATAGCCCTGCTTATCCAGGCTCACCGTGTACGTGTCCGGAGCGAGGGAAAGAAATCGGAACTGCCCGCTTGCGTCCGTAACCGCCGTCGCCGTTTGCGATGGGGAGGCTGCCGTCACGGTGACGCCGGCCACCGGAGCCTGTGACTTGGCGTCGGTCACACGGCCGACGACGCCGCCGGTCGTCCCGGCGAGCGCATGGATCGGAACGATTGCCGCGATCGCGGCGGAGCAGCAGATTGCGCGAAGCCAACGGTGCATTCGATTCAATCTCCCTCGGGTGCGCGAGCGATTAAGGGGAGATTATCGACACGGCATCAAGCGTGCCCTTGTTGTGTCAGGAACCCCGCGCAACGTTATGCGTCGTCGCCGACCCAGTCGCGCGTTAGGAAGAGCCAGAACGCAAGCCCTGCGTACTCGCCGTACGGCGCGAACGCGCGCTCGATGGACGAATCGCGGGCCCGCTTCTTCTTCGCCAGCCGCAAATAGGACGGCCGCGTCCAGGAGTCGAGGACCAATCGGCGGTTCCGGCCCAGCAGCATCATGATGTGGGCCGCCGCATACGGACCGACGCCGGGTAACGCCAGCAAGATCTCCTCGACCTGTGCGTCGGACTTTCCGCGCGCTGGCAGCAGCTCTTCGAAATCCAGCCGGCCGGCGCGTACCTCGCGTGCGATCTCGTGCAGGTACGGCCCGCGATAGCCCATCCGCGCGACGTCTCTGAACCACGATGCCGGCGCCGACCCGATCGCGCCCGCGTCCGGAAAAGCGCCCCCGCCCAAGCTCGCGAGGGCCTGCGTCATGCGCACCGTCCCCGACCACGCGCAATTCGTCGTGCACAGCGTCTTGACGACGTCCTCGAACACCGTCGGACTGGCCAGGATCCGGCCCGCACCGGCAGCCGCCCACGACAGGCGCGCGTCGGAGGCGATCCGACGGTAGAACGGCGCCAGGTCGTCGTCGAGACGGAACATCCGCCGCGCCGCGCCGGCGACCTCGGCGGCGGCCTTCTTCCCGATCTGCTGCCGCGTCTCGACGACCAGGCGTCCGCTACGTTCGCGCAAGGTCGCTTCGACGATGCGGCCGGCGGCCGAGAGCGTGCGGTGGTAAGCCAGCGGGAGGGCCGCGGTGGCCGGGCGGATGGTCGCCGGGGCGAGCGCCGCCAGTCCGTGCGAATGAACCGTCCGTTCGAAGGAGACGGGCTCGCCGCCGGCGCCGCGCAACCCGAACTCCGCGACGATCACCGGATTTCGCCTTACGCTACGTAAGAAACGTTCACGACGAAGCCGCCCGCCTCGGCCCGCATGAGGACGCCGAAGACCAGGTCGAGTTCGTGTTCGATGGCCGACATCTCGCGCGCGTTGACGGGAAACGCGGCCGCGTGCGTCCAGAGCAGCGACTGCGCGCGCTCGAGCGCGGAACGCAACCGCTGGGGAGTCGCCTCAAGAACCGGCCAGTCGAGATCGCCTTGAGCCGGCACGATACGCCAGCCGCGCCCGGAGATCATCGGAACGTCTTCGTCGGCTTCGAACGCGTGCGGGATTGCGTCGAGGATCGCAATCGCCTCGCGATCCGCCAAGGTCAGCGGCAACGCGAATTCGGCCAGCCGGACGATGTACCGGAAGAACGAGACGTTGCCGACCGTGTAGGCTCCCGCCGGCGAGGCAACGTTCACGTGAATGTTGTCGGGAACGTGCCGATGGTCCGGGGTCGAGCTCATGCCCCCGCTATCGGCCAAGATCGAACGGGATTGAGAGCTCGCTCGCGAGTTTCTGTAAGCCGTCCCAAACTTTGACATGCACGGGGACGCCGCTCTCGCGGTGGCGGAGCGTGTTCTCGTGCTCGATCTCGCCGGCAACGTAGACGCGCGACTGCCCTGGCGCCGCGTGGCTGTCTTTAAAGTAGCGCAGTTCCTTGTCCATATCGGCCTTGAACTCGGCGACGTCGCGGAACGCATCCACGCGAAACGCGCCGAACCAGTGCGAGATCGCGCCTGCCTTGTTTTCCGTCGCGACGGGTAGTGACGGACCGAACGCGCCGCCCGAGAGCACGCCGCAGAGAATGTCGACCAGCAGCCCGAGGCCGTAGCCCTTGTGTCCGCCGTGCGAGACGCCGAATCCGCCGAGCGGAAGCAGCGCGCCGCGCAGCGCCGCATCCGGGTCGGTCGTC
Organism: Vulcanimicrobiota bacterium; assembly: GCA_003155175.1. Classification (GTDB taxonomy): domain Bacteria; phylum Vulcanimicrobiota; class Vulcanimicrobiia; order Vulcanimicrobiales; family Vulcanimicrobiaceae; genus Hemerobacter; species Hemerobacter limicola. The sequence goes on from PMFP01000103.1 coordinate 2,598, forward strand.
GATTCGCCCAGTTCGTCGATCGCCCACCCGGTCTCGAGCGGACGGTTCTTGCGTTTGTAGACTTCAAGTTTTCCCTTCGGCACCGTCGTCGTCGCAAAGTCGAAGACGAAGCTGGGCTCCTTGCCCGCCGGGACGGCGAATGCCAGGGGATTGGTTCCGAGCATCACGTCCTTGCCGAAGGTCGGCGCGCCGTACTTCACGGAATTGGTCGACGCCATGCCGACCATGTCGTGGTCGAGCGCGAGCATCGCGTAGTAGCCGGCGATGCCGAAGTGGTTCGAATTCCGCACCGCGCCGAACGCCGAGCCGTGCTTGGCGGCTTTTTCGATGACCTTCGCCATCGCGAGCTTGCCGACAGGATGGCCTAGGCCGTTGTCCGCATCGTAGAGCACGGTCGTTTCCGTCTCGCGCACGATCTGGTAGTTCGGCTTCGGGTTTAAGTGGCCCGCGCGGATGCGACCGACGTAGTACGGTTCGAGCCGGGCGACGCCGTGCGACTCAACGCCGCGCAAATCGGCGGCGACCAGAACCTCGGCGACGACCTTTGCGCGATCCCGCGCGACGCCGCTCTTCTCGAGGACTTCGACCACAAAATGCTTGAGCTTGCCTTCGGTGCTGAGTTGATATTCGGCGATGGCGGCGTCTGCCACGGGTGGAACCTCCGGAACGAGCCGCCCGTTCGCGGCTCGATGTAAATCGTCTGGGTGAGGGACGTTCGCGTGAAAGAGCTTGGGGTCTTGCAGCGCGAACCCGCCCGGACATGTCGGCCGTGGACTACAATCGCTGCATAAGGTGCGGGCTTTGCTTGCAGACCTGCCCGACCTACCTGGAAACTATGACAGAAACGTCCGGACCTCGCGGCCGGATTAGTCTGATCAAATCGGTCGCCGAGGGCGGGCTGGACCTGACCAGCCCCGGCTTTCTCCACCAAATGTCCGAGTGCTTGGATTGCCGCGCCTGCGAGGCCGTTTGCCCCTCGGGCGTACCCTACGGGCGATTGCTGGAGGACGCCCGCGCGCAGATCCAGGAGGAACGCGCCCCTTCGCAGGACGCGCGCACGCGCTTTGGCCGATGGCTGGTGTTCCAACAGCTCTTCGCCAAGCCGTCGCTTTTCCGGGCCGCCGCTTCGCTGGTGCGCTTTGCGCAGCGCACGGGCCTGGACGGCCTGGCCTCCGTATTTGGTTTGGGCGACGCGGCGAAACTCGCACCGCGAATCTCGTCGCGATTCTTTCTTGCGGACGGCCGCCGGATCGAAGCGCGCGACGCCGTCGGCACGGCCTTTCTGCACGTCGGCTGCATCATGCCCGTCGCTTTTCCGCAGGTTCACGATGCCGCCGTTCGCATGCTGGTTCGAGGCGGGCTGAACGTCGTCGTTCCGGCCGCGCAGGGCTGCTGCGGCGCGATCGCGATTCACGCCGGCGAGCCGGACGTCTCGCGCGAGCTCGCGCGGAAAAATATCGTCGCTTTTGAGGATTCCGGCGCGGACGTCTACGTCGTCGACGCCGCCGGCTGCGGCTCGATGCTCAAGGAGTATGCGGATCTTTTCACCGGCGATCCCGCGTGGCACGAACGCGCGCGGCGCTTCTCCTCGCGCGTTCGCGACGTCACCGAGGTGCTGGACGGCCTCGAGCTCGACGACCGCATCGGCCGGATCGACGCGGACGTGACGTACCAGGAGCCCTGTCATCTCGCCCACGCACAGCGCGTTACCGCCGCGCCGCGCCGGCTGCTCGGCAAGATCCCGGGCTTGCGTCTCGTGGAAATGAACGAAAGCGCCGTCTGCTGCGGAAGCGCCGGCGTCTACAATCTCACGCAGCCCGACATGGCGGGTCGCCTGCAGCGCCGCAAGGTCGAGAACATTCGGGAAACCGGCGCCGACATCGTTGCCACCGCGAATCCCGGATGCGCGATGCAGGTTGCGGCCGGGCTGCGCGCCGACGGCAGCGACGCGCGCGTCGCGCACGTCGTCGAACTCCTGGACGAAGCGTACGCGGCCTACCAGCCGCTATAGACCATCGCTCTGATATTCGCGCCACTCGGCGACGGCACCGTCGCGGCAGCGCACGAAGGCGCAGCCCGCACGCTCGTGCCAGAGCTCGCCCTCGCGCTTGATGCCGAAGCGATACGCGACCGCGGCGCGGTCGTCTTGGGCAACGATCGCTTCGACGTCCATCCGCCACGCCGGGCCGTCACGGA
>PMFP01000143.1:0-306 GCA_003155175.1 Vulcanimicrobiota bacterium
AGCTCGACGCTGCCGTGGCTGCTCCGCAAGCTCGGCTCGAAACCAGCGAGCCGGGGCGATGCCGAGCGCGAGCTCGTCGCAAACGAATCGCCAATCATGTACGGCCATCTCGAATACTTCAAATCGAACGCGGTCGGCGCCGAACGCAAGCTCTACGCCGATCTGCGCGACCGCGGCGACATCGACGACGTCGAGCTCAACCGCATCGGGTTCGGCCTCGACCTCATCGAGTCGGGCCGCCGAGCCATCGTCGAAGGCAAGACCCTCGAAGACGACTCCGACTAAGAAACCTGTGGATACCCGAAG
>PMFP01000143.1:317-3457 GCA_003155175.1 Vulcanimicrobiota bacterium
CACCGTCGAGGAAACCAACCGCACCGTCGCGGAAACCAATCGCACCGTCGCGAACCTCAGCCGCACCGTCGAGGAAACCAACCGCGCCGTCGCGGACGTCAGCCGCGCACTCGTAGACCTCCACGGCGCAATGATGTACGGGTTTTCACAGGTTGACGCCCGTTTTGATCGGGTCGAGGGTCGTCTTTCGACGGTAGACGGTCGCCTTCTATCGGTAGAGACTCGCCTTACCTCGATCGACGGCGAAGTTCGTGGAACGCGATCCTGGAGACACCGCGTCGACGAACGCCTCGCCGCCCTCGAATCNNCAGCACCAAACGCGGGCGCAATTCCAAATCGGGAATGGACTCGACGTACGGCGGGCGCACCAGGCCGTACTCGGTGACGAACGCCGTCACCAGATGACCCGGCGTCACGTCGAACGCGGGATTGTAGACCTTCGCGCTCTCCGGCGCGACGCGCGTCGCACCGAACGAACCGACTTCGCTCGCGGCCCGCTCCTCGATGGGAATTTCGTCGCCGCTCGCTAGCGAGAAATCAAACGTCGAGCGCGGCGCCGCGACGTAGAACGGAATGCCGTGATGCGCGGCTAGAATCGCCAGGCCGTAGGTGCCGATCTTGTTGGCCGTATCGCCGTTGCGCGCGATGCGGTCCGCGCCGACGATCACCAGGTCGATGCCGCGCCGGCTCATCGCAATCGCGGCAGCGCCGTCCACCATCAAGGTCGCGTCCACGCCCGCCCGCTCGAGCTCGAAATACGTCAGCCGCGCGCCTTGCAACAGCGGACGCGTCTCGTCCACGAACACGTGCGGGTGCTTCCCCGCGCGTTGCGCTTCGATCACCACACCCAGCGCGGTGCCGCCGCCGGCGGTCGCGATCGGTCCCGTGTTGCAGTGCGTCAGCACGCGCGCGCCCTTGCCGATCAGTTCCAGCCCGGCCTCGGCAATCGCGCGATCGATGACGCGCTGCTCGTCGTGAATCGCTTTGGCTTCATCCATCATGTCGTCGGAAGCCAGCACGCGGTCCACCGCCCACGCCAGGTTCACCGCCGTCGGCCGCGCCTCGCGCACGCGCGCGGCCACGCGCGCAAACGCCGCGTCGTCGCTCTCGCCCGCGCGGAGCAGCGCGATTCCGTACGCCCCGAACACGCCGATGCACGGCGCCCCGCGCACCGCCAGGGTCGTGATCGCGTCCACGACCTGATCCACCGTCGCAGCCCGCTCGTACCGGACCTCGTGCGGAAGCGCGCGCTGGTCNNCCGTACCCTTTGTCGCCGCGTGACGGATCGGCGCGCTCTTCCGCCTGCGCTTGGTTCTCGGTCGTGAGCACGCCGAAGCCGATGGGAACGCCCGTCTCGAGCTGCAGGTCCATGATGCCGCGCGCGCACTCTCCCGCGACGAAGTCGAAGTGCGGCGTCTCGCCGCGAATCACGACGCCGAGCGCGACCAGCGCGTCGTAGCGATCGAGGTCGATCAGNNACGTCCTCGTCGCGCACGCCGCAGTCGCGCAGCGCGCGCGTCGCGCCGTCCACGAGATCGTCGGTCAGCTCGCGATAGAATCGCGCCACGACCAGCGCGAACCGTTTACCCTCGCACTTGGGCTTCTCGTGCGTCCCGTTCGATTGGGGCGGCTTCACGACGCGACGGTGTCGTCGAACATGTGGCCGAGTTTGCTGCGCTTGGTCGCCATGTAGCGCTTGTTGTGTTTGGTCGGCGTCGTCTGCATCGGCACGCGGCCAACGATCTTGAGCCCGTAGCCTTCCAGCCCGAAGATCTTNNTTCGTAGGCGCGCAATTTGTTGGCCAGTCCGATGCCGCGGCCTTCCTGACGCAGATAGACGAGGACGCCGCGCCCCTCCTTGGCAATGACCTCCATCGCGCCGTCGCGCTGCGCCGCGCAGTCGCAGCGGATCGAATGCAGCGCGTCGCCCGTCAAACACTCGGAGTGGACGCGTACGAGCAAATTCTTGCCGTCGCCGATCTCGCCCATCACCAGAGCCACGTGCGTCATCCCGTCGATCGTGGATTCGTACGCCAGGCCCTTCCAGTCGCCCATCGTCGTCGGCAACTTGAACTCCGCGACGCGCTCGACGAGTTTTTCGGTCCGCATGCGATGCGCGATGAGGTCTTTGACGGTCACGAGNNCGTCGCGCGCGCGCAGCGGAAACGTGTGACCCGGACGCAATAGATCCGACGGCCGCGTCTCGGGATCCACCAGCGCTTTGATGGTGGCCGCGCGATCCTGCGCCGAGATGCCCGTCGTCGTGACGCCGCGCGCTTCCACCGAGACGGTGAACGCGGTTTCGTGGACGGCCGTGTTGTCGTTGACCATCTGCGGCAGCTGCAGTTCGTCCAAGCGGCGCCCCGGCAGCGCAACGCAGATGAGGCCGCCGGCTTCGCGGCGCATGAAGTTGATCGCCTCGGGCGTGATCATCTGCGCGGCCATGACGAGATCGCCTTCGTTCTCGCGGTCCTCGTCGTCGAGCACCACGACCATCTTGCCGGCGCGAACGTCGGCGATCGCCTCTTCGATCGAGTCGAACGGCGAGCGCGGCGGGTCTCCCGCCTCCGGCACCACGTCGGGAAAGACGCGCGCTAAACGCTCGAGGGTGCGGTACGACGGTTCGCGCCGCCCGGCGCGCAAGAGCGAGATGGCGGACTCGGTCACGCCGGCTTGTTCGGCCAGTTCGGAGGCGGAGAGGCCGGCCGCTTCCATGGCGGCGTTGAGGCGTTCGGCAAAGGTGCTCACCTCCGAAGCCTACGCCCGTAAATTGACAACTGTCAAGGACCGAATACTTGAAACGACCGTTTCATATATGCTACGGTTCCGGCATGGCACGCACGGCGGACCAGGCCCATCGCTCCGCGCTCCTGGAGCGCGTGGTGGACTACGCGCAGGAGCACGGCATCGCCGAACTCTCCCTGCGGCCGCTCGGCGAGGCGGTCGGCGCCAGCCCCCGCACGCTCCTCTACTACTTTAAATCCAAGGACGACATGCTCGCGGAGGCGCTCGCGCACGCCCGGGCGCGCCAGCAGGCACTCTTCGCCTCGTTAATGATCGCCGACGAGGATTCGCACGGCACGGTCTGCCGCGAGATCTGGCGCCTGCTCAGCTCCGACGACGCGCGCCCCGCGTTTCGCA
>PMFP01000020.1:0-914 GCA_003155175.1 Vulcanimicrobiota bacterium
GAGCCTCGCCGACCGGCGAGGCTCGTTTGTCTTTCTTGGCAGCCGCTAAACGGGACGACATGATCGCAGCTTTTCAAGGCGTGGACGGCGCCTACTCGCAACTGGCCGTGCGCCGCTTCCTCCAGGACGAGGGCGTCGAGGCGACCACGCTCGGCGTGCCGACGTACCGCGACGTCGCGGTCGCCGTCGCGAGCTCGCGCGCGGACATCGGCATCGTGCCGATCGAGAACGCCATCGTCGGAACGGTTCGCGAAGCCTACGATCTGGTCGCCGAGTTCAGCCTCAATCCGCTCGCCGANNGCGGCGCTGCCGCTGGCCCGCGCGATCCCGTGCGAGGACACCGGCGTCGCCGCGCGCGACGTCGCACGTCTGGGAAACCCGGCGGTCGCGGGTCTAGCCCCCGCCGCCGCCGCGCAGATCTACGACCTGATCGAACTAGCGTCCAACTGCGGCGACCATCCAAACACCTACTCGCGATTTCTGATCGTGCGCGCGCCGCATCCCGCCGGCGCGAACGGCGTTCCGGCTTGGCAACCGTCCTCGGCGCGCAAGACGTCGGCCATCTTCAGCATTGACGACGCACCGGGCAAGCTCGTTCGCTGCTTGGCGGAGTTCGCGCGGCACGACGTCAACGTTTCGAAGATCGAATCGAAACCGCGTCTCGGACACGGTACCGACCACGTCTTCTACCTCGATTTCGAGGGCGACTTGACCGATCCGCGCGTCGTCGATGCGCTGAGCGTGACACGGCGCGAAGCGGCGACGCTGACGGTGCTCGGGAGTTACAACGCGCATGCCGGCGACCCGGCGCGAGGCGACGCCGCCCCCCTGCGTACGGCAGCCGCCGCGCCGTCGCGCGACACGTGGCGCCCGCAACCCATCTCCGTCACGTTCGACAGCGCGCTTCCGCGCGT
>PMFP01000020.1:951-7094 GCA_003155175.1 Vulcanimicrobiota bacterium
TTTCAGGGCCTGGGCTGGGAAGGCGTCGAGATGATCGCGGAGGCGGGACGCGCGACCGGCATGCCGACCGTGAGCGAAGTCATGACGACGGACCAGGTCGAGCGCATGGCAAGTCAAATCGACGTGCTGCAAATCGGAGCACGCAATATGCAGAACTTCGATCTGCTCAAGGCCGTCGGACGAACGGGAAGGCCCGTGCTGCTCAAGCGCGGCCTCTCGGCGACGCTGGACGAGCTGATGGCCGCCGCGGAGTACGTCATGGCCGAAGGCAATCCCAACGTGATCCTGTGCGAGCGCGGCATCCGCACGTTCGAACCCGCGACGCGCAACACGCTCGATCTCTCGGCGATTCCGGTGCTGCGCGAACGTTCGCATCTCCCGGTACTCGTGGACCCGAGCCACGGCGTGGGCGTAAGCCGCTGGATCCGGCCGCTCTGCCGCGCGGCCAAAGCCGTCGGCGCGCACGGCATCTTGGTTGAAGTCCACCCCAATCCACCCGAGGCCAAGAGCGACAAAGACCAGGCGCTCACGTTCGACGAGTTCGCTGACGTCATGGCGGAGCTCGAGTCCATTCCGATCGACGGCGCGCCGCTGGTGCTATCGTGATGCGCGGAATTCGCGGAGCGATTACGGTCAACGCCGACGACGCCCGCGAGATCTACGAGGCGACCCAGCGTCTCCTCGCATCCATGACGCAGCAAAACCGCGTGGAGCTCGACGACATCGCGTCGGTGCTCTTTAGCGTGACTACGGATCTGCGCGCGGCCTTTCCGGCCTTGAGCGCGCGCGAGATGGGCTGGGTGCACGTTCCGATGCTGCACTTCTGCGAGATCGAAGTTCCCGGCTCGATGCCGCGCGTGATTCGCGTGCTGATGCACGTCAACACCACGCTGGCCCAGAACGAGATCAACCACGTCTACTTGGACGGCGCGCGCGCGTTGCGGCCCGACCTCACCGCCGACTCCGCGCGATGACGCGCAAGACCGCGGGCATCGTCGGCACCGGCATGATCGGCTCGTCGGTCGGCCTGCGCCTATCCGAGCTCGGATGGTCCGTGACGGGACACGACGTGGACGCGGCGGCGTGCACTCGCGCGGTCGAACGCGGAGCGATCGGCGCCGCCGTGACGCTCGAAGACTTGTACCGCGACAGCGACGTCATCGTGCTGGCCTCGCATCTGCGCGGCACCTTGTTCGAGCTCGCGCGCATGCGCGGCGCGAACGCACCGCGGGCGTCGCTCGTCCTCGACGTCGCGTCCGTAAAAGGCCCGGTCGTGCGGTCCGCCCAGGGGCTGCCCAACTTCGTTGCGTCGCATCCGATGGCGGGCTCGGAACGCAGCGGCCCCGGCGCGGCCGCTGCCGATCTCTTCGCCGAGAAGACGTGGCTCTACGTTCCCACGTCCGACGCGCAGCTCGACGAACGCGCGGAGCGCTTTATCTCGGGCTTGGGCGCGCAACCGGTCGCGGTTGATGCCGATCGGCACGACGCGATCGTCGCGCTGACGTCGCACGTGCCTCAAATTTTGGCAACCGTCTTTTCCGCACGGTTGGCCGGACACGAGCATGCCGACGACATCGTGCCCTACTGCGGGCCGACGGCGCGCGAGCTCGTGCGTCTGAGCCGCTCGAATCCGGCCATGTGGCACGACATCTTGCAAGCCAACCGCGCGAACATCGTGCGCGAACTCCGGGCGCTGACGGCCGACCTGACGCTCGCGGCCGACGCGCTGGACGCGCGCGACGTCTACTACTTCGACGAGGCTTTCGAACGCGCGCGCGAAGCCGTGTAGCTCGCTTTGCGTCTTGCCCCACCGGAACTTCGCCTCCGAAGCTTAGCCCAAATTCGCCCTTGTCCAGGGCAATCCAAAGCGCCCCTCCGTCCGTTAGGGCCGTATGCCGCCCCAATGCGGCAGCGTACGCTAAGGAGGACACGTCTTGAAATCATTCCATCCGCTCTTGCGCGGAGTGGCAGTGGCGGCAGTTGCCGCGGCGTCGCTCGCGCTGGGCGCCTGCAATTCCAGCTCGAATACGAGCCCTTTTCGCACACCCACACCCGCACCGAGCCTAGCCCAGGTTCGCGCCATCCACGGCTCGCCCGACGCGGGCCCGGTGGACATCTACGTGTATCCTTCCGGCACGTCGCGGCCGGGCACGCCGACGGTCGCGAAGGCCGCCTATCCGCAGATCACGGACTACCTCAACGTTCCGGCCGGCCAGTACACGGTAGACGTGATCGCACCGGCGGGATCGCCGAGCACGACGGCCCCCGCAGCGACCGAGAACGTGACGGTCGCAGGCTCCACGCAATACAGCATCGCCGTGGGCGGCCAGCTCGCCAAGCACACGCTGCAGTTCGTCAACTTCGTCGAGCCGGCGGAAACGTCGGGACAGACCGCGTTGATCGTCCACCACGCATCGCCGTACGTGCAGTCGGCCGTCAGCCCGGTCGGCGTCGGCGTCTACGACTCGTCCAAGCCCGCGCCCGCATCCATCCCGCAGCTCTTCGGCTTCTCGCTCTCGACCTCGACGAGCGGACCGGCCGCGAGCGGTAAAGTCAGCGGCGGACAATACTTCCTCTCGCCGCTGCCCGGCGGTTTGCCCGCCGCGATCGGCTTCGCCGCCGGAGTCCCGGCGGGCGGCGGAAACTTCACCACGCTCATCACCGCGACGCCGTCGCAGCTCGCGGCGCCGTTGCAGAACAAGACGGCGGCGCAACAGCAACTCGCCGCCGACACGTCGTCGGCGATTCCGGCCGGCGCGCATCTCTCGATCTTCGCCGTGGACACCAAAGGCGCGGCGCAGTTGATCGGCACGCTCGACCCGTAAGCACCGCCCTCGTAAGAAAGAAAAGGCTCCGCTTCGGCGGGGCCTTTTTTCGTGCGATGCCGCCGCTGAGCCCAGACCGGGAAGATAGGAGGGCGAGAGAAAAGTCCCGGCCATGGAGACCACAGTCGGACCCGGGCCGGCGCCATCCGCACGGCCTACGGGCACCGTGACCTTCCTGTTCTCCGACGTGGAGGGCAGCACCGAGCGGTGGGAGCGCGATCGCGCGGCGATGGCCACGGCGGTGGCGCGCCACGACGCGATCGTACGAGACGCCCTCGAACGGCACGGCGCGTACGTCTTCAAGACGGTGGGCGACGCGTTCTACGCGGCCTTCGCGCTCCCCGAAGAGGCCATCGCCGCCGCGCTCGAGGCACAGCGCAAGCTCGCGGGTGAAGATTTTTCCGGCGTCGGGGGCATCCGCGTGCGCATGGCGCTGCACACCGGCAGCGCGAGCGAACGCGACGGCGACTATTTTGGCCCCGCCGTCAATCGCGTCGCGCGGCTGCTCGCGATCGGTCACGGCGGCCAGGTGCTCGTTTCGGGCACGGCGACGGACTTGCTTCAGGGCACCATGCCGGTGCAGAGCAGCCTTCGCGATCTGGGAACGCACCGGCTCAAAGATCTCGCACAACCCGAGCAGGTCTACCAGCTCGTCGCCGCCGATTTGCCGCAGGAGTTCCCCGCGCTTCGTTCGCTCGACCAGCTGCCGAACAATCTGCCGCCGCAATTGACCTCGTTCGTCGGGCGCGACAACGAGGTCGCCGAGATCGTCGAACTGCTCGGGCACCATCGCTTCGTGACGCTCGTCGGCACGGGCGGCGCCGGCAAGACGCGCTGCGCGATCCAAGTCGGAGGCGACCTCCTCGATGGTGCGGGCGACGGCGTCTGGCTCGTCGAGCTGGCGCCGATCACGGACCCGTCGCTGGTGGCGAGCGCCGTCGCGCAGGCGCTCAACGTGCAAGGCGAAGCGAACCGGCCGGTTCTCGATACGGTGCTTACGTTTCTGAAGCGAAAGAATCTGTTGCTGATCTTCGACAACTGCGAGCACGTCATTGACGAAGCCCGCAACGTCATTGACGCGATCCTGCTCGGCTGCACCGACGTACGCGTCCTCGCGACGAGCCGCGAGGGATTGAACATCGCGGGCGAGCGCGTGTATCGGATGCCGTCACTACCGGTTCCGGCCGCGAGCGACAACGTGCGCGCCGGCGCCGAGCTGGAGTACGGTGCGATCGCGTTGTTCGTGGATCGCGCGATCGCGTCGGACGGCCGGTTCGCCTTCTCCGACGAGAACGCGCCCCACGTCGCCGAGATCTGCCGGCGTCTCGACGGCATTCCCCTCGCGATCGAACTTGCGGCCGCGCGCGTGAAGGTACTCTCGCCGCAACAGCTGGCGCAGAAGCTCGACGAGCGCTTCCGACTCCTCACCGGTGGAAACCGGCGAGCGCTGCCGCGCCAGCAGACCATGCGTGCCCTCGTGGACTGGAGCTACGATCTGCTCTCCGCCGAGGAACGAACGCTCTTCCGCAAGCTCGCCGTCTTTGCCGGCGGATTCACACTCGAGAGCGCGAGCGCCGTCTGCAGCGACGACACCATTGACGAAATTGCCGTCCTGGACTTGCTTTCGTCTCTGCTGGATAAGTCGCTCGTGCACGCCGAGCCCGCCGGCAACGGGACGCGCTACCGTCTCTTGGAATCCATGCGGCAATACGCCCGCGAGCGGCTCACCGAGCAGGGCGAATACCCGATTACCGCCCAGAGGCATGCGTCGGCGTTTCTGGCCCTCGCCGAAGAGCTTGCCACACTTTANNTGGCGCGCCGCGCTCGAGTGGTCGCTCGGCGCGCGAGGCGACGTCGCACTCGGGCAGCATCTGGCCGCGGCGATGCGACGCATGTGGTTTTTCTTCGCGCCGGCGGAGGGCTGCCGTTGGCTTCGCACGGCCGACGAACTTACGGACGCCTCCACGTCGGATCTCACCCTAGCCCGAATAGCGCTCGCGGAAGCGATGCTCAACGGCGTTCTGACACAACGTAAGGCAAGTTACGTTGCTGCGGAACGCGCCCTGAATCACTTTCGAGCAATCGGCGATACGCTCGGGATCGCCGAGGCCCAATCATGGCGCGGAAGCGCGCTCATCTTTGACCCCGAGCGATCCGACGAGGCGGGCGCGCTCCTGCGCGAGGCGCTCGCCCAAGCCCAGACGCTCGGCCTGCCCAAACTGAAGGCCGGCATTCTCGGCCAATTGGCGAGCTGGGAAGGCATGAACAGCAATGACATCGGCGCGACACGTGCCCGATACTCAGAAGCAATGGCCCTGGCGCGATCCGCTGGAGACGAGCGCAGTGCGGCGGTTCAGGCAGGGAACCTTGCGGAGGATGAGTTCAAAACCGGCGACCCGGAAACCGCCGTTCGCCTCGCCGGCGATATGCTTGAGACGCACCGCGAGCTCAAAGCACCCAGACACATGGCGGTTGCCTTGAGCAATTTGGCCGCATATTTCGTAGCGCTGGAACGCTACGACGAGGCGCGGGTGCGCGGGCGTGAAGGGCTCGCGGTCAGCCGCGACGCGCAAGCCGGCGTATGGACGGCGTTTTTACTCCAGCATCTCGCTGCCGTCGCGGCGCTCGAGCCGGCTGGCAATTCTCCGGCGGACGACACTTGGCGACGCGCGGCGCGCTTGATGGGATACGTTGACAAGCGCCTCGGCGAACTCGAGGTCATACGCGAATACACCGAGCAACAAGAGTACGACAAGATGACGCTTGCGCTAAGGGAAGCGCTCGGCGCCGGAGAGCTCGCACGGCTCATGCAAGAGGGCGTCGGCTGGAACGAAGATCAAGCCTACGCCGAGGCGATGCTCGTCTAGCGAACGGCAAGCGCGGGTTTCGCGCGCAGATACTGTCTCGGCCATTCGAGGTCTACGCCGAGTTCGAGCGCCGCGTGCAACGGCCAGTACGGATCGCGCAGCAGTTCGCGAGCGAGAAACACCATGTCGGCATCGCCGGCCTCGAGAATCGTCTCCGCCTGATGCGCCTGCGTGATGAGACCGACGGCGGCAGTCGGGATATTCGCCTCGTTGCGAATGCGCGCGGCGAACGGAACCTGATAGCCCGGCTCGACGGGAATCGGCACGACGACGTTGCCCGCCGACGAGCAGTCTATGAGATCCACGCCGCGTCCGCGCAGCTCGATCGCCAGACGCACCGAGTCGTCAATGCTCCAGCCGCCTTCGGTCCAGTCGCTGGCCGAAATGCGAACGAGCAACGGAAGATCGTCCAGCCACACGCCGCGCACCGCCTCGACGATCTCGAGTAAAA
>PMFP01000116.1 GCA_003155175.1 Vulcanimicrobiota bacterium
ACCGGATCCTCGGCGTGCGAGACCGGCGGCGTCGCGACGAAACCGCGCCGGTACGCGGCCAACCGCAGCAGCAGCGCCAGGTCGCTCGTCGCGCGCAGGCGCAAATCGTCGTATGCTTCGCGCTCGGACGTAAACACGAAGCGGTTGTACTCCGCCACGACGTCGTCGCCCGCGACCGCCGCCAGCGCCTCGTCGGCTTCGCCCCGCACCGCATGCCCGAAGAACGCCCACGCCGCGGGCAAATCGGTGAGGTCTCCGCGCAGCACGCGCGCGAGCGCCGCGCCGTCGTCCGCGCCGGTCTCCGGCAAAAGCAGTTCGCCCGCNNGCCGTCGTCCGCGCCCGTTTTGGGCAACAGCAGTTCGCCCGCCGGACCGGACCAGATTCCGAGCGGCTGCGGCGTCAGCACGGGCTACAATCCACTGGGCGGACCCTCCAAATCGCGGTCGGCGACGCGCTGCATCCACTTGGCCGCCGTTTCGGCTTTTTCGCGCGAAGGATATGCGGCGATGCGGCGGTGCGCGAACCCGTCCACGAAGAGCACGTCGAGGTACACGACCCACATGCCGTCCTCGCGCTCGATCCGCGCGTACGCGCGAATCGCATTACGGTCGAATCCACTCACGCCGGGGTACGGCGGCAACGGCGCTGTACCGGCGGACGAGCTCGCCCGCGACTTCGTGCATGGCCTTCTCGACCGGCGGAGTCAGCCCGACGCCCGGTTCGAGGCTCTTTGCTTCGATGAGAAACACCGTCACGCGCTCGGGAAAGTTCTCCTTGAGCAGCCAGCGGCCGAACGCAAGCGCGTGATCCCAGCGAAACGAGTGCAGGTTCATGCCNNATCTGAAACGCGACGTCCATGCCGGCCGTTCCGCCGTCGGCCAGGCGCACGCCGTCCGGAACGCCGGTTTCCCAAATGTGGCGCACGAGCATCGGCCCGACGCCGTCGTCGCTGCGGACCAAATTGCCGCAGCCGACGACGACGACGTCGCCGTTAGACGAGGGCGCCGGTTCGATACCGTGCGATCTCTTTGTGCGTCTTCGCGTCGTAGGCGTGCACGGTGCAGACCAGACACGAATCGTAGCTGCGCGCGATGATGCCCAGCTCGAGCGGATCGTCGTTGTTCTTGACGGGCGTTCCGACCAGCGCCTCTTCGATCGGGCCGCGGTTGCCTTTGCCGTCGCGGGGCCCGATGTTCCAAGCCGTCGGCGTGACCACCTGATAATTCGCGATCTTGCCGTTCTCGATGCGGATCCAATCGCAGAGCGTTCCGCGTGCCGACTCGGTTCCCCCGAAGCCTTGCGCGTCGGGGAGCTCTTGCGGCTTGATGTAGAACTTCTCTTTGAGGTCGAGTTGGCCGAGCCAGTCCTTGACGCGCAAGTAGTACTTGGGCGCTTCGTGCATGCGCGCGAGCAACCGCGTAAACACGCTCGGACCGATCTTGTTGAACACGTCGAGGAAGAGCGGATCGGTGTCCTGCCAGGCTCCGCCGCCGGTCTGCGCGGAGCTGATCTGCCGCGCGAGCGGTCCGGTCTCCAGCGGAATGTAGCCCATGCCCGGCACGTCGTAGCGCGGCGACTTCGCCCACGAGTACTTGTTCTCGCGCTTGCCTTCGGCCGGATCGATGGGATCGGTCACGCCGTCGAACGGATGCAGCGCCCCGCTGCCCCGGAAGAAGCTGTTCGTGTGATCCTCGCGGATGCGGGACTGATCGAACGGGTGGAAATTCTTGCCGTCGAAGATTCCGCTCTGCTGGATGACCGCCGCGTTGCGGCCGTCAATGGTCGGATGCGTGTAGTGCTCCGGGTCGTAATACGTGCCGCCGGTAATGTACTTGCCCGGCCCGCGGCCGATCTTGTCGAGCCCCGCTTCTTGACAGAAGCGGATGAACAGGCCGCAGTCGCTGTTGCGGTGGCTTTCGTTCTCGTCCAGCCACGCCATCACGTCGTCCCAGCTCTTGTTCTCCATCCAGCGTTCCGCGCTGCAGCCGAGCCAAATCGGCTCGAGCCAGTTCGTGCGCCAGTATTCGAGCAATGCCAGCGAACGGGTCACGTCGCTCAGCGTCGGCGCGCACATCACGCCGCCGGGAACCATGAAGCTCGAGTGCGGCCACTGGCCGCCCAGGAGCGCGTAGACTTCGACCGGCTTGGCCGAAACTTGAACGGCCGGCTCGTAGCTCGTCCCGACGAAGGGCGAGTTGCGCTTCACCAGTTCGTCGAACATGCTGGTCTTCGCATACGCCTTGTTCACGAAATCGATCGCGAAGAGCGCGTAATAGTAGCGCGGGATGCTCTGCAGCGTCTCGCAGGCCTGCGCGATGTTCCGGATCAGCGTCGCGTTCGGCGGCACCTCCGTCGCCCAGGCGGTGTCGAGCGCGTAGCACGCTTTGTACAAATGACTGCCGCCGCAGATGCCGCAGATGCGCGGCGTGACGATCAAACCGGCTTGCGGATCTTTCCCTTTCAGGATGATCTCGAAGCCGCGGAACATGCTCGCTTCGGTCCAGGCGTCCACGACGACGCCGTCGTCGAGCGTTACCCGTACGTCGAGATCACCTTCGACACGTCCGACCGCGCCGACATCGAGTTGAACGACTTGCCCCATGTGCTGCTCTCTCCTCGCTTAGACGACGAACATGTCTTCTTGGACCCATTTCGGCGCGACCGCACGAGCGAGCGCCGCTTGGGCCGAGTAACTGATCGGATCGGTGCCTTGCGGCAGCTCCTTCGGGACGACGTCGAACGCCAGCGGCGTCTTGAACACCGTGCCGACGGCGAGATCGTGATGCGGGAACTGCGGTTCCGTACAGCCGATGCACGGCATTCCGGCTCGCGTTTTGCTGGACTGACGGTTCCAGAGGATCCGGTTGCACGGCGAATGCGTGAACGATCCGCGGCACCCTTGCTCGTAAAACAGACAGCCCGAGCGCGTGCCCTGGCCGAATTCCTTGACGGATTGTTTGAACTCGAAATACTGGTGACGCGTACAGCCCGTCTGCGTGAACGTCTTGAAGAACGTCGCCGGGCGCTGGAGATCGTCGAGCGCGATGTCCGACAGCCGGCCGCTCGCGACGGCGACGAGCACTTGCGTCACCCAATCGGGGTGCGCGGGACACCCCGGGATGTTGATGACCGGCAAGCCGGCCTTGCTGCGAAAATCCTTGCCCAGGAAGCCGCCGTGCTGCCCCTTGAGGTACTGCAGTCCGATCGAGTCGGTCGGATTGGGCGCCGTCGCGGGCACGCCGCCCCATGAGGCGCAATCGCCGATCGCGACGACGAATGCCGCCGAGGCCGCGTAGTCGCGCACCCACTCCATCATCGGACGGCCCAAGAACATGTCGTAGCGGCCGCTGCCGCCCGGTCCTTGGATGACCGTGCCCTCCATCACGAAAATGTCCGGGCCGCCCTTTTCCAGGACGCCCATCAGCGTGGATTTGGCCTGCTCGCCCATCAGCGGGATGCACGAGTGATGGTAGATGATGTCGATCCCGAAATCCGTCACGAGGTCGACGACGGTCGGCTCCTCGGCGTTCAAAAACGACTGGGTGTTGCCGTTACAGGCTCCGCCATGAAGCCAAACTACCGTTGCCATGCGGTCCTCCGAGTCTGCGCGTCCGCGTTGTGAGAGGGACGAAATTGGACTGGTCGCGAGTTGGCGATATGTAACTCCGAACTTAGGCGCGACTCACGCTGAATATTCGGTTGCACTTACTACGTGCAGATGGTTTTCGTTATGCTAGATTATATACACGTTGAACATCCGAAACGCAAGAACGCTCGCTACATTTTCCGGCAAAACGCAGCACACTTTTTGCAAAGGCGGTCCACGATGAGCGCAGCCCCCAACGGCGTATCGAACTCAAGCACGATCGACGGCGAATCCAGCCGGCAATTAGCGGCGCTCGCCGAGCGCGGGCCCGAGATCGAGTATCTTCTCGACACGTTCGGCCAGATGCTCAAACGCGGTCCCGACATCGCCGACAACGTCAACCGCGCGATCGGCGACGTCCGCGGCCGCGTCGGCGGAGAGACCGGCGGATTCGATCGCTTGACGCGCACCGTCGAACAACTCGAGCGTCTCAGCGAGTCGCCTAGCTTCCAAGTCCTCTTGGAGAAACTGCAAGACGCCGAAACGGCGGACTCGCTCGACGTGTTGCTCGGACGGCTGGAACGCGTCAACGGCATGCTCGAAGCGCTCGAACGCTTTCTCGTTCACGCGCCGCATTTTGCCGACAACGTCAACGGGCTCGTGCAGCAGCTGCGAGGCCAAGATACCGGCCGCGCGTCCGAAGCGATCAAAGAAC
Organism: Vulcanimicrobiota bacterium; assembly: GCA_003155175.1. Classification (GTDB taxonomy): domain Bacteria; phylum Vulcanimicrobiota; class Vulcanimicrobiia; order Vulcanimicrobiales; family Vulcanimicrobiaceae; genus Hemerobacter; species Hemerobacter limicola. The sequence goes on from PMFP01000116.1 coordinate 4,302, forward strand.
TGGGCAGCATAGACCCGCGCAAGCTCGTGCAACTGCTCAACGACCTCTTCATCGTCGTGGAATCGCCCCAAACGCGCGCCTTGCTCAATTCGAGCGTCTTCCTGGATCGATCCGTCGCGCTCGTGGACGAAGCCGCGAAATCCGCCGTGGAAGCAACCGGCGAAGCCGCGTCGGCGCAGGGGACCATCTCCGTCTTCGGGATGCTCTCGATGATGAAGGATCCCGACGTGCAGCGCTCTTTGCAGTTCGGTTTTGCCTTCGCGCGCCGGTTCGGTCAAAAACTGGCCCAAAACCCGCCGGCGTAGCGAGACTAGGATCGCCGCGTGCACGAGCTCTCGCTCGCGATGGGCATTCTCGACAGCGTCTCCGAACAAGCCGCCAAGCGCGGCATCGAGCGCGTGAGCGTCGTGAGCCTGCGCGTCGGCGCGATGTCGGGCGTCGTGCGCGACTCGCTGCGTTTCTCGTGGGAGCTGGCGTGCGCCGATACGGTGGCCGCCGGCTCGCGCCTCGAAATCGAGGAGGTGCCGCTCGCGGTTTTCTGCGAGCGCTGTGCCCAGGAAAAGACGCTCGAACGTCTCATCTTGCGATGTCCGGCCTGCGGCGGCCCAACGCCCCGCATCGTGCGCGGCCGGGAGTTTCAACTCGTGTCGATGGAGGTCCCCGATTCATGACGAACACCGTTGCGATCGAGCAGTCGATCCTCAATAAGAACGACGAACTCGCGGCCGCGTTGCGAGAGCGTTTTCGCGAATCGGGCACGTTCGTCGTGAATCTCCTCTCGAGTCCGGGCTCGGG
>PMFP01000157.1 GCA_003155175.1 Vulcanimicrobiota bacterium
GCGTTACGAGCACGGCGAGAATGGCGAACTGAACCTCCCGGCGCTCGATTTTCTTTCCGAGATATTCGGGCGTACGACCGACCATCAAGCCCGCGATGAAAACCGTGAGCACGACGAACACGATCATCCCGTAAAGGCCGCTGCCCGTACCGCCGAAGACGATCTCGCCGAGTTGCATGTTCACGAGCGGAACGAGTCCGCCCAGCGGCATGAACGAATCGTGCATGGCATTGACGGCACCGCACGACGTATCGGTCGTAACGGTCGCGAACAGAGCCGACGCGCCGGCGCCGAACCGACACTCTTTTCCTTCCATGTTCGGGCCTGCGACGCCGAGCTGATGGACGATCGGATTACCGGCCGCTTCGGCCCAATACGCCACCGCGAAGCCGGCAAAAAACAGGATCGACATCGTGGCGAAGATCGCCCAGCCGTGACGCGTATTCTTGACCATCTTGCCGTACATGTAGACCAGTCCGGCCGGGATCAGGAAGATCAGCAGCATCTCGACCAAGTTGGTCAGCGGATTCGGGTTCTCGTTGGGCGACGCCGAGTTCGCGTTCACGAAGCCGCCGCCGTTGGTCCCGAGTTCCTTGATGACTTCCTGAGATGCCATCGGGCCGCCGGTGATCGATTGCGAGAAGCCTTCCGGCGAGCGGACGGCCTGATACGCGTTGAAGTTCTGCGGTACGCCCTGCGCCACGAGGAAGAGACCGACGACGATGGAGATTGGGAGCAATACGTAAAGCGTCGCTCGCGTCAAATCCACCCAGAAGTTGCCGAGCGTCGTAAGAGTAGTCCGTGCGACGCCCCGCACGACCGCGACCGCGATCGCGATTCCAACGGCGGCCGAGACGAAATTATGCCACGCGAGACCCGCCATCTGCGAAAGGTAGCTCATCGCGCTCTCGCCGGAGTAGAATTGCCAGTTCGTGTTGGTCAGGAAGCTGACGGCCGTGTTCCAGGCCAGGTCTGGAGTCATGTTGTCGATATGCTGTGGATTGAGCGGCAGCCATTTCTGCGTCCGCAACAATACGTAGAGATAGGCCAGTCCTATCGCCGAGAATGCGAGCATGGACAAGGCGTAGACGACCCATGACATCTCCTCGTCGGCCCGCACGCCGCACAACCGATAGATCGCACGCTCGACGGGCTCGAGCAACGGCGAGAACCAAGTCCGCTCGCCTTCGAACACGCGAGCCAGGTAAAGGCCTAGCGGTTTCGTTAGGGCCAAGATGATGGCGAAAAACGCGATGGCTTGCAGCCAACCGATGGCGGTCATGCTAGAATTTCTCCGGACGCAGCATCGCGTAAATGAGATACGCCAAGCCGGCGATGGTGAGTGCGAGTCCTAAGAGGTCGTCGAATTGCATTGCGCTATATCCGCTTGCAGCCAAGCGTGTAGAGTTCCAGGATGACGAAGATCGTCACCGACAGAGCGACGACGCCGATTTCGACTAACATCAGAATTGAGCACCCGTTTCTATGACGATTCGCGTTTGCGTGGATCCGGTTCCGGCGTTTCCGAAGGCAAGGCCCGGCGTATACTGCGAGACCCGGACGCTCGAAAACTCCGCGCGCGCAAAGAAGAGATTGCTGCGATACGCCGGAGTGATGGTCCACGTCTGCGCGCCGCTTCCGGGGCCGTATCCGACGAGATCCGCGTTCGGAGAAGTAGCCTTTGAAGTGCTGTTGTTTGTATACGATTCGCATCGCAGCGCGATGGAATACATCGCGTTGAACGCGTAGTTTGCGATAAAGGCGGCGCCGACGGCGCTTTCACCGCTCGTATATCCCAACGCGCCGGACGCGGGCGAATTGACGAACAGAACGTACGGTTCCAGCTGCAGCTTGCCGGGCGCGTCGCCGGGGTGGTACTGGTATTGCCTGGGCGCGAAGCCCTTGCGTTCCAGGCTGATGCTTNNGTCAGCATGAAATCGACCTCGTTTTTGTTGGCGATCGAGGCAGTCGGGTTGCCCGGCGTATTTTTGCCGGGCGCGATGAACGCGATCTGCAGGTCCGTCGCACCGGACGGCGCCCATCCGGCCAACCCCTCGACGGCGCGGCCGGCATTTCCGGAATAGAAGCCGTCGTTGTACTCGAGGTCACCGGTAAACTTGCCTTGCGCGTACGTCGCTCGAACGCCCCGGCTAAACGTGGGCTCCGCCGCCCATACCGTCCCCCGCTGAATCGTAAAGTTCTGGAACGTAAATCCGTCCTCTTGCCCGAGCAGCGTTGCCAGCTGTCCCGCCGAGACGCTGAGATGGGCGCTCGGAACGTAGGCCAGATATACGCTGGGGAAATATCCGTACAGGCTGGAGTTTGCGCCTTGCTGCGTCGTCGGGTTAATGGCTTGTCCGACGACCGGAAGCGCGTACGCTCCGATCGTAACGCCGCCCTGGAGCTGCGAGGTATTTTTTGTGACGGTAATGAGTCCGTTGCTCACCTCGGTGCGATCGGCGAGATCCACGCCCGACGGTTCGTCGAGAGCGCCCGCGGCGTTCACGCCGTTCGTGTGCAGCGAGTACAGGGAGAACGTGCCGTGCAGCGAGTACGGCGGAGTCGGCGTGGGCGTAGCCGCGGGCGCCGGACTGGGCGTCGCGGTGGCCGCCGGAAGCGGAGTTGGAGACGGCTGAAGCGTTTGCGCCGAGACCGGCAGCGCCGCACAGGCGCAGAACATTACCAAGGCGGGCAAACGCAGGGCTTTCGGTGACATCCTCGCCAGCATAATCCCAGGCTCGCCCTGGCGCCATCCTCCGGATGGATGATCCGTTCGGATACGCTTTCGTCCACACGGCGGCTGTGGGCGCCCTCGCGCGGGCCATATAATACGAAGATGGTGTGGCTCAACGCCCTGGTTATTTTCGCGCTAGCCGTCGCATGCGCCGTTCCGCTCGCAGCCTATATGGAAGGGGTGTTTAACGGTAGCCCTACGCCCTTGACCCCGCTGCTAAGTCCCTGCGAGAATGCAGTCTACCGGCTCTGCGGCGTCGATCCGAACGAGGAGATGCCTTGGAATCGCTACGCCTTAGCCGCGCTCGCGACGACGTTCTGCGGAACCGGTCTTCTCTATGCCGTTCTGCGAACGCAGTATTGGCTGCCGCTGAACCCGCAGCATTTCGCAAATTTCTCACCGGAACTCGCTTTCAATACGGCGCTCAGCTTCTCGACGACCACGGATTGGCAATTTTACAGCGGCGAAAATGCCGCCAGCTACCTGTCGCAGATGACGGGCCTAGCGTGGCAGAACTTCGCGGCGGGCGCGATCGGAATCGCGGCGGGCGTCGCCGTCATTCGCGGTTTCGCCCGCGAACGAAGCGGGACGCTCGGAAATTTCTGGGTGGATTTCGTGCGCGCGCTGTTCTACGTGCTCGTCCCGCTCTCGGTCGCCTCCGGACTCCTGCTCGTCGCAACCGGCGTCCCGCAGAATTTTGACCCATACCTCACCGTGTCGAACGTGGAGGGCTTCATCCAAGCGATCACGGGCGGCCCGATGGCTTCGCAAGAAGCGATCAGCCTGGTGGGCGGTAACGGCGGCGGATTCGTCGGCGCGAACACGTCCTCGCCCAACCTCAATCCAAACGGGCTCTCCAATCTCATCGAGATGGTGGCGATTTGGGTCGTGCCGGCTGCGTTTCCGCTGCTCTTCGGACGAATGGTGCGCAACCGGGCGGCCGGCTATGCGTTGATCGCGGCCATGATCGCCGTCGCCGCGATCGGCGCCGGCGCCGCGCAGACCGCGGAGCATGCGGGGAACCCGCACGTCCACGCGCTCGGTATCGCCGGGGGCAACATGGAGGGCAAGGAAGTCCGCTTTGGGGTTCCCGGTTCCGGGCTATCGCTTTCGGTCGCAAGCAATTCCGGCACGGGCGCCTCCAATTTCGCCTACGATTCGCTCACGCCGGTCGGCGGTCTCGTCGCACTCGTGAACATGCAACTGGGTGAGGTCGTTTTCGGCGGCGACGGCAGCGGCTTGTACGGTATGCTCACGTTTGCGGTTCTCACCGTCTTCATTGCCGGGTTGCTGGTGGGGAGAACTCCCGAGTATCTGGGCAAAAAGATCGAAGGCCGCGAGGTTCAGTACGCTATGATCGCGGCTCTGGTTTTTCCGTCCATCATCCTCATCGCCGTCGCGATCGCAATCGTGCTTCCAGCGGGTCTCGCAACGCTCTCCAACGGCGGACCGCATGGTTTTACCGAGGTCCTGTACGCGTTTACCTCGGTCGCGGCGAACAACGGCTCGGCCTTTGGCGGCCTAGGCCCGAACACGTTCTATCAGGTCGCCACGGCGCTCGTCATGATGGGTGGGCGTTTTCTCGTCATGATTCCGACGCTCGCGCTAGCCGGATCGCTCGGCGAGCGACCCATCAATCGTCTCGGCGCGGGGACGTTTCGCACCGACAACGCGACGTTCGTCGTTCTCTTGATCGCGGTCGTCGTGTTGTTCGGAGCGCTGACGTTCCTTCCGGCGGATTCGCTCGGACCTATTGCCGAGCACGTGCTGCTTTGGCAACGACCGCCGGCACCGTGAAGGCGCCCGAGACGATGGTGGCGATGGCGACGGCAAACGAGGCGCCGACGATTTCGGAACGGTAGGGCGTACCCTCCGGCAGCGAGATCGCCAGTGCGATCGATAGGGCGCCGCGCATCGCCGCCACGCGCACGACGTCTAGCCACGCGCGCGGATAGCCGCCCGGCAACAGCAGACCCGCGACCGCGAATCGTGCGAGCGCGACTCCAGCGAGCGTAGCGATGACGAAAGCAGGGTTCCGCAGCACGTCCGCGACGCGCAGCGCCGCCCCGAGCATGAAGAAGACGAGCACGTTCGCAACCAGCGCCGCCAGGTCCCAAAAGCGGTTGACGTCCTCCGCGAGGTTGAGCGTGATCCAGCGCCGTTCGAAGTGTCGCAGCGCGATGCCGCACGAGATCGCCGCGAAGATTCCCGATAGATGCAGCGTTTCGGCCGCGAAGTACGAGCCGTACGCGCAGACGACGGTCGCGGCGATCTGAACTTCCGCGACGCGCACGCTGCGAAGCGCACGCGCCGCGACGAACGCAATGAGCGCGCCGAGCGCCACTCCCCCGAGCGAACCGCCGATGGATAGAAGCGTGACGAGGCCGACGGCCTTGGCGCTCGCTCCGGCGGCGACGGCCAGCAGCACGCCCCGATACAAAACCACGGCAACCGCGTCGTTGAAGAGCGATTCGCACTCGACGATGGTCGAGAGCGTCCTAGGCACCTTCAGACGCCGAAAGATCGCGACGACCGCGATCGGATCGGTGGCGCTCAGAATCGCACCGGCGAGCAAAGCGGTCGCGAACGGCACGCGGACGACGGCCAGGGCCCCCGCTACGACGAGAGCCGTGAGCAGAACGCCCGGACCTGCAAGCGTTGCGATCGCCGGCCACTGCCGGACGGCCGCGCGAAGATTGAGGTTCCATGCGGCTTCGAAGAGCAGCGGCGGAAGAAACACGTAGAGCGTGGCGTGCCCCAGCGCGTATGCGAATTGACCCGGCGCGATAAATCCGTAGGCGATTCCAGCGGCCACGACGGCAACGATCCGCCAGACGCTCACAGGGGCGTCCCCGGACGTAACGTAACACAGCGCTCAACCGCAAAATCCGGAGGCATGACTAGCGATTATCGGATTCATCCGCAAGAACTCCTCGCCCGGTCTGGTTCTGATCGTCGCGACGGCAATCGGCTTCGCGCTCGCAAACTCGCCGGCGGCGCATGCGTACGACGAGGTTGTGCATCTCAAGCTAGGATTTTCGACCAACGCGTTCGACCTGCACTTGACCGTGCACGAATGGGTGAACGACGGCTTGATGGCCGTCTTCTTTTTGCTCGTCGGTCTCGAGATCAAGCGCGAGATGCTGGTCGGCGAGCTCTCGACGCCGCAGCGGGCCGCGCTCCCGGCCTTCGCCGCGCTGGGCGGCATGCTCGCGCCGGCGGGGATCTGCGCCGCGTTCGTCTGGAGCAACCCGGACTACCGGCCTGGTTGGGCGATCCCGGCCGCAACCGACATCACGTTCGCGCTGGCCGCGCTCGCGTTCGCCGCTCCGGGCGTTCCGCGTCCCGTTCGAATCTTCTTTACCGCGCTGGCGGTCATCGACGACCTGGGCGCAATCCTGATCATCGCCTTCTTCTATACCTACGCCCTCGTGCTCCCCATGCTGCTCGCAGCCGCCGGGATCTTCACCCTCTTGATGGCCCTCAACCGTCTGCGCGTGACGAACCTGCTTCCGTACCTCGTCCTCGGCGTCGCGATGTGGTTCTGCGTGCTCGAATCGGGAATCCACGCAACGCTCGCGGGCATCGCGCTGGCCTTCGCCATTCCCATTCGTGGGAACGCTCTTCCAGGCGGCCACGTCAACTCGCCGCTCAAGCGCCTCGAGCACGCGATCCAGCCGTACGTGGCGTTCGGCATCGTTCCGCTTTTCGCGCTGCTCAACGCGGGAATCTCGTTTGCCGGCGTGCGGCCCGACGTTCTGGCGAGCCTTCTTCCGCTCGGTATCATCGCGGGGCTGTTCGTCGGCAAGCAAGCCGGCATCTTCGCCTTTTCGTGGATCGCGATCAGACTTCGCATCGGATCGCTTCCCAAAGGCACCTCGTGGACGACTCTGTACGGCATTTCGGTCCTGGGCGGCATCGGCTTTACGATGAGCCTGTTCATCGGCGGTCTGGCGTTCGCGTCGCCGGAGCTGCTCACGCAGATGAAGATCGGCGTGCTGACCGGCTCGTTGCTCTCCGCCGCGGCCGGAACCGTCGTCCTGCGCATCGCCGCTCGTGCTCGCGGCGAAGCGCGCGCGCCGGCCTAGCCGGCGTCAATGCGTGTGCGTGAAGTTGCCCACGCGTACGCCGCAGGAGCGAATGGCCTCGATCGCGGCGCGCATGCCGATCGGCGCCGCAGGGCGTCCGGCGACGCCGAAGTACCATTCCGGATCGATGTTCAGCGTGCGCGTCTGAACCATCGCGACGGGGACTTCGTGCAGAAACGCGGTCATCGCGCGCACTTCGCCGTCGTCGTCCGTTACGCCGGGATGCGTGAGCAGGTTCAGNNGAGACCCGAAGGCCACGCCGCACCGCCAGCCGGATGGATTCGAGGACGTCGTCCAGCCCGTAACCTACAGGACGATAATACGACGCGTACACCTCGGGGCGGAACGAGTTGAGGCTCACGCGCACGGCCTGCAATCCGGCGTCTGCGCAGCGCGCCAGCTCGCGCGGCAAGCTCCCGTTGGTATTGAGGTTGATCG
>PMFP01000049.1 GCA_003155175.1 Vulcanimicrobiota bacterium
CGGGTGCCTCCGATCAGGACGATCCTGCGGCGGAAATTGACGAGCACGAACGTCGAGCTTCGCGTGCCGTCCCTCTCGGGATCGGCTTGAAAGAGGGCTGCGTCGACGACCGTGAACTCGGGGTTGAAGCCGGCGTCGCGGCGCTCGGGCGTGATGAAGAGATGGTGCGCGAAGAGGCTGTGCCAGGCGAATTCGGTGTACACGCGGATCGGCAGCCGGTAGTTTTCGTCGGCCCCGACGTAGCAGTCGAGGGAGTAGACGTCGCGTTCGGAGAGGTAGGCTTCGACGCGGGCGAAGAGCGCGTCGAACTTCTCCTCGTCGATGCTTGCGTTCGTGTCGCCCCAGTCGATGTGGCCTTCGCTGGAGGGCTCGCGCACGAAAAACTTATCCTTAGGCGAGCGTCCCGTGTGCGGGCGCGTGTCGACGATCAATTGGCCGTCGCTTCCCAGGACGCCCTCGCCGCGCCGTAACGCATGCTCGATCAGATCGGCCGGGGTCAGGTTTTCCCAAAGCTTGGCGGCCTTGAGTTTCTCCGGAACGGTAAGAATGGTCAATTCTCCTTAATAACGGGGCGGCACGGCCCCCCGNNCCCCCGAGCCGCCACTCGGCGGCTCCGAGTCGCCTCTGGCGGCCCGTTGAGGTGGCGTGAGGTAGGGTTTAGGGGTTTTATCCCCCGGCAAGCTGAGCCTGCAGGCTCGCCGGGGGCGGCTTTCCAACAGAGCAGCTGATGTCAAAACCACGTCTGGCTCGGGCTGCACTGCTGCTTGCCGGCCTCCTGCTCTGTGCGTCGCCGCGTCCCGCCGGCGCCGTCTTGCCGTTCCGATTCGGCGCCTTCGCGCCGGGGCCGCTCGACGGCATCACCGACGTCCCGGGCGTAAAAGTGGGGCACCTCACGATCTCCCGCGGGGACTTCCGAACGGGCGCGACGGCGGTGCTGCCCAACGACGATCCATGGGATCGCAAGGTCGGCGCGGCGACGGTTGCCTTTAACGGCAATGGCGAGATGACCGGCACCCATTGGATCGAGGAGTCCGGCTACCTCGAAGAGCCGGTGGTCCTGACCGATACGCTCGACGTGGGGCGCGCCATGGACGGCGTGGTGAGTTGGCAGATCCAGCGACATCCGCAGATCGGCCGCGCGGACGACGTGCCGCTGCCGGTCGTGGCCGAATGCGACGACCAGTTTCTCAACGACATTCAGGCGCGTGCCGTTGGGGCCGACGACGTCGTGCGCTTGCTCGAGGACGCACGCCCCGGTCAATTCGAGCGTGGCAGCGTCGGAGCGGGAACCGGCATGAACGCGTTCGACTTCAAGGCCGGCATCGGTTCGGCGTCGCGCGTTCTTCCCGCGAGCCTGGGCGGCTACCGCGTCGGCGTCCTCGTGAACGACAACACCAGCAGCACTCGTAGTCAATTGACGATCGTCGGCGTACCCGTCGGCGAGATGCTCAAGAGCGAGTACGCGCCGTATCACCCCAAGCCGATGGCGATGCACGGTCGCCTGGCGTCGGGCTCGATCATCGTCGTCGTGGCCACCGATGCGCCTTTGGATTCACGCCAGCTTCGCGCCCTGGCGCTGCGGGCGGCGCTGGGGATGGGGCGCACCGGACTGACCTCCGACGTCGGCAGCGGCGACCTGTTCATCGCGTTCTCGACCTCGTACGTGTTCGCGCGCACGGGAAACTTCGCGATTCAGGCGCCGGCGCGGCCCGTGGTCGAGGACGAGGACACTCTCGACTCGCTCTACCGAGCGACGGCGGAGGCGACCCAAGCCGCGATCTACGATGCGCTGTTCGAATCCAAGACGACCGTCGGCCGCGAAGGCAACACGGTGTACGGGCTTCCGGTCGCGCGCGTTCTTACGCTCCTGCACCAAGCCGGCGCCATCTAGCGCTTTCAAAGACTTGACGAGCCCCCGCTCCTTTGCGTATACTGCAAGTGTCCTAGTGTATTAGGACACAAAGACACAATGACATCGGAGGGTATCGGAGAGCATCAGCCCTCGTCCTCCACGAGCCGCCGAACGGCGGCTCNNGCGAGGGGGTGAACGGGGGGCCCGTGCCGCCCCGTTTTTCATGGAAGCGAGACTGTTTTTTGTTGACGACGACGCAACGGTTCCGGTCTACGTGCAGCTCCGCGAACAGGTGTTGTCCGCGCTGGCCCGGGGACACGTGGGACGCGGCGAACGCCTTCCCAGCGTACGCGACGTTGCCGCGGCGCTTGGGGTCAATCCGAACACCGTCAACCGCGCCTATGCCGAGCTGGAACGCGACGGCGTCGTCGAGACGCGGCGCGGACGAGGCACCTACGTCACGCAGAGCAAGAGCCGCCGGCGAACGGGGCCTAGCGCCGCGCGGCTCGCGGAGATCGCCGAACGATTCGTGGCGCACGCACGATCGCTCGGCTACGAAACGGAGCAGATCCTTACGTCGGTTCGCACCGCGGCAGCCCGTCAACGTGCGCGATAGACGAGCCGCGGCGCCGCGATCTTATTGGGGGTTAACGGGCGGCACGCCGCCCCGTTTTTTCGAGAGGGGGAGGACCTAGTGAACGCATTGCTGGTGATCGGGATCGTAGCCTTGACCGTGTGGTGGACGCAGCGCCGGCTCGCGCCGCGCCGCCGGAGCCGGCGTCCCGAGGATGAAGCGCTTAGCCCCGTAGCGCGAGAGCCGCAATCTTGGCCGCGTTAAGTGGGGTCTTGCGTACTTCAAAATCGCAGAGCGCGCGCCCAACGCGATCGGCCACGCGATTGGTCACGAACCACGGCGGCTTGGGCAGCATGGCGCCGCCGTAGCCGAAGAGGCTGCGCGGGAATGGTGCGAACGGACCATAGACGACGCTCTTCTCCGAGCGATCGAAGAGCAGTGCATTGTGAACCACGCCGATACCGCTGCCTACGTCGTCGAGTGAGTTCCCCGGAAACGCGCCCCAGGGCGTCTCGCAGATGAAGTAGCCCACCCCCGTCCACACGTTGACGCCGACGGTTCCATAGCGAAGGTCCGCGACGGCGGCGTCGATCTCTTCCGGGTGTTGGCGCTGCGTGGCGGGATGCACGATGAGGTTTGCGCCCAGCGTACCCCGGAGCTCCTCGTTGGAAAACGTGACCGCGCGCTCCAGGTAGGACGTCACGTCGCCCGGCAGCGTCACGAACGCGAGGGCGGGTGCGAAGGCCTCGGTGGTGAACGCGACGTCATTCTCCGATGCGGCTTCCGCGCGCACGAGGGTGCGCGATACGAATCCGGTTCCGTCTCGTCCGAAGCGTTCGACGCCGGCCCGTCCTTGCGTTAGCTGCTCCGTGCGTGCGCCGGCGCCGGGATAGTACGCGGGGCGGTCCGCCAGAGCGGAGAGAACGCGCCGGATCTCTTCGATGAGTCGCGGAGTCCCGTCCCACGTTTCGGGGAGGACGACGACTTGCGACGCGACGCAATTGAATCCGCCGTTGTGCATTTTCTGGGTGACGACGTTTTCGGCTTGGAACCGAAAGTCTTGCGCGCTCCAGGGGCCGGGCACCACGATGGTGGGGCTCACGTTTCCGAGTTCGCTCTGGATGGGTTTGGCCAGGAGCGGCTCGTTTCGTTGCTTTCTCGCCGCGCCTTCGGGGCCTTCGCCGAACACGATTGCGTCGTGCGTGCGATCGCTGCCCGTGATGTGGATCTCGTCAACGAGCCGATGCGCGCAGAGGTATTTGCCGACGTCCGCACCTCCGTAGGCGAAGCGCAAGAAGCCGGCCTTGACGAGGGGCTCGAAGGCGTCCTCGAAGATGGGTCCGAGGTAATCGTTCACCGGATTCATCTTCGCGATGACGACGCAGTTTTCGGCGATCAACTTGTAGAGAAAGTCGAGCGGGGCGATGCTGGCGATGTTGCCCGCCGCGAGGACGAGGGCGACCCCGGCCGCGGGAGCGTCTTGCCGGTAAGCCTTCGCGACGGAACGCGCGAGATTTGCGGGCGTAACGTCCGGCTGCATCCAAACCTGCGCGCGGATTCCCGAGAACAGCAAACGGTCGTAAGCGTCCACGGGAAAAACGTCCACGACGGTCTTGCCGTCGGCGCGTTGCCGCACGTTACGCGGATCGATGTGGGGACTCCCGAATCGCTCGATCTCGCGCAGCGTCTTGACGTACCGGTTGAGCGCATAGAGGACGGCCCACGGCCCGCTGAGCCACTCCTCGCCGGCCAGAGGCGTTCCCTCGAGGCCCTTAGCCCGTACGGCGGCAGAAACCCAGCGCTCCGCCTCGCCCGCGACGGACGCGCGCACGCGCTCGAGCAACGCCGCCCTACCGCCGGCGTCGAGCGATCCCCACGCGGTCGCGGCGTCGTGGAGCTGCGCGAGGTCGCGATCGATCTCGTCGGTTTGGGTCGGCGGAGTTGCGACGGTCATAAAGCGCTTCTTCGACGAATTGGACGGTTGCAACCCGCGTCTCGTCGACCCCCATTATGCAACCGGAGGTGCCATCGTGCCAAAAAAGAAAGCGCGGCGCCCCGCGCCGCCGATCGTGGCGCCCCTCGGCCCGGCTACGAACCTTCGCCCGGCTGGGATCCACGAGTCGGAAAAAACCTATAACCGGAAGAAGCTCAAAGCCGCGCTCAAGCGAGAAGAAGACGAGAGCGGCTTTGTTGCGCCGGAGGGCCGCCCAGCCCCTTAGCTCAAGGCTCGCGAGCCGCGCACGCGAACGTCGTTGGGCATGGTCGTGGATGGCTCCCGCGTGCGCTGGATCGCCGCCCTCTTCGCGGTGATCCTGGCCCTGCCCATCGTGGGCATCACGCTCTATTTTACGCACGACGTGCAGGGCCGCATCGCGGCGGCCCGGAGCGAACGCGCCGGCCTCGCTCACGTGGCGCTGCTCCAGGCGTTCCTGACGGATTCGGAAGCGTTCGCCCAGGCCGTCATCTGCCCGGCCGGGGGCGACCTCGAAGCGTTGCGGACGAAGGCCGCGGCGGATCTGGCGGCGATCGATGCCTTTCAGGCGCGCGGCGGCGCTCCGCCGAGGTGGCCCGAAGTCGAGTCCGCGTGGCGCGCGCTCGGCCCAGCACCGCGAGAAGCCGATTTCGCGCGCCTCTTCGACCCGCTCGCCGCGAGTTTCGTGAACATTTCCGACGAGTCCGGACTAACCGTCGACCCCGACGCCGTCGGCATCGACCTAGCGGACGGATTGACGTATCGGCTGCCCCGCGCGGTCCAACAATTCCAGTCGGCTCGCCGAGATCTGTGCGATCTGCCGGATACGCCGGCGATCGCCGCCCGGCTAGCGCTCCAGAAAAGCCAAACGCGCGGCGCGCAGTTTGCGAGCGACGCCTTTCAAGATCTCGACGACGCGGCGACGCACGGCAACACCCAGCTCGGTGCGGTCATGGCCGCCTACGCTCGCGCGCGCGGCGCCGACGCGGCGGCCACCGCGCGCATGGACGACTTCCTGACCCAGACCGCGCCCGGACAGCGTGTGCTCACCGAAGAGGCGCTCTCGCACCTCACGGACTCGCTCTACGCCTTGATGAGCGCCGAAGTGCCGGCGTTGCGCGGCATCATCGACCGCCGTCTCGCCGGATACGGACGCGTCAGGTTGCTGGCGATCGCTCCCGGCGTTCTCGGGATCATTGCCGCGATTGCCGTTGCCGCCTTGCTGATTCGACTGCTCTTGCAAAACGCGGCGCTCCAAGCCGCCGAGAAGGTCGCCGCGGAGCAAGAACACTTGGCGATGCACGACAGTTTGACGGGATTGCTGACGCGCCGTGCGTTCTTCAGCGCGCTGGAAAGCGCGGTGACGAGCGGCCCCAACCACGGCGCGCTCTGTCTCTTCGACCTGGACGACTTCAAGATCATCAACGACACGTACGGGCATCTGGCAGGTGACGAGATCCTGGTTCGTCTCGCCCGCGTGATCGAGGGAGCCGTGCGCGGCACCGACCCGGTCGCGCGGCTGGGAGGAGACGAGTTCGCCGTATTTCTGCGCGCGCCGATCAGCCGCAAAGGCGTCGAACGCGCGCTCGCGACGATCACGCGGGATGCGTCCGCGCCGGTCGATATTCGCGGACAGACCTTCCGCAGCTCGGTCAGCGCGGGCGCGACGTTCATCGAGGACGTGACGAAAATGTCCATCGAGGACGCGCTCGCACAAGCCGACGCCGCGCTCTACCAAGCCAAAGCGGCGATGCGCGGACGGTTCGTCTTCCTCGAGGCTCAGGACAACCAGCCGACGTTCGAGGTCTGACTAGGAGATCAGTTCCCGCGCCACCATCGCATCGCGCGGATCGATGATGTGCTTGTTGAGGCCGAGCTTCTCGGCGGGCACGCCGAGCGCGAGCGCGACGAGCTGCGGCAGATGGAACGTCGGGAGATCGGTGCGGCCCCAGCGCGCCGCCGAGTCGGCCTGATATCCGTCGAGCGCGAGATGGCAGAGCGGGCAAGGCGTGATGACCGCCTCGGCTCCGTTGTCCTTGGCCATGCGCATGTTCTGGCCGACCATCGCGGGGGCGATGCCGTCCTTCTCGAGCTGAACGTGGAAGCCGCAGCACCGCGTTTTTCCGGCGTAATCCACCGGCTGGCCGCCGATGGCGGTGATGAGATCCTCGAGCGAATGCGGTTGACGCGCCGATTCCCAGCCGTTCACGCTTTCGGGGCGGATGATGTGGCAGCCGTAAAACGGCGCGACTTTGAGGCCGTTAAGGGGACGCACGACCATCGAGCTGAGGCGGTCGAGACCGATGTCGTCGATGAGCAGCCAAAGCAAATGGCGCACGGTGACCGAGCCGTTGTAACGCGCGCCGAATTTTCCGAGGATCGCGTTGGCCTGCGTCATGCGCTCCTCGCTCTCGACCAGTTCTTTGTTCGCCGCGCGCATGTGGCCCGTACAGGTCGAGCAGATCGTGATCACGTCGTCCAAACCAAGGGCCTCGGCTTGCGCGTACGTCCGCGCGTTGAGCACGCGCGCGACGTCCCGGTTTACGTCGTTGAGGACGGAGGCTCCGCAGCACGAAGCCGCCGTGAGTTCGATCAGCTCGATGCCGAGCTTGTCGGCCAGCAGCATGGTCGAGTTGAAGAGTTCCTTGCACGACTCTTTGGCAACGCAGCCGGGGAAGAATCCGTAACGCTTCGTCTGCGAGGATTTCGTCCGCGCGTGTGACGGCAACGGGGCTTCTTCGGGTAGCAGGGTTGTAGAAGACATCAGCTGACCGGAACCTCCAGCGTTTCAAAGATTTGGCGGACTTCGTCGACCTTGGGAATCGGTTTCATGAAGAGCGGCGGAAGTTTTCCGCGCATGGCCATCCGCATGCCGAGCGGGGCGACCTTCAAGAGGCCGCGCACGTTGAAGCGCCCGACCGTGCCTTGAATGACCTCGGTCTCTTCCAACATGCCGCTGTGCTTGATGGTCCGGCTCACGACCAGGGCGTGCCGCGGACCGCGCTCGTCCATCATCACGCGATCGGAGATGGCGGCCCGTTTGACGTCGATGATGCGGTCGTTCGGATCGACGTGCTTGGGGCAGTACGAACAGGCGTAGCAGTGCGCGCACAGCCAGAGGTAGTCTTCGCTGATCTGTGCGATGCGCTCTTTGCGGTGATCGTCGCGCACGTCTTCGATGAAGCGATAGGCGTACGCGATGGCGGCCGGCCCCGCGAAGGCGGGGTCGACGCTGACGACCGGGCAGAGCGCGTAACAGGTCGCGCACATGACGCAGTTGGCGACGTCCACGAGTTTCTTCATGTCTTCGGGAGAGACGCGGCGCTCGGTGGGATGTTCTTCGTCACGATCGGCCGGCTGAAGGTACGGTTTGAGGCGCGAGTACTTGTCCCAGAACGGGTCCATGTGGACGACGAGGTCCTTCATCGGCTGGAAATTCGGCATCGGGTCCACCTTCACGACGCCGTCTTCGTCCATCACCGTGTTGCAGGCTGTCTTACAGGCCAGGCCCGTAGTCCCGGCGATGTTCATGGAGCACGATCCGCAGATCGCCGAACGGCACGAACGGCGGAAGCTGATCGAGCCGTCGATCTCGGACTTGGCATACTCCAAGGCGTCGAGGACGGTCGTCGTTTCGGGAAGATCCACCGCGACGACGTCGCGATGCGGAATCGTGTCGGTCGCTTCGTCGAAGCGGAAGATGTCGAGCTTGATCGTGGCCATCGCTTAATACGTCCTGACCGTGGGTTCGTACTTGGTGATCGTAATTCCGCGCGAGTAGTCGAGCTTCGGCGTTCCGTCGGGCTCGCGCCACGCAAGCGTGTGCTTCATCCACTTCTCGTCGTCGCGTTCGGGAAAGTCGGTGCGCGCCTGGGCGCCGCGAGACTCCTGGCGCTCGAGCGCGCCTTTGGACAAGCATAGGGCCGCGTCGATGAGAAAGTCGGTCTCGAGCGCTCCGATCAGGTCGGTATTGAACGTCGACGATTTGTCCATGACGTAGGCGCTCTTGTCGAACTCTTTGCGAACTTCGACGACTTGGTCGTAGGTTTGCGCCAGGCCGCGCGCGTCGCGGAAGATGAAGGCGCCTTCGCTCATCGCGCCGTTCATCTTGTGGCGCAAAGCCGGAGCGCGCACGCCGCTGGGGCGCGCCAAGAGCTCGTTGATCCGGTCGCGCTCGGCGGCGAGCGTCCGGCCGGACGGGCGAACGTCGCCGATCTCCTTGACGTACTGCGAGGCGTGCTTGGCGGCCCGTGCGCCGAACACGATCGTCTCCAGCAGCGAGTTGCCGCCGAGCCGGTTTGCGCCGTGCACGCTCACGCAGGCGCACTCGCCCGCGGCGTAGACGCCCGGCACGCGGGTGGCGCCGAACTTGTCGGTCTCGATGCCGCCCATGGTGTAGTGGGCGCCCGGGAGAATCGGAATCGGCTCGTTGACGGCGTCTTTTCCGGTCGCGTCGAGCGCGAGCTCGCGAATTTGCGGGAGGCGCTCGAGAATCTTCTCGCGCCCGAGATGGCGCATGTCGAGCAGCACGCAGCCCTCGACGCCGCGGCCCTCCAGGATTTCCGTCCACTCGGCGCGGGAGACGACGTCGCGCGAAGCGAGCTCGCCTTTGTTGGGCGCGTACTTGAACATGAAGCGCTCGCCGGCCGAATTGAGCAGGTAGGCGCCCTCGCCGCGCGCCCCTTCCGTCATGAGAACGCCGTTTTCCTTAAGCGTGGTGGGGTGGAACTGCATGAACTCCATGTCCATGAGGGGCAGTCCGGCCTTGTACGCGATCCCCATGCCGTCGGCCGTCGATGCATATCCGTTCGTCGTCTTGAGGTACATGCGCCCGGCGCCGCCGGTCGCGAAAATCGTCGCCTTCGCCGCGATCTCTTCGAGCTCGCCGTTGCGCATGTTGTAGGCGACGACGCCGGTCCCGATGCCGTCGTCGACCGACAGTGCGGTGCAGAAGTATTCTTCGTAGACTTTGACGTTGAAGCGCTCGAGCTGCTCCCACAGCGTGTGCAGGATCACGAGCCCGGTGACGTCGGCCGAATAGCACGTGCGTTGAACGCCCGCTCCGCCGAAGGGGCGCTGAGCGATTTTTCCATCGGGCAGCCGCGAGAAGATGCATCCGCGATGCTCGAGCCAGATGATCTGCTTGGGGGCGTCCTCGCACATCGCCGCTATGGCGTCCTGATCCCCGAGATAGTCCGACCCCTTGACCGTGTCGAACGTGTGAGCCTCCGGCGAGTCCTCCTCGCGATTGCCCAGCGCGGCGTTGATTCCGCCCTGTGCCGCCCCGGAGTGGCTGCGTACCGGATGCATCTTGGAGACGATGGCGACGTCGGCGCCGTTTTCGGCGGCCTCTACGGCAGCGCGCATTCCCGCCAAGCCGCCGCCAATGACGACTACGTCGTGCTTGATCACGTTGACCTTTCCCCATTTGGGGGTGAACGGGTGGCCGTGCGCCCCGATTTTTTTTGGGGGGTGAACGGCGGCCGCCCCGTTTTTAGGAGGAGCCTTGTTCACCCTATATTATCCTTGAGAGGCGCCACCCCCCATGACCTTGGTCGCCGAAGGCCGCGGCGGACCGGCGGGCGCTCGGCAACTACGGCAAACGACGCAGCCCGCCGGGAAGGTTGCGGAGTCCCCGGCGGTTTAGTTTCCGACACGTGCGCGAGTTCGTTCATCTCCACGTCCATTCCGAATATTCGCTCCTCGACGGCGCCTGCAGAGTGGACGGTTTGGTTCGCCGTGCCGCCGAGAACGGGTCTCCGGCGGTCGCCCTCACCGATCACGGCGTGATGTACGGCGCGATGGAGTTCTATTATGCCGCGCGGAAAGAGCGCCTCACGCCGATCATCGGATGCGAGGCGTACGTCGCGCCGCGCGGGCGCTACGACCGCACGGTTCGGGACGAAGCTCACGTGACGCTGCTGGCCGCCGACCTGGTGGGCTACCGGAATCTGATCGCGCTCATCTCCAAAGGCTTTACCGAAGGCTATTACTACAAGCCGCGCATCGACTTGGACTTGCTCGAGAAGCACAACGACGGCTTGATCGTCCTGTCCGGCTGCATGTCCGGACTCGTCGCGGCCCCGCTGCTCAAGAACGACTACGAGACGGCGGTGAAGAACGCCAAGACCTACGTCGAGATCCTCGGCGATCGCTTCTACATCGAAGTCATGCGTCACGGAATGCCTGAGGAGACGGTCATCAACGACGGCCTCGTCAAGATCGCCCGGCAACTCGATATTCCGATCGTTGCGACCAACGACTCGCACTACTTGGACCGGCGCGACGCTCCCGCGCACGACGTGCTGCTGTGCATCGGCACCGGCAAAACCGTCTCGGACACCAGCCGAATGAAGTTCTACTCCGATCAGTTCTACGTCAAGAGCGCCGACGAGATGCACGAGCTCTGGGCCGACCTTCCCGAGGCGTGCGAGAATACGCTCAAGATTGCCGACCGCATCGACATCAAACTCCCCGAGACGATCTTCCACGTGCCGCAGTTTCCCGTTCCTCAGGCCGATCCGCCGGGATTGCTCGATCAGGAGAAGAGCGACGCGCAGTACTTGCGGGAGATTTGCGAAGAGGGCATGCTCGAGCGCTACGGGCCCGAGCGCGCCGCATCGGACGCGGCGCTGCGCGAGCGGCTCGAGTACGAGCTGGGCGTCATCATCAAAATGGGGTTTGCGTCGTACTTTCTCATCGTCTGGGATTTCATCAAGTACGCACGCGACCGCGGGATTCCGGTCGGCCCCGGACGCGGCTCGGCCGTCGGATCGCTCGTCGCCTATTGCTTGAGGATTACCGACCTCGACCCGATCGCGTTCAACCTCTTTTTCGAGCGCTTCCTCAACCCCGACCGGATCTCGATGCCCGACATCGACACCGATTTTTGCGTCGAGCGCCGCGACGAAGTCATCCAGTACGTGCGCAAGAAATACGGGAAGGATCGCGTCGCGCAGATCGTGACCTTCGGCACGATGGCCGCGCGCGCCGCGGTGCGCGACGCGGGCCGAGCCCTGGGCGTTCCGCTGCCCGACGTGGATCGCATCGCCAAGCTGATTCCGTCCGGGCCGACCGGCCTCTCGATTCCTCAGGCAGTCGAACAGATCGGGGAGCTCAAGTCGCTCTACAACACCCGGCCGGAGCTTCGCAAGCTGCTGGACACGGCGCGCGACATCGAAGGCCTCGCGCGCAACGCCGGCACGCACGCCGCCGGCGTGGTCATCTCTTCGTCGCCGCTTACGGACCACACGCCGCTCGTTCGCTTCGGAGGCGACAACGCGCCCGACGAAGCGACGAACACGCAATACGACATGGTCTGGGTCGAGAAGATCGGCTTGCTCAAGATGGACTTCCTCGGGCTGAGGAACTTGACGGTGATGCACCGGGCGGTCGAAGAGATTCGCCGGACGACCTCGCCCGGCTTCGATCTTGCGAAGATTCCCGTCGACGACCGGACGACGTTCGAGATGCTCGGCCGCGGAGAGACGATGGGCGTCTTCCAACTCGAGTCGGAAGGCATGCGACGCGTCTGCGTCGACCTCAAGCCGTCGCGCTTGGAAGACATCATCGCGCTGGTCGCGCTCTACCGGCCGGGGCCGATGGAGTGGATTCCGCAGTATATCGCGATCAAGCACGGGCGCCAAAAGCCCCGCTACCTGCACCCCAAGCTCGAGCCGATTCTCGCCGAGACGTACTCCATCGCGTGCTACCAAGAGCAAGTCATGCAGATCGCGCGCGACGTGGCCGGCTTCACGCTGGGCGAGGCCGACGAGCTGCGCAAGGTCATGGGGAAGAAGCAGCGCGAGAAAATTCCCATGTACCGCGAGAAGTTCGTCAAAGGCGCGCTGGAGGTTTCCGGAATCTCGCACGATCTCGCCGAAAAGATCTTTGCGTTCGTCGAACCGTTCGCCGGATACGGCTTCAACAAGTCGCACGCCGCCGCGTACGCGTGGATCGCCTACCAGACGGCGTTTCTCAAGGCGAACCATCCGCTGCCGTACTTTGCGGCGCTGATGAGCTCGGTGCGCGACCGGACCGACAAGCTCGCCGAGTACATCGCCGAAGCATCCCACATGGGGATCGAGGTCCTGCCTCCCGACGTCAACGAGTCGCTGGTGGACTTCGGCGTCGTGGGAGAACGCATCCGCTTCGGTTTGGCGGCCGTCAAAGGCGTCGGCGAAGGCGCCGTCCGGAGCCTCATTTCGGCGCGCGATCGCGACGGTGCGTTTACCGATCTGTTCGATCTCGCTCGCCGCGTCGATTCCAAGCAGGTCAACAAGCGCGTATTCGAGGCGCTCGTCAAGTGCGGAGCGCTCGACGCGCTTCCCGGCAACCGTGCCGAAAAGCTCGCCGCGGTGGAAGCGGCGATGGACCTGGCCGCCCGCTCGACGCGCGATGCCGAGATGGGGCAAGCGTCGCTGTTCGGCGGCGCGGCCGCCGAGCACGCGCCGACGCTCGCACCGCGATTGCCGTCGCGGCCGTCTCCGACGCGTCGCGAAATGCTGGCTTGGGAAAAGGAGACGCTCGGCATCTTCGTGTCCGGACATCCGCTCGCCGAAGGGCAAGCCGCGCTGCTGCGCGCGGGCGCGACGCTCGTGAAAGATTTGCGCGCGCTCGAGGACGGCGCGATGGTTACGGTCGGGGGCATCGTGACGAGCGCTCGGCGCACGACGACCAAGAGCGGCCAGCCGATTCTCGTCGCGCAAATCGAGGACACGACCGGCTCGGTGGACGTGGTCGCGTTCTCGAAACTCTACGCGCAGGTCGAGCGCGCGTTCGTTCCCGACGCGGTGCTGATCGTCAAGGGGCAGGTACGGTTGCGCGAACGGCCGGGCAGCACGCTAGGGGAAGAACCGCCGGTGGATTTGAGCGTAGCCGCAAACGAAGTGCAAGCGTTTCAGATACCCGCCGGTGGCGAGGCCCAGCGCCCGCGGGGCTGGCACGTGGACGTATCCAAGCGAGAACAGATCGACCGGCTGGCGGCGGTGCTCGACGAATGGCCGGGCGAGGTTCCCATCGTCCTGCACGCACCGGGGCGGTCGCAGCGCGCGGCCAAGAACGTCTCGGCCGACCCGCGCATCCGGTTCGAACTCGAACGCGTTTTCGGCGCCGGAAACGTGCGGGAGGGCGCGCCGTGAGCCGGATCCGGCTCGTCGCATTCGATTTGGACGGAACGCTGATCGGGCGCGGCACGGGCGTGAGCCGTCGCGTTCTCGACTGCGTCGGGCGCATGCTGAGCGCGGGCGTGCGGGGGTGCGTCGTGACCGGGCGGATGTACAAAGCGGCCTTGCCCTTCGTGCGCGAGCTAGGCCTGGACGGACCCGTCATCTGCTATCAAGGCGCAGCCGTCGTCGATTCGTCGACCGACGAGGTCCTGCGCGACGTTCCCCTGGGAAACCGCGAGGTGCTCGAACTCGTGCGACTCTTCGACGGCGACCGGGTGCACCTGCAGCTCTACCGGAACGATAACTATTATTGCGAGGCGCGCAGCCGCTTTTCGGACCTCTACGCGGAGATCACCGGATTCGAACCCGTGGTCGTCGATTCTCTGGCCGCCACGTTCGCCGGCAGTCCGGCAACCAAAGCGGTCGTCGTCGCCGACGTTCCGGAGGCCGAGAGCCAGGAACGCCGGCTGGCCGAGTATTTCGGCGCGCGAGCGTACGTCACGCGCAGCTATCCTGAATTTGTCGAAGTGCTCAACCGCGACGTGGACAAGGGCGAGGCCCTGCGCTTCGTTGCCGCCCGGCACGGGATCGACATGCGTGACGTTCTGGCGATCGGCGATTCCTGGAACGACGTGCCGCTGCTTGAGGCGGCCGGAATCGGCGTCGCCATGGGATCGGGGCCACCCGAACTTCTCGCCGTCGCGGCCGAGGTCGTGGCCGGCGTCGAGAACGACGGCGTGGCCGACGCGCTCGAAAAGTTCGTGCTTGCTTGAAGCGCAACGACGCACGGCGGGTCCGGCGGCGCGGCCCTTCGCGCGCCGCGCGCCTGCGTCCCTATTGGGTGGTCTTGGCGCTGTTGCTCGCGGCCGGCGTTGCGGCCGCGTTCTTTGGGGCCAGTTGGCAGGGGTTCGCGCCCAAGCGCGTTGACGTCATCGGCAATAGCGTGGTTCCGCGACAAGACGTTCTGCTGGCCGCCGGCGTCAGAACGGACCGCAGCATGTGGTTGCAAGACACGCACGCCATGGCCGGGCGCATCGAGGCGTTGCCGTACGTAGCCGATGCGGCGGTCCATCGCGTGCCGCCCTCCGAGATCGTGATCGTCATAAGGGAACGCGTTCCGCTCGCCGTCGCGGACAACGGGTTTAGCAGCGCCATCGTGGACCGCAACCTCCGCGTGCTCGCGCCGGCAACGCAGCACGAGAAGATGGCGCACTTCCTGCTGCCCCCGGGCACGCCGCTCGATCCCGGGCGAACGCTCGGCGATCCCGCGCCGCAGATGGCTGCGGACCTCGACGTGTTGACTGCCGCACAAGTCGACGTCGCGTCGCTGGAGGTTGACAAGTACGGACAGCTCTCGGCGACGCTGCGGGACGGCACGCGCGTGCTGTTCGGCGACGATGCGGACCTTGCGGCTAAGGCTCGCCTGTTGCCCACGATTCGCGCGAAACTCGCGCAATCGCCGCAACCAGTCGCCGCCATCGATTTACGGGCCCTCGCCACGCCCGTCGTCGTCTACAAGTAAGCGGGCAAAAAGAAGCGAAGGGCGATCGGCGATCGCCCTTCGCTTTGGATTCGGACGAGGTCCGGGACTAGTGGCTCGTCAGGTCCTGGAACACCAGCACGGCACCGTTGTTGATCGAGACCTTGACCGAGTCGTTGGCTTGCAACTTGCTAAAGTCAACGGTCGGACGTCCCGCGACGAGCGTCGCCTTGGCGCCGTTGTCCATCACGACGAGGATATGTTGCGGGTCGACGACGCTGACGACCTTAATCGTGTAGGTTCCCGGAGCAATCTGAGCCCCGGAGGCGCCGGTCGAGTTGCCGGCAGTCGAAACGGTCGCGGGCGCGGCACCGCCGGCCGGATCGGCGAGCGACGCGATCGGGAGTGCCAGTACGGCGCCGAATGCGACGACGAAGAGCGATCTATACACGGTCTCTCCAAAAAGCGCAGGGGTTTAGTACGGTATGATAGCGCACGCGCGGGCCGTCCGCCAGGGCCGCGGTNNTTGTCCCCACCTTGTCCCCACCTTGTCCCCAAGGAGTTGGCACCCCCCTCGCCAACCCCAAGGCCAAATCCGTGTTTTGGAACTACCCATTGTAGGAGAACAGTGGCGTGTCCCCAAGATATAGCGGTTCGGTTCGTCGTTTTCGCTGGAGTATTCGTTGAAGCAAGAGACCGTCTGCGGGCTCGACATCGGTACGACCAAGACATGCGCGGTCGTGGCCGTAGACGGCCCCAACGGGCTCGAGATCATCGGCGTCGGAGAAACGCCGTCGGCCGGCATGCGTAAGGGTGTCGTCGTGGATCTCGAGGGAACGATCAAGTCGATTGAAGGCGCCACGGAAAAGGCCGAACGCATGGCCGGCGTCCACGTGCAGGAGGTGTTCGTCGGCATCACCGGCGATCACATCCGAAGCACCAACAACCGCGCCGTCGTCGCCGTGTCGGCCGAAGAACGCGAAGTTTCCTCGACCGACGTCCGGCGCGTGATCGACGCGAGTAAGATCATCAATCTCCCCGTCGACCGGCAGATCATTCACGCGCTCCCGCGCTATTTTACGGTGGACGGTCAAGAGGGCGTGTCGGATCCGGTCGGGATGGCGGGCGGACGGCTCGAAGTCGATACGCACATCATCACCGGTGGCGCCAGCTTCGTTACGAACGTGCTCAAGTGCGTGCATCGCGCCGGGCTCGAAGCGAACTCGGTGATCTTCGAGCCGCTTGCCAGCGCCGCGGCGACGCTGCTGCCGGAGGAGAAGCAGGTCGGCGTCGTGCTGCTCGACATCGGCGGAGGCACGACGGACGTCGCCGTGTACTCGCTCGGCAGCGCGGTCTATACGGCGACCGTGCCGGTCGGCGGCAACGTGCTGACCAACGACATCTCGCTCGGTCTCAAGACGACGCTCGGAGAGGCCGAGGACGTCAAGCACCGCTATGGGGCCGGCGTCCCGCTCAACGGGCAGGCGGAAGAGACGTTCACCGTGCGCACGCTCGACGGGCGCAACGCGAAAGAGGTCACGACCGAGCAGCTCAAGGACATCGTGATGCCCCGCGTGCTCGAAACGCTCCGGATGGCCAAGCAGAAGATTCTCGACAGCGTTCCGCGCGACTTGGTGCTTGGCGAAGTCGTGCTCACCGGAGGCGGCGCGTTGCTTCCGGGAATCGAAACCATCGCCGAAGAGGTTTTCGGCCTGCCGGTTCGGGTCGGCATGCCGCAGTCCATCGGCGGGCTGACCGAAGCGATCACGCAACCGCAGTATGCGACGGCGATAGGCCTCGTGCTGCTCGGCTCGAACGGCCATCTAGATTCGCTAGCCACGAGCCGTCGCGGGGGACCCGTTTTCGCGCGCGTCAAGAACTGGCTCTCGGACCTATGGAACTAGAACCCGACCAACCCCAACTCTTTACGACGGAGGCTACGCAGGTTATGGCAGACGCTCGACGCCACGTTCCCGAGCACTCGGCGACGATCAAAGTGATCGGCGTCGGCGGTGCAGGTTGCAACGCCGTTAACAGAATGATCGAGGCCGGTCTATCCGGCGTGGATTTCTTTGCGGTGAACTCCGACGTGCAAGCGCTTCGAAGTTCGAAGACCGACAACACCGTTCAAATCGGAACGGGTCAAACGCGCGGCCTAGGCGCCGGCGCGAATCCGACGCTCGGACGCGAGGCGGCGGAAGAGTCGCGCGAGGATCTCGGGATGGTTCTCGACAGCGCGGACCTGGTCTTCATCACGGCGGGCATGGGCGGTGGAACCGGCACGGGCGCCGCACCGGTCATCGCCGAGCTGGCGCGCGAATCGGGCGCGCTGGCGATCGCCGTCGTGACCAAACCGTTCGCGTTCGAGGGTCGCAAGCGGATGCAGGTTGCCGAGCACGGGATAGCCGAGCTCGAAGCCAAAGTCGACACGCTGATCACGATTCCGAACGAGCGCATCTTGCAAGTCATCGAGAAGCGCACGCCGCTCAACGAAGCGTTCGCCTACGCCGACGACGTGCTGCGCCAGGGGATTCAGGGCATCAGCGACCTGATCACGCAGCCCGGGTTGATCAATCTCGACTTCGCCGACGTCAAGACCATCATGACGGATGCCGGATCGGCGATGATGGGCATCGGCGAGGGAACCGGCGAGCATCGAGCTGCCGACGCCGCGCAGAAAGCCATCGCATCGCCGCTGCTCGAAACGACGATCGACGGCGCCCGCGGGGTGATCTTCAACATCACGGGCGGCTCGGACATGGCCATGTACGAGGTCAACGAAGCCGCCGAGATCATCAGCCGTTCGGTGGATCCCGACGCGCAGATCATCTTCGGTGCTTCGATCGATCCGAACATGACCGGCAANNGCGGCCGGCTACGCGTTCGAGACCGGCAAACTCGACGCGGTCTCGCCCGTGAACATGGACGACATCGACGTCCCCGCGTTCCTGCGCTATCGCGGCTAGACGCGGCAGGTTCGCTCGTGGCCTACGCAGCTCGCGTGCTGCGCGACTCGCTCAGTCCGGCGGGGGTACGGCTCACCACGATGGAGGTGACGTTCCCCCGCTTCGTGCTTAGCGAATTCAACACGCACCGCGTCATGTCGCGCAACAGCGCCAGCTCGCGCGCGATTCCTTCGGGCAAGCTGATCGAGCGCGCGCTGAACGACCCGGTGGTGCCC
>PMFP01000082.1:0-26746 GCA_003155175.1 Vulcanimicrobiota bacterium
TGATCATGACGTCGAACATCGGCAGCCACCTCATCCTCGACTATCAGGGCGAGCGTGGCGGAGCCGAGGAAGCGGCAATGCGCGCGACAGTCCTGGAAGAGTTGCGCCAGCACTTCCGCCCCGAATTCCTCAATCGCGTGGACGAAATCATCGTTTTCCACGCGCTCAACGAAGAGGAGCTCGGGGAGATCGTCGAGATCCAGCTCCGCCGTTTGCGCGAGCGCCTCGCGAGCCGGCGCATCTCGCTCGTCCTCTCCGACGCGGCCAAGCGACACATCGTCAAGACGGGCTACGATCCGCACTACGGCGCCCGTCCGCTCAAGCGAACGATTCAGAAAGAACTGGAGACGCCGCTCGGGCGAAAGATCCTGGCGGGCGATATCTCCGACGGCGATACCGTGGAAGTCGGGTACGACGAAGCCGCCGGCGACCTGACGTTCAAAACCGAAGCCGCCGCCGTACCCGTTTAGACTTTGGCGCGCTTTCTTTGGCGTAGGCGGTCGGTTTCGTCGAGAAGGCGCTTGCGGATGCGGATGGACTTTGGCGTGACTTCCACGAGCTCGTCGTCTTCGATGAACTCGATCGCTCGTTCGAGCGACATGTCCTCGGGCGGCGGGAGTTTCACGTTCTCGTCCGAGCCCGAGGCGCGCATGTTGGTCAGCTTCTTCTCGCGCACGACGTTGATCGCGATGTCTTTGTCGTCGTTGGCGCGTCCCACGACCATGCCTTCGTAGATGTCCACGCCGGGGCCGACGAAGAAGCGGCCGCGCTGCTCGACGCCGGCGAGCGCGTAGGCCGTCGCTCGGCCCGTGTCGCTCGCAACCAGGGCGCCGACGGCGCGCCCGGGGAGCTCGCCCTGCCACTCCTGATGGTCGTAATACGTGTGGGACATGATGGCGGTGCCGCGCGTGAGCGTGAGCAGTTCGCCGCGCAGGCCGAAGATCGCGCGGGTCGGCATGGTGTATTCGAGGCGGCGCGAATCGCCGACGTTGATCATGTTCGACATGATGGCCTTGCGGCTGCCGAGCGCCTCGATCACGGCGCCCGAGTACTCTTCGGGCACGTCCACGACGACGTACTCGACGGGCTCCCATTTCTTGCCGTCGCGCTCCATGATGATGACCTGCGGTTTGGAGACGGCCAGTTCGTAGCCTTCGCGGCGCATCGTCTCGATCAAGATGGAAAGATGGAGTTCGCCGCGGCCGCGCACCTCGTACGTGTCGGCCGATTCCGTATCGCTCACGCGTAGAGCGACGTTCGACTCGAGTTCGCGCATCAGCCGCTCGCGAATCTGCCGGGAGGTCAGGAACTTGCCTTCCTTGCCTGCGAACGGCGAATTGTTGACGCTGAACGACATCGAGACCGTCGGTTCGTCCACCGCGACCGCGTGGATGCCCTCGGGCGCGTTTGCGTCCGCGATGGTGTCGCCGATGTTGAGGTCTTCGATCCCCGAGACGCAGACGATGTCGCCGGCTCGGCCCTCCTCGACTTCGATGCGCTCGAGTCCGGCGAACGTCAGGAGCGTGGTGAGGCGCAAGCCCGTCTGCACGGTCCCGTCTCGCGAGACTTTGGCGATCGGCGCGTTGACGCGCGAACTGCCTCGGAAGATGCGCCCGATGCCGATGCGCCCAACGTACTTGTTGTGGTCGATCGCGGAAATGAGGAGTTGGAACGGACCTTCTTCGCACGGGGCCTCGGGCACGTGCGAGACGATCGTTTCGAAGAGCGGTTCGAGATTGTCGCTCTCGTCTTCGAGCGCGCGCTTCGCGATGCCGAGCTTGCCGTTGGTGAAGAGGACCGGGAAATCGGCTTGCTCGTCGCTGGCGCCCAGTTCGATGAAGAGGTCGAACGCTTCGTTGACGACTTCCTGGGCGCGCGCGTCCTTGCGGTCGATCTTGTTGACGACGACGATCGCTTTGAGATCGAGTTCGAGCGCCTTGCGGAGCACGAAGCGCGTCTGCGGCATCACGCCTTCGGCGGCGTCCACGAGCAACAGCACGCCTTGGACCATCTGCAGCACGCGTTCGACCTCGCCGCCGAAATCCGAATGGCCCGGCGTGTCCACGATGTTGAACTTTACGTCCCCGTGGCGGATCGACGTGTTCTTGGCAAGGATCGTGATGCCGCGTTCGCGTTCGAGCGGATTCGAGTCCATGACGCGCGTCGCGACGTGCTGCCCTTCGCGAAAGACGCCGCTCTGTTTGAGCATGGCGTCCACGAGGGTCGTCTTGCCGTGATCGACGTGAGCGATAATGGCGACGTTTCGGAGGTCTGGGCGGGTCTTCACGGTGCGCTTGTTTTGAACGCGCCGGTGCGCGCGACCTTTACTTTGCGGGCTTTTCGGGCGCTCGCGGGAGCGTAAACCAGAACGTCGTGGTTTTGTCGGTTTCGCTTTCGAAGCCGATCGTGCCGTTCATCAAGCCGATCAGCTCCCGACAAATGTAGAGTCCGAGGCCGGTCGAACCGTCGCGCTGCGACAAAGCTCCGAACCGCGTAAAGAGGCGCTTCCGGTGCGCGGGGGAGATGCCGGGACCTTGGTTCGTGACGGAAATGCGGACGCGCTCCTCGTTCGAATCCACGTCGATCTCGATCGGCGTGTCCGCGAACGCGTAGCGCACCGCGTTGAGGATCAGATTGGCGAGCACCTGAACGACGCGGCCCTCGTCGGCGAGAATTTTCGGGGGCGCCTGGGCGTACTTCTTTTCGATCGTGCAGCCGAGGTGCTCGCTGCGCACGCGCGCGATGCACTCTTCCACGACGGAGGCGACGTCCACGGGCTCGATGCGCAGCGCCAGCGTTCCCATCTCCATGCGCGTGAGCAGCAGGAAATCTTCGAAGATCGACGTCAGTCGCGACGTCGAACTCATCAGCACGTCGAGAAGCTCGCGCCGTCGCGTTTCTCCGAGCGTTTCGAAATGTTCTTCCAGCAGCGTGCTCGCTCCGCGAATGCTCGAGAGCGGCGAGCGCACTTCGTGGGAAACGATGCTGAAGAAGTTGTTCTGCGCGCGCTGGTTGGCTTCGGCCGCTTCGCGCTGCTCGGTTTCGACGCGATGCGAACGCGAGTTTGCCAGCGCCAGTCCGACGAGATTCACGAAGAGCTGCATCTTGCGCAGCACGTCGAGCGACGGGACCTTGCCGTCCACGGGGCCGTCGACGGAGAGATAGCCCATCATCTTTCCCTCGCGGTCGGGAAGGACGAGGGTGAGCGCGTCGCGTTCGTGCCATGCGTCGGGGGCGGAGCGAGGCGCGTCCATCGGCAGGTCGCCGGTGTAGATGGAACGTCCCCAGTGGATCTCGTGTTCGACGGGAAAGTAAAAGCAGTGCGGCAGCACTTCGAAGTGCGGCAGCAGGATCGTCATGATGTCGTCGCGCGAGACGTGCTCGCCGAGCCGCTCGCGAACCACGTCCTCGGGCCAGCCGCGCGCGACGCGCCGGTACATCTCGCGACCCGGTGCGTCGGCGGCCACGATCGTCACGTACCGGAAGCCGAAGATCGTCGAGATCGCCTCGGAAATGGCGTCGAGGGCCGGATAGAGCTCCTGCGCCTGCAGAATTTCCTGCGTGACGGCAAGGAGCCGCTCCAGCATCTCTCCGGTCGAACTGAGGACGCTTTCGGCCATAGGAGCGTAGCCATTCGACCCCACCCGGGAATTGTCGTTCTCAAGCACCGGGAACGAGCTCGGCGCGGCCGTGGGGAGCGCGCAGGTCCTGTGCCGGGCCGATCGGCACGATGCGGGTCGGGTTGATGTCGTCGTGCGTTACATAGTAGTGCCGCTTGATGTGATCGAAGTTCACCGTTCCGGCGATTCCGTCGATCTGGTACAGATCGCGCAGGTATCCCGAGAGGTTCGGGTAGTCGGCGATCCGCCGCAGGTTGCATTTGAAATGGCCGACGTAGACGGCATCGAAGCGCACGAGCGTCACGAAGAGCCGCCAGTCCGTCTCGACGGGCTCGGGCCCGAACAAATACCGCCGCGTCGCCAGACGCCTGTCGAGCCGGTCCAACGTTTCGAAGATCCGGAAAGCCGCCTTCTCGTAGGCGGCCTGCGACGTCGCGAAGCCGGCTTGATAGACGCCGTCGTTGACGGTCTCGTAGATCCGCGCGTTCAGTTCGTCGATCTCGGCGCGGTGGGCGGCGGGGTAGAGGTCCAGCCCTGGCACGGACGCGACCGCGTCGAACTGCGTTTCGAACATGCGCATGATGTCGTCGTCCGAGTTGCTGACGATGCGGCGGGTCTGCGTGTCCCACAGCACGGGAACGGTGACCCTGCCGTGGTACCGCGGATCGGAGGCCAGGTACGCCTCGCTCAGGTAAGAGAAGCCGTTGGCGCCGTCCGGCGTCGCACCGGGCACGTCGCGGAACGCCCAGCCGCGGTCGTCCCGAATCGGGTCCACGACGCTCATCCCGATGGCGTCCTCCAGCCCCTTGATCTTTCGGACGATGATCGTCCGGTGTGCCCAGGGACAGGCCAGGGAGACATAGAGATGATAGCGACCGGCCGCGGCCCGGTAGCCCGACGACCCGTCGGCGGTCACCAGGTCCCGAAACGCGTCTTGCTGGCGCGCGAAGCTGCCGTCGTCGCGCTGCTCGTCGGGGAACTGTGCCTTCGCCATGCCGCTCAATACACGAGCGCCGGCGGCCCGGTTTCGGCCGCGGCCCCACCGCCAGCGCGCCTCAGGAGGGCGGTCGCGCTTGGCGCATGCAACGGCTGATTCGTATCCCAAAAAACATGAGCGAGAGCGGGGATTTTAGGCCTTATGAAAGCAGTTTTCATTATCAAAAAACGGCCGCTTGAACTGTAGCGTTCGCTACAGCGCCCCCTTCACAGGGCTGCTATAGTGGTGGTGGGACCAAACCACCGCTTTTGAGGGCAATTATGAACGCAGTAGATGTTATTGGCAACGACAGCGTACCCGAGAAGTACCGCGGTTTCTTCGATAACGCCGATTGGACGCTCCACGGGATCGTGGTGTCGGGCTCTTGGGCGTTCTTGATCCTCGCGGCCGTCATTCACTTCTTCGTTTTAACCAGCCTCCACTAGGCCTCCGCCACACAGTAGAGAGGATAAGAAACCATGTCGATCGATTTTCTGGGCGTAAAGGGCGGTGGGCCAAAGTACCGCGACAACATTCACGATTTCAAGGCTGCGGTTTTCGGTTACTCGCTGGCCGGCGTCATCGCGATGTGCGTCATTCACGCCGCCGTGCTTGGATCGCCTGCGGGACATCAGAAGTGGGTTGACGTCGTGTCGGCCGGCA
This sequence comes from Vulcanimicrobiota bacterium, assembly GCA_003155175.1. Classification (GTDB taxonomy): domain Bacteria; phylum Vulcanimicrobiota; class Vulcanimicrobiia; order Vulcanimicrobiales; family Vulcanimicrobiaceae; genus Hemerobacter; species Hemerobacter limicola. The sequence continues at coordinate 5,260 of PMFP01000082.1, forward strand.
CTTCGATGAACACCGGGAAATAACGTTTAAGCCTTGAGCCCCGCAGCGCTTTCGGCGCTGCTTCCTAAGGGCCGGTGTAAACTGCTACTGGGCGTGTCGATCGGGCTAGTCTCGATCAGCGCCCTTTTAGCACTCGTGCCGGCTTTTATTTTATATGAAATCGCGGCGGTGTTTTATCACCACGACGATTTCGCAAGCTTGACCGTCACGCAGATCATCTTCCTGGCAATCGCGGCGGCGATCGTCCGTCTTACGCTGCTCATCTGGGGACGTCAAGCCGCGGGCGACGCAACGATGATCGCATCGCGAGATCTTCGCGCCAGGTTGGCCGCCAAGATCGGCACGCTGCCGATGGGTTTCCTCTCGCAAGGGCGCCCGGCTTCGTTTGCGACTCAGCTGCTCGACGACGTCGAGGATATCGGGCTCTTTCTCTCCGGCGCGTTCGTGGATCTCGTGGGGGCGGCGGCGCTGATCGCCGGAGCTACCGCACTGATCGCGTGGCGCGACTGGCGCGTGGCGGCGATCCTGCCGCTCCTCATCCTGGCCGGCTGGCTGCTGAACCGCTCGCGCGCGACCCTGCCGCCCGAGACGATCCAGCGGGAGCAACGCGCACGGGACGCCCTGGCCGCCGCAACCCTTCAAGCCCTGCGCGGAACGGTCTCGGGGAAAGCGCTGCCGCCGGTTCCGCCGCAGAGCGATCCCGTTCGCGTCTATGCAGCGGAGTATCGCGCGGCCGCCAAACCGCGCGCCGAGCACGTCGCGACCGTCGACGCGATCTGGCGAGCGTATGCCGGAGCGATTCCGGCCGTGCTGCTGCTGGCCGCGCTCTGGCTGGGCGGCGAGCGCCTCGATCTGCCTGCGCTCGTCCTCGTGGTTGCCGTGGGGCTGCGAGCCGGCGGCGCGCTCGCCGTGATGCTCGGCGCAACTCGCGCCGCGACGCCCGCGCTGGCGAGCGCGCAACGCATCGCCGATTCTTTCGCGCTGCCCTCGGCGATGGGCGGGGACGCGCAGCCGCCCGACGATCCGACGATCCGCTTCGCCGGGGTCTCGTTCGCCTACCCCGCCTCCGACGAACCGGTCTTGCGCGACGTGGCGTTCACGGCTGCCCCCGGGAAAGTGACCGCGATCGTCGGCCCGTCCGGATCGGGCAAGACGACGCTGCTGCGGTTGGCGGCCGGATTCTGGAAGCCAGATCGCGGAACGGTGGAGGTCGGCGGAGTCGATCTGCAGGCCATCGCGAGCGACGCGCTCGCGCAACGGATCGGGTACGTCTTTCAAGACGTCTTCTTGCTCAACGATACGATCGCCGAGAACCTGCGGATCGGGAACCCCGATGCGACCGACGAGCAAATCCAGGGTGCCGCGCAGGCCGCCCGCGCTCACGAGTTCATCAGCGCGTTACCCGACGGCTACGAGACGATGGTCGGCGATCGCGGGCTGAACCTCTCTCGCGGCGAGCGCCAGCGATTGCAGATCGCGCGCGCTTTGCTCAAAGACGCGCCGATTCTGCTCCTCGACGAGCCGACGGCCTCGGTGGATCCGGCGACCGAGTGGGAGATTCAACAGTCGCTCAACGCCTTGCTTCGCGGCAAGACGGTTTTGGCCGTCACGCATCGGCTCGGCACGATCGTCGACGCGGATCAGATCGTCGTGCTCGATCGCGACGGCCGCATCGAGGCGTCCGGAACGCACGCGCAACTGCTCGAGAACAGCCTGACCTACGCGCGCCTGTGGTCGGACTACTCGGGCGCGATCGATTGGATCGCGGCCGAAGGCGCGAGCGCCCCATGACGTCGCTGCGTTCGCTTCTCGACGCCGGCGACGCGCGGTTCCGGCGCGCGGCCGGGCTCTTCGCGTCGGCCGCGCTGGTCGCTTTGGTACCGCTCGCCGGAATCGCCTACGTGCTGGTGCGCGCAGCGAACGGGCCGCCGGATCGCGGCACGGTCGTGCTCTTCACGTTCGTCGTCTTGGCGTCGGCCGCCGTGCAGCTGCCGCTCGCGGCTGCCGGATCCCGCCTGCTTCGCAGCATACTCGACGAACGCGCCGAGCGCGCACGCGTGGACGTCGTCGAGCATCTCCGGCTGGTCCCCGCGCGCACGCTGGCCGCGATCGATCCCGGGCAGGTCCTGGCGACGATGACGCTCGGACTCGATCAAGCCGTCGCCGTCGTGAACGGCGCGTTCGATTCGATCTTCGGCGGATTGTTCAAGGCTGCGGGGTGCATCGCGATCGTCGCGGCGATCGATTGGCGGATCGCGCTCGTCTCGGTTGCGTTCTTGCCGGTTACCGTGGGCTACCTGCGCCGATCGCGCACGAGCAGCGCGCGCGCGACCGCGCGCATCGTTCGCGCGCAGGCCGAGGGCGCTTCGCGGTTCTACGAATACATCGAATCGGTCGCGCTGCTGCGCGCCTTCGGCTGCACGGCCGAGCGCGTGCGGCGCCTTGCCGCCGCCGTCGAGGATCTCAACGTCAAGGCCTACGAGAACACGCTCGCGCCGATGACGTTCGGCACGGTCTCGCTGTTCTTCATCGAATTCGGTTTTGCGATCGCGCTGATCTTCGGCATCGAGCTCGGCGGAAACGCCGTCGGCATCCGCTACATCCTGGCTTTCACGCTTGCGATGGCATACTTTCAGACCTTGTTCGAAGCCTTGGACGGCTACCTCCGCTTGCGCGACGCTGCCTCGCCGCTCGCGGCGATCGACCGGCTGATGGAACTCCCGGCGGTGGCGGTTCGCTCGACCACCGTTCCGGCTGGACGGGACCTTGCGCTGGACCGCATTACGTTCGCCTACGATCGCGGCGACGTATTGCGCGACGTGTCGTTTCTCTTTCCCGAGCGCGCCGTCACCGCGATCGTCGGTGCGTCCGGCGCCGGGAAGAGCACGCTCGCCAACGTCATTTCCGGAATTTGGGAACCGAGCGACGGGTCCGTTCGCGTCGGCGGCGTGGACGTCGGCACGCTGGCTCAGGACGCCCGCGCCGGCACGGTGAGCATCGTCTTCCAAGACGCGCCGCTGTTCGAAGATACGGTCGCCCGCAACATCGGCGTGGGACGTCCGAGCGCGACGATGGACGAGATCCGCGAAGCGGCGCGCATCGCGGGCTGCGACGAGTTTGCGTTGCACATGCCCGGCGGATACGAGACCGTGATTCGTCCGGACGGCACGAACCTTTCCCTGGGCGAGCGCCAGCGCATCGCGATCGCGCGCATGCTGCTGTCGGAGGCGCCGATCGTCGTGCTCGACGAGTGCACGGCGAGCCTCGACCCCGCTGCCGAGCGCGCCGTTCACGACGCAATTGCTCGGCTCGCGAATCGCAAGACCGTCGTGTTGATCACGCATCGGCTCGGCACGGTCCGCCACGCCTCCAGCATCGTCGTCATGGCCGGCGGCCGGATCGCCGAGTCCGGCACGCACGAGCAACTGATCGGACGGAGCAGCGAGTACGCGCGCTTGTGGGCGGCGCACGAGCGCACGCGCCACTGGAAGGTCGCCGGCTAGTTCTTCACGGCGGCGCCGCCCGGTTCCGACGTGGGCGGCTTGCCGAGGCCGATGGGAATGTTCGATTGCCGCACCCGCCCCGAGAGCATGTCGTTCCAGGCCAGCGTCAGCGAAGGGACGAGCGTTGCGAGGGAGTGCGTTCCGCCGTGCTGCTCGTAGAAGCTGACCGGTAATCCGGCTGCAGCCAGGAAGCCCGCGGTTTCTTCTCCGTAAGCCGCCGGCACGGTCTTGTCGTTCGAGCCGGTGACGACGTAAATCGGCGTGCTGCGAAGCCGGTACGAGACGTCCGCGGTCTCACTGCTCAGAATTGCGCCCGACACGGACATGACGCCGCTCCAGATTTCCGGGTGCATCGGTGCGATCTTGTAGACGGTAAATCCGCCCATCGAGTATCCCGCCAGGAAGACGCGATGGGGCGAGAGTCCGAAGGCGGCGCGGACGTCGCCGGCGATCTGGTAGACGTCGCCGGATGCCGGTGGCGCGTAGTCGTAGATTCCGCGTCCCCACGGTGCGACCACGATCGCGTTGGTCGCGTCGGCCAGCTGGTGCAAGTACGGCGCGCTCAGGAGTTCGACTTCGGTTTGCTGGAGGCCGTGCAGCAGCACGATCAACGGCGAGCGCGAGTTTGCGCCGGCCGGAACGTAGATCGCGTAGGGCTGCAGCGTGCCGTCGGCCGAACGCATCAGGCGTTCGTCGAGACCGTGCACCGTCGCGGGCGTCTCGACCGTTCCGCTAAGCATTTCGTCGGCGAGCTTCGTGTCGAGCCGCACGATGCCGGAGACGTGCTCGCTCAGTTCTGCCTGCGTATATCCGTCGGGCGGCTGGCCTGCATCGCGCACCGTGTCCATGTCGGCGAGAAGCCGCACACCCAAGCCGAACGCAACGTCGTGTCCGGCGCGCTGCTGCACGAGCGGGAGATCGGCTTGCAGACGGTCGCGCGCGGCCGTCAGTTGCGCGAGCTCGGCGCTGTCGCTGGGCGAAGCGGCGGGCGACGCCAGTGCCTGCGCCGACCGATCGTCGCGGGCCAGCGAGGCGCGCGGCGTGCCCAGGCCCGCGGCTAGTACCGCGAGCGCCGTCGAGAGCAAAACCAGACGTTTCATCCCTCTATCTTAAGCGATCCGCCAAGGCGTCCGTGACCGGGGCTGCGTCTATGAGGGCGTCAGGAAGAATGCGATCGCCGCGAAGTGCGCGGCCGCACCGGCGATCACGAAAATGTGGAAGACTTCGTGAAATCCGAAACGCCCCGGCGAGAGATTGAACGAGCGCGTCGCGTAAATGACGCCGCCCAGCGTGTACAACAGGCCGCCCAAGATGAGCAGCACGATTGCCGGATGCGAGAGGGATCCCGCCAGTTTCCAACTCGGCACGACGGCCAGCCATCCGAGCGCGACGTAGAATCCGGTCGAAAGGGCCCGGGGAGCGTCCACGAACCACATCGTCTGCGCGATGCCGATGAGCGCGAGAACCCAGACGCACGTTAAGGTTCCGACGCGCCAGGCTCCGTTCAGCCCGAAGTACAGCACGGGCGTGTACGTTCCGGCGATCAACGCGTAAATCGACGCGTGGTCCATGCGCCGGAAGACGGCTTTTTGGCGCGGTCCCGTTCCGCCCACCCAATGATAGAGCGCGCTCGATCCAAATGCCGCCAGCAGGCTAAGTCCATAGATGCTCATGACGGCGAGCGTCTCGACGTTCTGGTGGAAGCGGGCGACCAGATAGCCGAAGCCGATGACCGCGAGGACGAATCCGATCGCGTGCGGCCAGGGGCTCACCGGTTCCTTGAGCGTCCGCGCTTGGTAAGCCACGCATGGAAGGTTTGATTCGCGCCTCGTCGCGCCCCCTAAAGTGGCGACAACGGAGCGGCCGTCGAGATGAACGAATGACGCCTTTCCCGCGCGCTGCATGGGAAGGTACGGATCTGGTGGTCCGCACGGTCTTCAAAACCGCTGAGGCCTTCGCAAGGGGGCTGGTAGGTTCGATTCCTACACTTTCCCGCCAATACGTTAAGCGAAAGGAATGCCGGAATGGGAGAAGACGCCGTATCCGCTGTGGCCGAACTCTTACATCAAGCAGGGGAGGTCCATCACGTGTACTATGCCGACGTTGACGGCAACGACGACGACTGGGCGACGTTCTATTCGGAGTGGCTCTTAACGCGGACGAACTTTGCGCACTTGTTCGGCCGCACGCCCGTGCGCAGCGGACTCACGCGAGATCTCGTTCAGTTCGACGAGGAGTACGCGGCATCCGCGCCTTCGGAACCTTGGCCCGCCTGGTACGCGAAGCGTCTCGTCGCAAAGTACGGATAGTCAGCGGAGTCCGGCGGACCCCGCGACCGCCGTCGCAGCCGTCATTCGATCTACGATGCGGAATGCTGAAGAGCCCATGCCCGCCAATCGTCAGGAAGCTCGGGAACGAGCATTTCGCCGGCACGGGAGGGCTGGAACAAGTAGATTCGTGCCATCTCTTCCAGCGTCAGCTTGTGGCTGGGTCTCCACAGAACCTCGACAGGGTCTCCGGCCGCGACGTGTCCTTCGTTAAGAATGGACAGGTAAGCACCCGGGCGCAGCGCTTGAGCGAAGCGCTTGACGAACGTCGGGTCCTCCATCGTCATCGCCAGTTTGTAACAGGGCACGCGCGGAGACGTTACCTGCAGCTCGGCCGTTCCGACTCGCCAACGCTCGCCGACGAGCGCGCGGGTGACGTCGATGCCGCGGAGCGTCAAATTCTCGCCGAATTTCCCCGGAGGCAGCACTCGGCTGAGAGCCTGTTCCCACCACGCGTAGTCTTCTTGGGCATAGGCGTACGCCGCGCGGGTTTTGCCTCCGTGATTCTGCCGGTCGGCCTGGTCGTCGCCGCGCAGATTGACGCCGCTTATCGGAATGCGGCCCTTAACCGGCGTCTTGAAGATTCCGGTGGTGACGGCCGCACCACGATACTCGACCGTCCGCACTTCGGAGACGTTCACCGAAAGTACCAGTCCGCTCATCGTGCTGCGGCGAGTCCGGCGGCGAAGATCGGATCGACGCCGCGTGCTTGCGTGAGATCGATCGGAATCGTAGGCTGAAATACCGAACGGGGGCGGCCGTCGAGCGAGTACACGGGTTCTGCGGAGATCTGCACGTCAACGTCGTTCTGCGGAAGGTGCGTCTTGAGAACCGCCGCACCCAAGCCGGCCATGGGCGTGCCGACGACGATCGCACCGCGCGTCTCTTGCAAGCCCATTGCAAATCCCTCGGCGACGCTCTCCGTCCAGCGATCGACCAGAACCACGACCTTGCCGCGGTACGTCCACGGGCCACGCGGGTCGATGAATTCGGGCCAACGAGGGCCCAGACTTTTGCCCTCGCGGCGGGCCATCCATGCGTACTGCTTGCGCCGCGCGAGGAATCGCCCCATGATCGGCAGCGTAACGTCGGTGTCGCCGCCGGAGTTCTCCCGCACGTCGATGACGAGGGCTTTCGTGTCGTGGAAGCCGGCCAGGGCCTTGTCGAATGCCGCCACCGTGCTCGCGTCCCCGAACGACGTGATGCCGATGACGCCGACGTCGTTTTCCACGCGGCGGCTCGTGACGGGTTGCGATGGTCCGGACGGATTGCCGGCCGCCGCGATCTGCACGTCGCGTACGCCGCTTCCGTCGCGGATCGTAATCCTCACCGGAGTGTCGTGCCGTCCGGACAGGGCGGAGAGTAAAGCCCATTGCGTGGCGGCCGGATCGGGATGGCGCAAGAAGCGCGGAAGACGCGCGGCAATGGCGGCGCTCGGCGGACGTCCGTCGATCGCGAGAATCTCGCTTCCGAGAAGTGGCTCCAGCGCCGTTCCCGGGCGCACGTCCGTGACGACGATGCGGCCGTCGCGCGGCTGCGCCCAAACGCTAAACGCCGGGAGCCTCCACGAATCGGCGTAGTTCGAGTCCAGATGCGAGTGCGCGTCGTACAGTTCGTCGAGCATCGCCTCGAGGACGCCGAACCGGGCGCGATCGCCGCCGGCGCTCGCGTACTTCGCGCGGTAGTATCGGCCGGCAGCATCCCAATCGGTCTGCTTGGCGTCGAGATAGGCGTAATGGTGCTTCACGAAACTCCAGAGCAGGTCGGCATCGGTCGTGCCGGTTTGTGCTGGCGCGGGCGACGTGGCCCCGGCCAGCGCCGTCGCGAGTGCGGCGGCTGCAACGACTCCCAGGCAACGGCGCAGCCAGGTGAGCGGCCGGAGGCTCGCCAACCGCCGTTCGTACCGATGATCGCCACGTTCTTTCGTCATGGCAGTAACGCCGTGCTTTGCGCGGCGATCGTCGTCATGGCCGCGCTCTTCGCCGAGGGCGCGCTGGCTTTCTCCTTTTTCGGAGCGATCGCGGGCGCGTGCTTGTTCTTCGTCTCGGAATACACGACGCACCGGTTTCTGTTTCACGCATCGCCTTCAAAGACGGCTTGGATGCTCAAACTGCAGCATCGCCTGCACTACGACCACCACGTCGATCCGCCCAAACTGGATCTCCTGTTCCTGCCGCTGTGGTTCGTGATTCCGACGGTCGCGGTCTATTTTCTCGTCTACTTCGTCTTGACGCGCAACCTCGTCATGGCCGTGTCGTTGTCGTTCGGCAGCATCTGCGCGCTCGCGTTCTACGAATGGGTTCACTACGTCGCGCACATACCGTTCACACCCCTCACGCCGTGGGGCCGCTACGTCAAGAAGTACCATCTCTGGCACCACTTCAAGAACGAGCACTTTTGGTACGGCGTTACGAATCCATCCATGGACTACGTCGGCAATACGTACCGCGACGTCGCCTCGGTCGAACGCAGCACCACGGTGCGTGAAATCTGGCTCGGGATGGAGCCATAGTCTCAAGATTAGGAAGTCGCTTACGTGAACGAAGAAACGAATGTCCGCATCGAGGGGACGCACCGCGATACCTGGCCGGGAAGCAAACCCGCGGAAGCGCTCGCATCGCAGGCCGACGTGTTGCTTACGGTCTGGCTGCGACCCAAGAAAGGCGGCGGGCTCGACCTCGCGCGCGCGCGGACCCTTGGCGCTACGCCGCCGCAGCAGCGCACGTACGCCGATCGTAAGGTACTCGCGGACCAAACCGGCGCCGACGACGCCGACGTGGCTCGCTTTACGGCCTATTGCAAGGACTTCGGAATCGCGATCGTCGAGTCGCACTGGCGGTCGCTGGTCGTCAGCGGTCCGCTCGATCGTCTCGTTGACGCGTTCGGTGCGACGGTCGCGACGTTTTTCGACGGCGAGGGCAAGCGCTTCCGCCATCGCTCCGGCGCCCTCCACGCCAGACGCGATGTCGCGGCGATGGTAAGCGGTATTTTCGGCTTGCATCAGTGGCCGCGTTCGCGGCGAATCGGTGCCCTGCAGCGTCACCAGAATCCGCTCATGTCAGGCGACGTCGCCAAGCGCTACGATTTCCCCGACGGCGACGGGAGCGGCCAGACCATCGGGATCCTACAGTTTCGCGGCGAGTTCAAGTCCGACGATTTCGAACTCTGCATGCGAGCGCAGGGCGTTTCGCCCGCGCATCCCATAGTAAAGCGCGTTGACGGCGCCGCGATCGCGCATGAATTCGAAACGACGAAGGATCTTGAGGCCGCTCTGGACGCGCAAGTCATCGGATCTCTTGCCCCGGGCGCGCGCATCGTGTTGTACGAAGCGCCCGACGACGAACGCGGCTTTCTCGACGCGATCCGAACGGCGCTGTTCGACGAGGAGTACGCACCCTCGATTCTCTCGATCAGTTACGGGTGGCCCGAGTTCCTCTGGACTCCCGCCGCCCTCGACGTGCTCGACGACCTGTTCGCCGCCGCTGCGCTCTTGGGCGTCAGCGTTTTTTGCTCGTCCGGCGACAACGGCGCGGAACTCGACTATAACGGCAAACCTCACGTCCTCGCACCGGCATCGAGTGAGTTCGTTCACGCGTGCGGTGGCACGGCGATCGCATCGAGCGGCGATAGCGCGACTGAATCGGCGTGGGAAAAGAGCGGCGGCGGCTTCAGCGCCCGCGTGGACGTTCCGCCCTGGCAGAGTACGGTCGCGGCGGCGGCGGCGAAGTACGCCGTTCGCGCCGGACGCGGGGTGCCCGACGTTGCCGCGCAACAACAGCCCGGATTCTGCGTCTATCTAAACGGCGTCGAACTCGCCATGGGTGGAACGAGCGCGGTCGCTCCGATGTGGGCCGCGCTCGCCGCGCGCCTCAATCAGCAACTGGGCGCGCCCGTGGGGTTCTTCGCTCCAATCCTGCACGCGACGTCGACCCAATCGTTGCGAGCGATCGAGCAAGGAAATAACGACCGCTATCAAGCGGCCGCGCCCTGGAGTCCCTGTACGGGTTTGGGCGTTCCGATCGGCACTGCGATCGAAACGGCGTTACGCTCCGGCTAGTTCATACACGACAGCGCATCGTCGTGGAAGGTCTTGTGCGCGGCCTTGTACTTCTCTACGGCCGCCTGCAGTTTTGCTTTGTCGGCTCCCGCCATCGCGGCGAGCTTATGGTGGAGTTCGTCGATCAGATTTCCGTGCGCGGCGATGGTCTGCGCGGCCGCGTCTTTGGTTGCGTCGGTCATGTTGGTGCTCCTTAGGCGCCGCTCTCTGTGGCGGCCGGTTTTACTTCTTGAGTTATCGCGGAGGCGTGCTCGATAGCCTGCTCGACCGTCAGCCGGCTCCCCGCCGCGACGTTGGCCGCGAGTTCCCGTTCGTCGCAGGCGGTCGCCAGCAGGGCCTGCAGCCGTTCGTAGCCATGGCGTTCGGTTCGCTGGCGGGTCGAGCCGGCGGCGGCGCGTTGCGCGTCGCTGAATCCCATGAGGGCTGCGGCTCGCTCGTGGTCGCCCAGCAACGCGGCCAAAAGCGCGTGGTGTTCGATCGCGTCGACGATCCATCGCGCGCTCGACCGCGTGAGCAAAGCGATAGCATCGCGCAGGAGTCTCCGCGCTTCGTCGAGTTGATCGAGAGCGATGGCGTATGCCGCCAAATTGCAAAACACGAGCGCGAGCGGTGCCGCGTTGATCTCTTCGAAGATCTCTTTGGCGCGCCGTGCGGCCGCTTGAGCGGCTTCGAAATTTCCAACGGCGAATTCGAGCTCGCCCAGGTTGAGCAGCGCGCTGGCGTGCATTTCGCTGCCGGGCCGTTCCGAGCGCGCCACTTCGGTAAACCGTTGCCGCGCGATCTCGACGTCGTCCGCCTGCAGGTTCGTGATCGCCCAATTGCGCAAGACGTGGTTGCTTGCCACCGTCGACAGAGCACCGGGTTCCCGGAACGCCTCGGCGAAGAGAGCGTCGGCTCTCTTCAGATCTCCGCCGTCGCGAATAGCGGAGGCCAAGTTCGCGAGCCCATACGCGATCTCGCTGGGATCGCCCGCCTCGCGCGCCGCCTCGAGCGTGGCGATCGCGTTCTTCACGGCTTCCGCGTTCGGACGCCCGACGATCCACTCCAAACGCACGCGATGGCGGAGGACCCGGGCCTTCGTCGCGGGATCCGGCGCCTCGTTCGCGCGGCGCTCCGCCTCGTCGAACCAGCGAATCGCCTCTTGAGGAGTGGTGACGAGCTCGGGCCAATGAAGGCCGGACAGCAGGCCGAGCGCGACGGCGGGAGCGCGACCTTCGACGAGCGTCCATTGGAGGACGGCGCGCAAGTTGTCGAGCTCGGGAGCTAGCGCATCCTTCCAGCGCACGTCTTCCAGCGACTCGACGAGGGGATAGATGTCGTTCGCGAAAGCGGCGTAGTACCTGGCGTGCTTGGACGCAGCCTGCTCGAATTCTCCGGAGCCGTCGAGCTGCTCGCGCGCATAGTCGCGGATCGAGTTGAGCATCCGGTAACGCTGCACGTCGCCGGCGGCGTCGGTGACGACCAGCGACTTCGTGACGAGCGACGAAAGGAGCTCGAAGACGCGCCATTCGTCGAGGGTCTCGTCGCCGCAGACGGCCGACGCCGCTTCCAGCGTGCAGCCGCCGGCAAAGACGCTCATGCGGCGAAACACCGTCCTTTCGTCCTCGTCGAGGAGATCGAAGCTCCAATCGATCAGCGCTCTGAGCGTCTGCTGCCGGGGCAAGCGTTTTCCGCCCGTGTGAGCGAGCAGCCGGAATCGTTCGTCCAGCCGTGCCAGGATCTGCTTTGGCCCCAGCACGGCCGCTTTCGGCGCCGCGAGCTCGAGCGCGAGCGGAATTCCGTCGAGCCTTCGGCAGATATCGGCGACCGCGTCCGCGTTGTCGGCCGTCAGCGAGAACTTGCTCGATGCCGCGCGTGCGCGCTCCGCGAAGAGTTTGACCGCGGCGTCGAGCTGCAAGACGTCCACGTTGTAGACGAACTCGCCTTCGACGTCGAGCGGTTGTCGCGTCGTCGCCAGGATCGTCGCGTTCGGACAGGCGCGCAAGATTGCGTCCGCCATCAGCGCCGAGGCGGCAAGTACGTGCTCACAGCCATCGAGAACCAGAAGCACGTGCTGGTCGGAGATCGCCCCGGTTATCGCGTCCGTTACGGAGTTTTTCGCCGCTCTCACTTTGAGCGTCGAGGCGGTCTCTGCGGCCACGGCGTCCCTGTCGTGGGCGAGTGAGAGATCCACGAGCCAGACGCCGTCGATGAAGCGGTCCAGGAGCGTTTCGGCCAGCCGCTGGGCCAGCCGCGATTTCCCGACGCCGCCGGTGCCCGCCAGCGAGAGCAAGCGCGTCGTCTCGATCGACTCGCGCAGTCTTTCGAGATCCGCATCGCGCCCAACGAAACTCGTGAGTTGGATCGGGAGATTGTGAGGCGTGCCCTCCAGCGACCGGAGCGCCGGAAACTCGGATCGCAGACCGGGCCCGTCCAGTTGATAGATGTGCTCGGGGGCCTCGAAATCGCGAAGCCTGTGCCGCCCGATGTAGGAGAGCCGCACGTCGTCCGGCAGCGCGCCTTGAGCCAGGTCGGCGGCCGCGCTGGACAGCAAGACTTGCCCGCCGTGCCCGATGACCAGCATTCGCGCGACGCGATTGAGCGGCGCGCCAAAGTAGTCACCGTCGCGCTCCTCGACGCTTCCCCCGTGAATCGCCATGCGCACGTCGAGCCCGTTTACGTCGCTCCAGTCCTCGTTTGCGAGTTCGCGCTGCGCGGCGTGCGCGGCCGCTATCGCATCGGTGACGGTGGCGAAGGCCGCGCAAAACGAATCGCCCGCGGTCTTGAAGACGCGGCCGCGATGTGCCGAGATCGCCGCGTTCATCAACGCATCGTGGCGGCGTACGGCCTCGCCCATCGCCTTACCGTTGCGTTCCCAGCGGGCCGTACTCCCGGCGATGTCGGTAAACAAGAAGATGACGGTCGCGGAGTCGCGCATGCGGCCGGTTTCGTTTTCTATGAAGAGCCGTTCTCCGCAGGTGCCGCGGGCGCGGTTGCGGCTTTCGACTTCTTCGGATCTCCGGTGCGGATCTTGAGCTTGATGAAGGGATTCTGCTGATAGGGCGGCAGCACGTTGGCGCGGATCTCGAATCCGGTCTTGTACAAGCCGAGCTTGTACGTCACTTGCTGAATCGCAAAGAGCAGATGCGTGGCGACCTTGGCATCGGTGATGTCGAGATCCATCAGCGACGGCGGTGAATTTTTCGGCGAGATCGAGATGCGCTTTTCGCCGGCCTGCGCGGGCTCTTCTCGCGAGTCTTCGTCGTCGATGTAGGCGATGACGTGTTCGTCTTCGTAGATGATCTCCGGATTGTGGGAACGGATGTGCTCCATGACGTCGCGGTGCTTGGGCTTGTCCCACTGGACCTTCCCGCCGCGAAGGACCTCGGTGAGCTGAACGGAGTGGTCTTCTTTGGCCATGTCGTCCTTTCCACGGGCAAGGTGATTCTCTCGGCTTCGCCTAAGCGCCAGCAAATACCGCCGCCACGTTTTTTATGGAGGCCGCGCCGTGAAATTCCTCTCGCAGATCATCTCCACCGGTCCGCAGACGCAGTGGGAGAAGCCCGATCCCGACCACACGTTCCGCGGGCGCCTCGACGGCACGCGAGCGGTACAGGACGACGTGGTTTACGAGGACGAACACGTATTCGCATTCCGCCACCGGGTGGACCCGACGCTTCCCAAGTGGTGGGAGATCCACGTCGTCATCATCCCCAAGAAGTGGGTCCCAACGCTGCTGGACTTTGGGGTCGGCGACGTGGAGCTTTGGGGAAAGCTGCTTCAAGGCATCCAGCGCGTCGCGTTGCAACTCGGCCTTTACGAGAAAGGCTTCATGATCCGCATGGGCGTGTTGCCGCCGTACCAGCACACCGAGCACCTGCACATTCACATCCTCTCCGGAAAGCACACGGAGCCGGGAGAAGCCGTCGCCGCGCCGACGCCACACCTGGACTCTTGACGCAAACGACGCCCGCGACGGAGCCCGCCGAGCTCCGGGAAGCAACGCTCTGGGAGATCGCGGTCGTCTTCGGCGTGATCGCGATGACCGCGTTCGGCGGCGGCCAAAAGGCTCAGATCCGGCAGCAACTCGTTCAGAAGAAACGCTGGATCACGGATCGCGATTTCATCGAGGGACTCGAAGTCGCACAAGTGTTGCCGGGACCGAACGTACTCAATCTCGCGGTCTTCATGGGTCAACGCGTGCGCGGCACGCCCGGCGCGATCGTCGCCTTTCTTGCCGGATCGGTTCCGCCGTTTCTCATCGTGCTCGCCGCAGGCGCGTTTTACTTCAGTCCGTATAACGTTCCGATCGTTCACGCCGCTTTGTTTGGAGCGGCAGCGGCCGCGGTCGGCCTAACGCTCGGAAACGCGATCGAACTCACGCAAGATCTCTGGCCGAAGTGGCTCAACCTGTTCTTCATGGTGGCGACGGCCTTAGCGGTGAGCTACTTCCATCTTCCGCTCGTGCTCACGTTGCTGATCTTCGGCGGAATGTCCATGTACGCGTATTATCGCGAGCACGCCAAAGCGAGCGAGAAGACGTAGTGCCGACGCTTCTTCGGATGGCGCTGGTCTTCGGATGGCTCTCGATCCTCGGATTCGGCGGCGGCAAAGGCATCATCCCGCAGATGCACACGGATTCCGTTCAGTACGGCTGGACGACGTCGGAGCAGTTCTCGCAATTTTACACCATCGGCAAACTCGTGCCGGGGCCGACCACGATTTTCACCGCGCTCATCGGCATGCAGGCGGCCGGCGTCGTCGGCGCGATCGTCGCGACGGCGGCGATGTTCGTCCCGTCGTCCATTCTGATGATGGTAGCCGGTTCGATGTGGAAGCGCTTCTCCGCCTCGAAATGGAAAGACGTCGTCGCGGTCGGCCTCGAACCCGTGATCATCGGGCTGGTGTGGTCGAGCGTGCTCACGATCGGGCGCGGAGCGCTGCACGCGTGGCCCGCCTACGTCATGGCCGCGATCGTGACGGTGCTGATGATCCGCACGAGCGTCAGCGCGCCGCTCCTGATTTTGATGGGCGCCGCCGGCGGAGCGGCGTTTCTCCGCTAGTCCCGATTCAAACTCGCGAGCGAGAAAGATCCCGCCAAGACGTCTTGGCGGGATCTTTCTTTTCCCGGGATCGTGAGGTTGACGCTATTCGATGGTCAGCGTGAGTCCCGCCGTGCAGGTTACGTTCACGCCGAAGCCCGTTTGCATTCCGTTCGGAGCGTTCGGCGCGATGCCCACGAGCCCGATCGCCGGGGGCGGAGATCCCACGTTCGAGGGATACATGTACACGGTCGTCGTTCCCACGTTTTGGCATTGCAGCGTGAACGTGTAGCCGCTGTACCAGTTGCCCGACGGACCGCCGAGCGCGCCGTTGTTGTTGTAGTTCGCGGCCGTCCCGGGACTATCGTACGGCCCCGCGTTCGTGATGTTGACGATGTTGTTGGCGTCGTTCTCCGCGATGACGAAGGCGCCGTTCGCGAATTTTGCCGGGAGGTTGGTGTTCGGATCGATCTGGTTCATGATGACCCAGCCGTCGGCGTCCGCCGGGAACGCGATGAGCGTGTAGATCGGCGGTTCTCCCGGCGTCGATGCCGTGGACGGCGAACCCAACGTGCCGTCGCAGCTCGGCCAGTCGCAGATGAAGCCGGAGGCCAAGTAGCCGTTGAGGACCAACGTGGCCGCCGTGTTGGTTCCGGGAGCCAGGTCGTACGTCTGAGACGCTTCCGAGAGAATGTTACTGGTCTTGTCCAGCAGCGTCAGCCCGATGGTGTGTTGCCCGGGCAGGGCGGTGAGGGTGATCGCGACTTGATAGTAGTCGCCCGCCGTCTCGGCGGTGTAGGTCATCGTCTGGCCGTGTCCGAGGTCCACGGCGCCGCTGGGGGGACTCGTCAGATTTAGGCTGCCGGTATACGAGTCGAACGTAAAGTTGACTTGGGCGGTTGCCGGAGAGATGTAATCGGGATGTCCTTTGTGGCCTAGAGCCGTCACCTTCATCCGGGCTTTACCCTTGATGGGGACCCTGAATTTGATGGTCTGCTTGGCCGTAGCCTGGGGCGATCCGGGGTTGGTGCCCCCGCTCGTGCCGCCGCCACCGGTATTCGGAAGGCTCGTACCGCCGCCGCCACCCGAACACGCTGCAAGAATGATGACTGCGCCGATAGCGGCGCAGCGTTGCCTGAGATTCAAAATGTTGACCCTCCTCTTTTGAGATGGTTATCGGCACAAACCGCTCCAGAATATAGGTCTTAAGGCATAATGGGTGGGGCGCTTAGCACTATATTGGTCTGCCAAACATAGCTCGTACGGCCTACGTTCGCCGTCCGAGCTCGACGGCGAGCATTGAGATGGAGCCCCCGTCGAAGCCCTCGACCGGGAACGAAACGCGATCGCCGGAACGGCGCGCGCCGAGAACGTAGAGCAGGGGTAGGAAGTGCTCGGGCGTCGGCGCGCTCAGGAGCGCGTCCTTTCCGAGCATCTCGTAGTCCACGAGCGATCCGTCGTCCCCGGCGGCGATGAGAGCACGCGCGCGCGCTTCGAATCGCGCGGCCCAATCGAGCGGCTCGGCCGGATGCCGCCCCCAGGCATAGGCTTCCAAGTTGTGTACGAGGTTGCCGCTGCCCACGATCAACACGCCCTCGTCGCGCAGCGCCGATAGGCTCTTGCCCAGCGCGTAGTGATATTCCGGCGGTTGGGTTTCGTCGATGCTGAGTTGCACGACCGGTACGTCCGCCTCCGGGAAGACGTGCGCGAGCACCGACCAGGTTCCGTGATCGAGCCCCCACCGCAGATCCGGCGTTACGACGGCCGGAGCGAGAGCGGCGGCGACGCGCGCGGCGAGCGCGGGATCCCCGGGCGCGGGATAGGCGACCTCGTAGAGACTCTTCGGAAAACCGCCGAAATCGTGGATCGTCCTGGGACGCTCGGCGAACGTCACCATCGTTCCGGGGACGTACCAGTGCGCCGAGATCGAGAGCACGGCTTTCGGCCGGCCCAGCCGCCGTCCGGCGTCGGACCACGCTCGCGTGTATGCGTTGTCGTCGAGCGCGTTCATGGGATTCCCGTGCCCGAAGAAGATGACCGGCATCGTGCTCATGCTCTTACCNNGGCGTCGCCGCCGCCATCGGCCTCGACGTCCTTGCGTTGTCGGCGGCGATCGGCGTCAAGCCGCTTTCATGGTCGCGGCGTTTGGGTCTAGGCGCGTGCTTTGCCAGCGCCGAGCTCGTCATGCAGGGCATCGGTTTGGTCGCCGGGACCGGCTTAGGGCACGTCGTCGGCGAACTGGCCGCGTGGGTCGGGCTTACCGTCCTGCTGGGAATCGGCATCTGGATTTTCGCTTCGAGTTTCTCGAAGGAGAGTCAGTTCGACTTCGACGTCGAGACGCCGCTCGGTTTGCTCCTCGCGTGCTTGTCCATCAGTCTCGACTCGCTCGGCATCGGCTTCTCGTTGCCCGCTCTTGGTTTGCCGCTCGTTCAACTCTTCGCAACCGTGGCCGTCTCGACCGTTTGCTTTACGCTCGCCGGCCTCACGTTCGGAGCCAAGCTCGGCGAGGCGTTCGGCCGGCGGGCCGAGCGCGGCGCGGGCGCGGTCCTCATTCTCTTAGCGATCGCTTTCGCCGTCGAGAGGCTGGCCGGTTGATCGTCGAGCGAGGAGCGAACCGCTTCGTCAACGCGGATTGCGTTTCGGCCGCGCTGGAATACCTCGCCGACGGCAGCGTCGATCTCATCGTCACCGATCCGCCGTACGGTATTGGGGGCGACGAACTTCACAAGCACTACAATCGAGACGAACGATTCGTCGTGGAGGGCTACGTCGAAGTGGACGCCCGGCGCTATGCCGAGTTCAGCCGCGCGTGGATCGCCCAGGCCGAGCGCGTGCTGCGTCCCGGCGGCCAGATCTACGTCGTATCCGGCTATACGAACCTGCCCGACGTTCTCAACGCTCTGCGAGCGACGACGCTTCGCGAAGTGAATCACATTATCTGGAAATATAACTTCGGAGTCTACACGTCGCGCAAGTTCGTGTCGTCGCACTATCACATTTTGTATTACGCCAAACCGGGCTCGCCGCGTACGTTCAACTTGGAGTGCCGTTTCGCGCGCGACGAGCGCGCCGACGGCGGAGGTTCGTCGAGCTATCGGGACCGCGAAGACGTGTGGACGATCAATCGTGAATACAAGCCCGGCCGCAAGAAGAACAAGAACGAACTTCCGATCGCGTTGCTCGAAAAGATGTTGCTCTACAGCAGCAACGAGGGCGATCTCGTGTGCGATTTTTTCATGGGCGGCGGCTCTACGGCGGTCGCGTGCGTCGGATTGAACCGGCGCTTCGCCGGATTTGAGGTGTCGCCGCATATCTTTCGCGACGTTCTCGGCGCCGTGGATCGCGCCGCGCCCGGCGGTCTACTCGCCGAGCCCGCGAAACGCGGCGCCGTAGTCGAGAATCGCGGCAAGCGCTGGAGCTCGGGCGACGTTCGCGCCGTGCTGGAGCGGTACGACGAGCTCGCCGCGACGGGCGCGGCAAAAAAACGCATCGTGGGCGCGCTCGCCACGGAGTTCGGGCGCGGACCGTGGGCGATCGCGAAGGTAATTAAAGATCGTGCATGATCCTCGCCGCTCGGCCGGCAGACTGGAGAGTCACGTGGGCTTACGCTCGTTGACGCTATGGCTCGTCGCGTTCGCGCTTGGAACGGCCGGGCTCGCGGCGCCGCCCGCGCGAGCCGATTCGACCGGCACGTTCACGCTGCGGCAAGTTCTCGGATATCCGTTCGTCGCGACGATCGCGTCGAGCGACGGTGCGAACGCCATCGCTTGGGCACTGGACGAGCGCGGCGTCCGGAACGTGTGGATCGCGCGAGGCCCCGACTACCGCGCCGTCAAGTTGACCTCAAATACCGCCGACGACGGCCAGGAGATCGCAAATCTCCTTGTGTCGCGCGACGGAAGAACCGTCGTCTACACGCGTGGGGGCGATCACGACGCGAACTGGTCGGAGTCGCTCGATCCCGATCCAGCCGCAAACCCCGTGCAGCAATTCGTGCAAGTCTGGTCCATCGTTCCCGCCGACGGTACCTCCGCGCCCAAGCTGCTCGGCAACGGCGATTCGCCGGCGATCTCTCCGGACGGAAAAACGGTCGCGTTCGTGCGCGACGGTGCCGTGTGGAGCGCGCCGGCGGACGGTTCGTCCTCGGCCAAGCAACTGTTCTTCGATCGCGGCCAAGCTTCCGATTTGCAATGGTCGCCGAGCGGCGACGCGCTCGCGTTCGTCTCCGGGCGCGGGGACCACGGCTTCATCGGCATCTACACGAACGCGCAGACCCCGATCCGCTACATGGCTCCGTCGACCGACAACGACTTCGAACCGCGCTGGTCGCCCGACGGAACGCGCATCGCGTTTTCGCGCCTACCGGGCGACGGCGGGCCGCCTCAAGATATCTTGAAGCGACGGCCGCAGCCGTGGTCCATTTGGGTCGCCCGCGTCGCGGACGGCACCGCCGGCCGGGTTTGGCAGAGTCCGGAAACGCTGCGCGGTTCGTTTCCGGACTTGGGCGGCATCCAGGGCTGGGGCGCGGGCGATCGCATCGTGTTCGTCTCGGAGATGGACGACTGGGAGCATCTCTACTCGGTGCCCGCATCGGGCGGCCCCGCTCGACTGCTCACGCCCGGGCCGTTCATGGTCGAACGCGCCGCCATGACGCCGGACGGATCGCGCGTCGTCTTCTCCGCCAACACCGGAACGGCCGCGGGCGACGGCGAGCGCCGGCACATCTTCAGCGCGGACGTCGCGGGTGCGGGCGTCAAGCAAATAACGGCGGGAGCGAGCAGCGAGTGGGATCCGGTAACGATGCCCGACGGTCGCGCCGGATTCGCGCAAGCGACGGCGCAGCAGCCGGCGATCGTTACGCTGGCCGATGCGGACGGAACGCTGCACCCGCTCGACGCGGCAGAAGTGCCCGCGGATTTTCCGTCGTCGCAGCTGGTAACGCCGCGCGCGGTGACGTTTCGCTCTTCCGACGGGTGGCTGATTCACGGTCAGTTGTTCGAGCCGCCCGGTGCCCGCGCCAAACGTCCGGGCGTCGTCTTCGTGCACGGCGGACCGTCGAGGCAAATGCTGCTGACCTGGCACTACATGGACTATTACGCGAACGCGTACGCCG
Organism: Vulcanimicrobiota bacterium; assembly: GCA_003155175.1. Classification (GTDB taxonomy): domain Bacteria; phylum Vulcanimicrobiota; class Vulcanimicrobiia; order Vulcanimicrobiales; family Vulcanimicrobiaceae; genus Hemerobacter; species Hemerobacter limicola. The sequence goes on from PMFP01000082.1 coordinate 25,281, forward strand.
TCAACCAGTACCTGGCGAATCACGGCATCGCCGTGCTCTCGGTCAATTACCGCTTGGGCATCGGATACGGCCACGACTTCCACTATCCGCCGCATTGGGGGCCCACCGGCGCGGCCGAATACCGTGACGTGCTGGCGGCAGCCGCGTTCCTGCAGCGGCAGCCCGGCGTGGACGCGCGACGCATCGGCATTTGGGGCGGATCGTACGGAGGCTATCTGACCGCTCTTGCGCTGGCTCGCAATTCGAACGTGTTCAAGGCGGGCGTGGACTTTCACGGCGTGCACGACTGGTCGCTGGAGATACCGACGTGGTTTGGAAAGCCCGTCGAACGCTATCAGATGCCGGATACCAAGGCAGTGATGAAGATCGCCTGGGAATCCTCGCCCGACTCGGCGATCTCGACGTGGCGCTCTCCCGTGCTGCTCGTCCAGGGCGACGACGATCGAAACGTGGACTTCCACCAGACGGTCGATTTGGTCCAACGCCTGCGACAGGCGCACGTCCCGTTCGACCAGATCGTGATCCCCAACGAGATCCATTTCTTCCTCCGTTATGCGCCCTGGCTCGAGGCGGACCAGGCCACGGCGGACTACCTGCAGCGGCAATTGGCGCCATGAACACAGGGGGCGGACCGCCTGTGGCAAAGTCTGAAACGTATGGAAAACTCGATCACACACTTGGCCCACGTCGCACTCTGGATGTTCTTCATCGGCTTCGCGTTCGCGGTCATCGGCGTCATCGCGACGATTCGGTGGATCGCCGGCATGATCACGGGCGCCGGTAAGGCCGTAGAGTCGGGCGCTCAGGAAGTCCAGCGCCGCATTAAGGGGTAGCGGGAACCTCGGTTCCGGAACTCCCGACTCTACTCACCGCGACCGTTTCGGAATTTAGAACAGTAACGTTTGGAATTCGGCTACTTGGTGGAAGCCCGTTTTTTCGTAGAGGGCTAGAGCTGGGGCGTTGAAGTCGTTGACGTAGAGCGAGAGCGTTGGATAGATCTCGAGAAGGCGCGTGCAGATTTGGGAGAGCGCCTTCGCCGCGAAACCGTTTCCTCGCAGTTCGGGTGGAACCCAGATGCCTTGTAGCTGCGCGGTCCGGTTGCTCTCAGGGCCGACGTGACAGAAGAAGCACGTTCGTCCGTCGGATTCGCCGACCCACCATAGTCCGCGCTCGATCATGTAACGCACGTTGCTGGTGAATTCGGGCGAGAATTCGCGCGGATCGTAGTCGAGTTCGTGCTGGATCATGCGAGCGGAGTTTTCGGCCACCTCGCGCCATTCTTCGCGCCGCGCGCGACGCACCGAGACGTCCGCGGCGCCGTCGACGTTCCGCAGGCGCTCGCGATCGACGGCCATGACCGGTTGGCGGTCGCGTACTGCGCGCGGCGCGGGATGCCATTCGCGCATCAGATTCCAAAGCCGCCGCACGCTCTCGCGCGGTCCGACGATGGTTCGCTCGCCCGAGAA
>PMFP01000082.1:26779-27171 GCA_003155175.1 Vulcanimicrobiota bacterium
CCAGGGGAACGACGATCAGCGGCTTGGTCGTGGGCTGCTTGCTGCCGCCCTCGGGCTCGAGGCTCACCGCAACCGCGGAGGTTTCGGAGGCTCCGGCCGGGAGTGAGACGAGCGCAACGCCGTGCGCGTCGGGAACGAACGTGAGCGACGGCGCCATCGTCTTCGATCCCTTCGGCAACGTCCACGCTTGATAGACGTGCCCGCGCGGCGGAGCCGCCAGGTCGTACATCGCGATATACAAGCGGCTGCCGCTCCGCACGACCTCACCGTTGTCCACCGGGTAATGCTTGGCGCCCGCGGCTAGCAGATCGGAGATGGCGGCCTGCCGGTCGGCGAGCGCACTGGCCAGCGCGTTGGTTCGCGAACGGATCTGCGCGAGTTCGGCCTGAGAC
>PMFP01000035.1 GCA_003155175.1 Vulcanimicrobiota bacterium
GGTCGGAAAGATCACGACCGCCGGTGCGATCACGGAGTATCCCGTGCCGACGCCGGGCAGCGGTCCTCAAGAGATCACGGTGGGTCCCGACAACAATCTGTGGTTTATGGAATTCGCGGGGAACAACGTCGCGAAAGTNNGGCCCCGACGGCAATCTCTGGTTCACGGAGGTCAACGCGAACAAAGTCGGAAAAGTAACGACGAGCGGCGCTTTCACCGAATACAACGTACCGACGTCCGGATCCCAGCCCGTGGGAATCGTGACCGGTTCGGACGGCAATCTGTGGTTCGTCGAGATCGGCGCGAACAAAATCGCGAAAGTGACCACGAGCGGCGTCTTCACCGAATACAACGTTCCGACCGCGGCGAGCCAGCCGTACGACATCACGAGCGGACCCGACGGCAATATCTGGTTCACCGAGCAGTCCGGCAACAAAATCGGCAAAATCGTGCCGTAGCCGGCCCCGAAATCAGCTAACGCTCTTTCCATTCAGCCTGCGGGAATCGTCGCATGGCCCGCGCCTTCGCGCGCGCTGCCCATTCTTCGCGGTCCCGCGGTGAGGTGAGGGTCGTGAGCGAGTCGAGGAGATTCCGGGCCGCCGCCGTGATGTCGTCGACGGCTCGATTGAAGGCGGCCTCGTTGGCGTGCGAGGGCTTGTCGAAGCCGGATAGTTTGCGCACGAACTGCACCGACGCGGCTCGGACCTCGTCGTCGCTCGCGGGCGGATCGAAATTGAAGAGGGTGCGAATGTTCCTACACATACTCGTATCATAGGCACGGAGCGCTCTCCCCGCAACCGGCGCGCGGAAACCGTGCGGCGGGACGGAAATTTTCGTCCGCGGCGGAACTAGCGCGCCATGCAGGCTGGATGGGGTATGTGGGACGCAAATTGGGGCTGGAGCGGGGCCCTTTTCGTTATTACGATCGCCGTGCACGCCGTTGGCGTCGTGGCGATCGCGCGAGGGCTCGCGTGGTACCACGTAAAGGGCTGGCACGCGCTCGACGCCCGGCGGTTTACGCCCACGCGATCCATCGCCCTGATCGTGATCGTGGCGATGTGCCTTTCGGCGCTCCACGCCGTGGAGTCCGTGATATGGGCCTTCGCCTACGTGCAGCTCGGTGCATTTTCGTCGCCGGCTCTTGCCCTACTCTACTCGGTCGACTCGATGACGACGCGCGGGAGCGGTGCCCTCCCTATCGCGCCGCACTGGGCGATGATGGGGGCGACGGAGGCGGGTAACGGCATGCTGCTCTTCGGCATCAGCACCGCATTCCTATTCGCGCTGATGCACGACCTGTGGCGGAGTCATCTCCTCAACGATTGACGCCCTCGTTCGGCCCCGGCTGAACCAGGCCGACGACGTGACCCTCCGGGTCGGCGAACAACGCGATGCGCGCGCCGGCCGGAATTGCGTCGGGCGGCATCACCGTCGTCCCGCCGAGCGCGTGGATCTTGGCAAGCGCTTCTTCCAAGTTGGGGACCGCAACGTAGAACGTGACGTGACCGCCGTACCCTTCCATGCCCCCGCCGATTCCGCCGTCAATGCCGACGTGGCCGTGCGGCTGCGCGGTCGCGTAGTTGTTCAGCCCCTCCATGGGCTCGCCGACTTCCCAATCGAACGCCTGCCGGTAGAAGCTTTGCAGAGCCTTCGCGTCTTTGCCGATGACCTCGAAGTGTACGACCGGATTTCCCATGGTCGGACTCCCTTTCTAAGCCTTTTATGGGGGGACCGTGCTGTTCTTTGACGTGCGACGAAGGGCGCCTTGGCGACGTGGGAGGTAAGGTCCGACGATCTAAGAAGGTTCCGGGCCACGTATTCCGGCCACGCAGCCGTGATCGTGCGGAGGTGAACCGATGTCGAACCCCTTTCTCGGCGAGATTCGCATAGTCGGCTTTTACTTCGCTCCCGTCGGTTGGGCTATGTGCAACGGTCAACTTCTTTCCATCAGCCAGAATATGGCCCTGTTTTCTCTTCTGGGCACAACGTACGGTGGAGACGGACAAACCACGTTCGCGCTGCCGAACCTTCAAGGCCGCTTTGCGATGCATCAGAGCCCGTCGGGCCCCATTGGCGAGAACGGCGGAGCCGCTACGATCAGCATGACGACGGCTCATCTTCCCGCTCACGCGCATACCGTGAGGGCCGTCGCGGGCGCGGGGAACGCGACCGAGCCCACGGGTAACTACTTGGCGGGCGCCCCGCCTCAAGATCATCAGGGGATCTTTTCCGGCGGAGGGCCGGCCGCGCTTATGGCGCCGGGAATGATCCAACCTTCAGGCCAGGGTCAACCGATCGGCATCTTGCCGCCGTATCTCACGCTTAATTTCATCATTGCAATCGTGGGCATATTCCCCTCGCAATATTAGATTTATGACCGACGCGTTGTCTACCGCGCGATTGCATCTGCGCGAACCCGACGAACACGACGTCGAAACCGTTCGCGTTTATTTCGATCGTAACACCGCTCGCATTGAAATGTGGGGTGCTGGAAGCGTATCCATCGCCCCCGCGCGGAATGGCGAGTGGATCGGTTGGCGGCGTTCTCAGAGCAGCCTTGGCTGTGGCAGATCGTACCTAGCCTTCAGCGGCACGGAACTGGCAGGGATCGTCGACCTCGACGGAATTTCCGCTGGACCGCCTGCGAGCGCAATGATCGGCTATTCCATCGATGCGTCGTTCGAGGGACGAGGCATCGCGAGCGAAGCGGTCGGTTCGGTCGTGCGCCACGCGTTCGAAGCGTTGAACCTCGACCTCCTGGTGGCTTACTATCACCCGGCCAACGCGCGCAGCGGAGCGCTTTTGCGTCGCGCCGGTTTCCAGGTGCAAGCCGTTTTGAGCGACGTGCCGCCCGACGTCCGCGCGCTAATGCGGCCTCAAGTTATGGCGATGCTGCATGTGGAGGCTTGGCGGGAGCGGTCGCAGGCGGCACTTTAGCCGTCAACGTCCGGCGCGCGCGCTCCGCGAAGATCGCGGCGAGTTGCTTCGGGTTGCTCACGGCGATGCCGCCGATGGAAATCACGAACGGAAATGCGCCCGTCTTTGGCAATCCAAACGTCGTGTGGCCGTCGCCGCCTGCCGATCTTCCGAGAATCCTAAAGAGTTGCGGGTTGTCTTTGATGTGGAGCAGCGACCCGTCGCACCATGCCCAGCCCGCCGGAACGACTGCGCCATCGAAGCGACGGCATTCCCCCAGGATCGCCGGGTTCGGAAGCGGTTGCGCCGGCATGGAGACTTCCTCGCGCCCACCCGACTGCGAACGCACAAGGCTGGGAAGCGCACCGGTGTAGCCGGTGCAGGCCGTCAGCAACGCGGCGCCCCCGGCGGCGACGAAACGCGCACGTCTCATCGGGCCTGCTTTCGGCGTGCGCGTTGCGTCGTCCCGGGGCGGCGGTGCGCGGGATCCTAGTTCGGAACCCCGTCCGGTTCGGCGTAGCGGCGCCACGGCTCACCCGGGACGACCGGCTGAGGCTGCGGGGGCGCCGGTGCAATCGGCGGCGAGGGCGACGGCGCAAACGGCGCGGGTTGCGTCTGCGCGCCCGGACCATTCACGAGCGAGCCGCCCAGGTCCACGTTGTTGGCTTGTACGGACACGTTCACGCCACGCCCGCCGTCCGACAGCGTGGTGTTGATGCTGCCGCCCCACTGATTCGTATCGGTGATCGTCACGTCGCCGTCGTTCGCTCGCGCGACGCTTTCGCCGTTCCCGAGCGAGAGGCTCTGTCCGTCGCCGAGCGCGATTTGCTGGCCGTTTTCCGTCACGACGGCGTTGCCCTTATTGTCGAGCGTCACCTGAGTCGAACCATAGTCCGTCGTGACGGCGGCGCTTTGATTGTAGGTGACGCCCCTTGAATTCGGCGCGGTCGTCTGCGTGGAGACGTTGAAGCCGCCGTCGAACGAATTCGAGTCGATCAGGTTCGCCTGCGATTGCATGTCGTTCCAGTGCTGTCCGTTGAACGAGAGATGCGGATCGCCGGTCGATCCACCCGACGCGTTCTGAAAGAATTGCTGCGAGCCGCACGGTCCGCCGCCGGATCCTCCGCCGAACCAGCCCGGCCCGGACGATCCACCACCTTGGCCGAATCCGAGCTGGCCGCCGAGTTGCGCGACCATCTGTCCGAGCTGCGCGATGAGATTGTTGAGAATGCCGAGCAGCGACGACTGGGAGCCGTCGGCTTGCCCGGCGGTGGCGCCGCCGTTTTGAGCGTTTGCCGACTCGGCCGCGAAGCGCGAAATCGCGTCGGAAGGGTTGGAGATGGTTCCGAACGTTCCGGCGCCGCCGGCCGCGCCGAGGACGTCGGGGCCGTTCGCGCCGGCGGGCGAGAGCGACGCGAGCGGCTGATAGATGTCGAATGGAGACTCTTGGGGCTGGACGTACATCGTAGTGTCACTCCTGGGGCGGTGAGAACTGCGGCGCTCAATCACCCCGCTCCACGCGGCCGGCAAGGGGGCGCGAGCCTTCGGGAGAATCGCCCTGACCGTATGAGCGACTCGCAACTCACCAGCATCGCCCGCCTCGAAAACCGGTTAACCGCGCTCAAGGAGCGTCTTTGACTACGCAGCTAAACGGCGCAAGGTAACCGAACTCGACGAGCGCTCGCGGGCCGAAGGCTTCTGGAACGATCCCGACGCGGCCCAGCGAACGATGAAAGCGCTCTCGGACGTTCGAGAAGAAGTCGATCGCATGGACGGCATCGCGCGCAGCCTCGAAGAGTCGCGCGAGATGCTCCAGTTGTTCGGTTCGGACGAATCCGCGTCGTCCGAAGTCGATCTCTCCATCGCGTCTGCGGCGTCGGCCGTCGACGAGCTCGAAATGGCCGCGAATTTCGACGGCGAGTTCGACTCGCACGGCGCCATCGTCAGCGTCTTTGCCGGGGCCGGAGGCGTGGATGCGGCCGACTGGACGCAGATGCTCGCGCGCATGTACTTGCGTTGGTCCGAATCCAAGGGCTTCGAGACGCAGATCGTTGACGAGTCGCCCGGCGAAGAAGCGGGACTGAAGTCCATCACGTTTTTCGTGCGTGGTCGCAACGCGTACGGAATGTTTGAAGGAGAGCGCGGCGTGCACCGGCTCGTCCGCCTCTCTCCATTCGACGCGGCCCATCGCCGGCACACGTCGTTCGCGGCCGTTGACGTCGTGCCGGAGATCGAGGCCGGCGAGAGCGCGGCCGTCGAGATCAAGCCCGACGACGTTCGCTTCGAGACGTTCAAGTCGGGCGGCGCCGGCGGACAGTACGTNNCAACAGGAGCGTTCTCAAGCGCAGAACCGCGAGGTCGCGATGAGCGTTCTGCGCGCGCGGCTGGCGGCGCGCGCCGCCGAAGAGCGCGACAAGAAGCTTGCGGATTTGCGGGGCGAGCGCCAAGCCAACGAATGGGGATCGCAGATCCGTTCGTACGTGCTGCAGCCGTACCAGATGGTCAAAGACCATCGCACCGGCGTCGAGACCTCGAACGCGCAGGGCGTGCTCGACGGCGACCTCGACGTTTTCGCATGGCCGTACCTGCAGCAGCGGCGAACGCTCAGTGCGGGATAGGGTCGTCTGGGCGGCGACGATCGCGTACGCCGCGCTCTTCACGGCGCTCGGCGCGCTCCGGTATCTCGTCCACCGCAACCTCGTAGACTTCGGCATCTTCGCGCAGACCGCGTCGAGCGGAGTTGCGTTTCGCAACGCGATCGAAGGCAGCCACTGGGCGTTCCACTTCTCGCCCATCCTGTTCGTTGCGAGCGCCCTGCTTGGGATTTGGCGGTCGCCGTTCGTTCTGATCGCTCTCCAATCCCTGGCGTGCGCGCTGGTCATCCCGCCGATCTGCGGCATCGTCGAACGGCGCCACGGGAGGACGGCGGTCCGCCTCACCGCNNGCGCCGGCCGCGATCGCGTGGATGTTCTGGGCGTTCGAAGGCGGCCGGCTCTACCTCACGCTGCTTTTCGCCGCGCTCGCACTGTCCGTAAAAGAAGACCAAGCCGTCTTTCTCGCCATTGCGGGCGCCGCGGGCGCGTGGCGGTATCGCGGAACCTCGCACGGCCGCGTCGCGGTGGTGATCGGAAGCGTCGCGGTGACGGTCGCCTGCTGGTACTTCCTGCGTTTGCAACCGCACGCCGCCGTGCTACCCGGCTGGCGTCCCGAGCGTTTCTATGCGTGGACGGCCAGCGATGCCGCAGCGCTTTTTCCCGGCGGCATCCTCGCGCGGCTCGGCTTCATCGTCCTCGCGTTCGGGCCGTTGCTGTTTCTGCCGTTCCGCTCGCGTGCCATGTGGCTGGCGGCGGCTCCGCTCGCCGAAGTTCTGCTCTCGCGCATGCCGACGACGTTTACGATGGGAACGCACTACGCCGGCGCGTGGCTTGGCTACGCGCTCTTCGCGTTCGCACTAGCCGCCGGACGGCTGCCGGAGCCGCGCGCAGAGTTGCTGTTGCGGTGGTGCGTCGCGCCCTGCGCGCTGGTCTTGCTCGTGGCAAACCCGCTGCATCCCGGGCTCAACCTTCGCTTGCCGCAACCGCGGGACGCCGCGCTCGACCGCGCGATCGCGTGGCTGCCCGCTGACGCCGCCGTCGCGACGCAAGAAGAAGCCTACGGGCATCTCGCGCTGACGGATCCGAATGCGACGCTGCTTCCGGAAACGCCGGACCGTTCCATCGACGCCTGCTACGTGCTGGTAGATTCGGATTGGCCCGCGTCGCCGCGTTTGGTCGAATACGGTAAGGCCCTGAACGCCGAGATTCGCGCCGGACGGTACGTAGCCGTGTTCCGCGATGCCGGCGCGGCCGTCTACCGGCTCGCCTCGTGTCCGCCGTCAAAGTAAGTCCGCTACGCCAAGGTAAGGGCGCATCGCGAACTGAAGCGCCTGCTTCATCGTGAACTCGGCGATCTTCTCGGGCTACTTCTTTTATGTCTTCGTCACTCTGCTGGCGATGATCAATCCCATCGAAGCCGCGTCGACCTTTGCGACCGTTACCGAAGACGACACGCCCGAGACGAAGGCCCAGATCGCGCGTAGGTCCGCGCTGATCGCCGGCGGGATCCTCATCGCTTTCGGGTTTATCGGCGACGCGCTATTGCAAGCACTCGGCATCAGCTTTGCCGCATTCCGGGTTGCCGGCGGCCTGCTGCTGCTGCGGGTCGGCTTCAACATGGTTTTCGCTCAGAGCCCGAAAGCGGACGACAAGAGCGGCGCTCCGCAGGCCGATCCGACCGTCTTTCCGCTCGCTATCCCGATCATCACGGGTCCCGGCGCGCTCACGGCGATCGTAACGCTGATGACGCAGACGCACGACGCGCCGTTCAAAGTGATCGTGCTCGTCTCCGCCGCCGTCATCGTGATGGCGATTACGTACTTGACGATGCGCGCGTCCGCCAACCTCACGAAGCTGCTCGGCGCGAGCGGCGTGGACGCGGCCGGGCGCATCGTGGGCATTATCGTGTCCGCGATCGCGATCCAGATCATCTTCGACGGTATCGCGGAAGTGATCCCGACCCTCATCCCGCACTAGGGCGCGGAGCGGAGCAACTCTCCCAGCGCGGCGACGGCCCGTCGCGGCCATCCGCCGCTCGCTTCAACGATGCGATGTGGCGCCGCCCACGGAGCCCAGCGCGCCGACTGCAGCGCGAAGTGCCGGCTTTCCGGGAACACCGCCACGACGGGCGTGCCGATCGTGCCGGCGACGTGCACCGCTCCGGAATCCGGCGCCAGCACGGCTCGCGCCGCTGCGATGGCGTCTTTCCAGGGCACGACGTCGTCGAAGCGTTCGATCTCCAGGCCGCTAGCGGTCGCGATCTGGCTCGCGTACGGCCACTCGGCGCCGGCCGCGACGAGCCTCAGGTCGTAGCCTTCATCGCGCGCCGCCGCGATCGCCGCGACGACGTCGCCGTCCGCGATGCCGAGCCGGCTCCACTTGTCGGTGACTTGCACGAGGACGCGCGGATCGCGCGGCGGCTCGGTATCGATCACCAGCGGCCGCAGCGCCGCAACGGAACGCGTCGGCGTTGCGCCCTCGCCCAGCAAGCCGCGCCCCAGCGAGAAGAGAACCTCGCATTCGTGGGGCGCGTTTGCGTCGAGGCCGGCGGTCCGCGAGACCGTCTGGGTCAGCAGGCCGCTCACCCAGAGGCGTTTGAACGGCTTGCCCCACGTGTTGGCAAATCCGACCCGGACCGGCGCGTGCGTGTCGCGCGCGAGCCGGTATCCGCCCGGATCCTCGGTCGCAACGAGTACGGCCGAGTACGATCGCTCGGCAAGCCGCGCGCCCAAATCCCGGATCGCGTCGAGGTTCTTTCGAGCGCTCGATCGCAACGCGAACGGCGCCGTAAATACGGTTCGGGCGGCGCGCGGCGCGAAGACGCGCGCGTTGCTTGCCGACATCACGAGGTCCACGGCAATCTCGCGCTCGCGGAAGGCCGCGAGGAGCGGTGCGAGCGCCAGGGCGTCGCCGATAGCGTCCAGACGGATGATGAGAACCGACGTTGAAGTCTCGGACATGGCTTTGCCGGAACGTTCCCGTCAAATGGTGCATCGCGCCTGCACCGGCGTCCCGTGCTAGTTCCGGAGAACATCGTTACCTTCGATTCGCTGGCGGGCATGCGCGTCGAACGGTCGTGCGGTCACGTCGAGGCCGCGGTGGCGCGCCCGCGCAGCCTCCTGCGCGCGACGTTCCGGTGTTTGGGCATGCTCATCGGTCTCGCCCCCGTCGAATTCGTCGGGGATGCCGAACAACTGCGCGTCGAGGCCATCGAAGAAGTCCGGCGCCGCGCCGAAGACCTCGGAGCCAACGCCGTCATCGGGCTGCAATTCCACGTCACCGAGGGTGACGACGAGTCGTGCGAGGTTCGCATTTCGGGCGATGCCGTCGTGGTCGTTCCCGACGCAGGCGAGCCGGCCGCGTGAGTTTGCTGCAAGAACGAGCGAGCCGAGAGCGCCTGCTTGCGGCCGCGGCCGCGACCGCCGCGGCCTGCCGGGCCTGCGTGATCGGATCCGAGCGGCGCAACAACGTCTACGGCGAAGGCGACCCGTGCGCGCGGCTGATGGTCGTCGGCGAAGGACCCGGCGAGACCGAAGATTTGCTCGGGCGGCCGTTCGTTGGCCGCGCGGGCCAGCTGCTCGACAAAATGCTCGCGGCAATAGATCTGGCGCGCGAGGACGTCTACATCTGCAACACGGTAAAATGCCGCCCCACGTCGCCGGGTCCGCGCGGTCCCAAGAACCGTGCGCCGGAACTGGAAGAGATGGCGAACTGCCGTCCGTTCTTGGATCAGCAGATCGATATCGTCCGGCCGTCCGTGATCGCCGCGCTCGGCGCTCCGGCGGCCAAGTCGTTTCTCGGGCGCGACTTCCAAATCACCAAGATGCGCGGACGCTGGAACGAGGGACCGCTCGGCATACCGCTGATCGCCACCTTCCACCCGGCGTACGTCCTGCGCCAGACCGGCGGCGAGCTCGACGCCGTCAAGCGTCTGGTCTGGGCCGACCTCAAGGCGATCCGCACGCGGTTGGACGAGATCGCCGCCGCCGGCGGCGCGCTCGCGCCCGATGCGCCCGAGCAAGCCTCGCTCTTCGCGGAATAGTGCTACAATGGGCGTCGTGATTCGAGACGCCCGCTCCATCTGGTTCGAGGATAAGGTTCGCTCGCTCGGCTTTGCCGATCCGGACGAGTTTGCGCGCGCCTTCGACCTCAAGCCCTATCGGCTTGCGCAAATTTACCGCGCCGCCAACAAAGAACTGGCGCAGGACGTCGGCGAGGTGACGACGCTGTCCAAAGAGCTGCGGGCGGCGCTGGCGCAGCGCGGGCTGACGTTCTCGTCGGTCGAGCCCGTCGTCGTGCAGCGCAGCAGCGACAATCAGACGACCAAAGGACTCTTTCGCTTGCACGACGGCAAAGAAGTCGAGGCGGTGCTCATGGAGCACACGGGGGACCGCACGACGGTCTGCATCTCGTCGCAGGCCGGATGCGCGTTCGCGTGCGCGTTCTGCTCGACCGGCCAGGCCGGATTCACGCGGAATCTCAGCTCGACCGAGATCTTCGACCAAGCGCGCTTCTTCGCGCGCGAGCTCGCCCCGCGCGGAAAGAAGATCACCAATGTGGTCTTCATGGGCATGGGCGAACCGTTCCACAATTACGACGCGGTGATGGGCGCCGTCGCGCTGCTGAACGATCCGCACGGCTTCGGCCTCGGCCACCGGCACATCACGATCTCGACGGTCGGCCTAGTCGACAAAATCGATACGTTTGCGCAAGAGCATCTGCAAGTGAATCTGGCGATCTCGCTCCACGCGCCGAGCGACGCCATTCGCTCTGCCATCATGCCCGTCAATCGCAAGTTCTCGACCGAGGAATTGCTGGCGGCCTGCGATCGCTACATCGAGACGACGCGCCGCAAAGTGTTCTTCGAATACGTGATGCTCGAAGGGGTCAATGACACGGACGAGTGCGCGCACGAACTCGCGCGNNCCGTTCGCGGGAAGCAGCGACAAGCGCATTTGGGAGTTTGCAGCGATCTTGGACAAAGCCGGCATACCCGTCACCGTCCGCCACAACATGGGCCGCGACATCGCCGCCGCCTGCGGCCAACTCCGCGCCGAAACGCAACCAAAGGCTCACAAATCTCTAGCACGGGAGCCGGCGTAACGGGTTGCATTCCGTTTGCTGATTCTTACGATCGTGATCGTTGCCGTCAACGCGCTGTTCGTGGAGCGGACGGTTCGGATTGCGTTGCGTTCGAACGCGGCGATCGGCGCGAGCGAGCCGCCCGCGACGCTGCCGTCGCTTTCCATCGTCGTTCCGGCGCGGAACGAAGAGCGGCAGATCGAAGACTGCGTCCGCTCGCTGCTCGCACAAGACTATCCCGACTTCGAAGTGATCGTCGTTGACGACCGGTCCGACGATGCGACCCCTGAAATCCTCGAGCGCGTTGCAGCGAGCGATCGGCGGCTGCGCGTCGTGCCGGGCAAGCAGCTGCCGGCCGGTTGGATCGGGAAGCCGTGGGCCATCGAGCAAGGCGTTGCGGTCTCGCGGGGAGCGTGGCTGCTCTTCACCGATGCCGACACGATTCACGAGCCGGCGGCCGCGGCCGCGGCCGTTTCCTATGCGTTGCGAGAGCGGCTCGCCGCGCTGAGCCTGCTGACCGATCAGATCGTCGTGACGCTGGCCGAGCGCGCGATTCTGCCGTCAATTCTCTGGACGATCGCGTTCGGCACCGGACCGCTCGACGACGTCAACGACCCGTCCCAGACCGAGAAGGCGCTGTTCAACGGCCAGTATCTGCTCGTCGAGCGCTCGGCGAACGACGCCATCGGCGGCCACGCGTCGGTGCGCGGCGAGATCGCCGAGGACCTCGAACTCGCAAGGCGATTCAAACGTGACGGCCGGTTCCGCACCGCTCTCGCCGGGGCGAATGCCCTGGTTCGAACGCGCATGTATCGCAGCTTCCCGGAGATTTGGGACGGCTTCGTCAAGAACTTCGCGCTCGGACTGCGCGGTCAACCCGTCACGGCCGGCTTGGGGATCACGTTCTTCGCGATTCTTTCGCCGGTCGCACCTCTTGCCTTGATCGTCGCGGTGGCCAAGCGCGACGCCGTTGCCTCGTTCTCTATCGCCTCGTCAATGATCGCGGCGACTGCGGCGGCCGAATTCGCGATGCGTCGCATGCGCTTGCCGCGGTGGTCCGGGCTCTGGCTTCACGCAGGCGTCGCGACGATGGTCGCCATCTTTGCGACTTCCATCGCAAAACATGCACGCGGCGACGTGCGCTGGCGCGGCCGTACCTACCGTTCTTCTCCCGGATCGGGCGGCGCTACCGAGGCATAAGGGATTTGGGAGCCCTTGATAAATCTAATAGCCCCTATGGAACCCGATCCCAAAGTGACGATGGAAGAGATCACGGCGCTTGCCAAGCGCCGGGGCTTTATTTTTCAGTCGAGCGAGATCTACGGCGGTCTGAACGGCTTTTGGGACTACGGTCCGCTCGGAGCGATCCTCAAGCGCAACGTCAAGAACGCATGGTGGCGCGATACCGTCGAGCTGCGCGACGACGTGGTCGCGTTCGACTCGTCCATCATCATGCACCCGTCCGCGTGGAAGGCTTCCGGCCACGTGGACGAGTTTCACGACGTCATGGTGGATTGCAAGGTCTGCAAGCACCGTTTCCGTCTGGATCAGCTCAAGGATCGCTCGCAGTGCCCCGACTGCGGGTCGAAAGACTCGTTTACCGAACCGCGCAATTTCAGCCTGATGATGCGCACGTCCATCGGTCCGATGGAAGATTCGGCATCGCTGGCCTATCTGAGGCCCGAAACCGCTCAGGGCATCTTCGTCAATTTCAAGAACGTGTATCAGACCGCGCGAAAGAAGCCACCGTTCGGGATCGCGCAGATCGGCAAATCGTTTCGCAACGAGATCACGCCGGGCAACTTTACGTACCGGTCACGCGAATTCGAACAGGCCGAGCTGGAATACTTCGTGCCCAACGACGGCAACGACGAAGCGCAGTTTCAGCAGTGGGTGTCGCGACGCAAGGCGTGGTACGCCAACTACGGCATCCGGGCCGATCGCCTACGCTTCTACGAGCTCAAAGCCGCGGAGCGCCCGCACTACGCGAAAGCCGGGATCGACGTCGAGTACCTGTTTCCGTGGGGATGGGGCGAGCTCGAGTCCATCGCGCATCGCGGCACCTACGATCTCGACGCGCACATGAAGCTTTCGGGTAAGGACCTTCGCTTCTTCGACGAGGCGAGCAAGACGCACTACACGCCGTTGCTGATCGAGTGTTCGGCCGGCATGGACCGGACGACGCTGACGTTTCTGGTGGACGCTTACGAACGCGAGATCTCGACCGACCCGAACGGCAAGCAGACCGATCGGGTCGTTCTTCGGTTCCATCACGCGATCGCTCCCGTCCAGGTCGCCGTCTTCTCGCTCGCGCGCAACAAGCCGGAGATGGTGCAACTGGCGCGCAGCATCGAGAGCGACTTGCGTGGAACGTACCGCGCTCAGTACGACGAGGGAAACATCGGCCAGCTGTATCGGCGCCAAGACGAAATCGGAACGCCGTTCTGCATCACGGTGGACTATCCGTCGCTGGAGTACGGCACGGTGACCGTCCGCGAGCGCGATTCGATGACGCAGGAGCGGGTCGGACGGGACGCCCTAGCCGGTTACTTGAAAGAACGCATGTGATCGCGACCAAGTACGTCTACTTCTTCGAAGAGGGCAACGGGCAGATGGGCGATCTGCTCGGCAACAAGGGCGCCGGCCTGGCCGAGATGACCGCTGCCGGCCTCCCCGTGCCGAGCGGATTCACGATTTCGACGGCCGCGTGCCTGGAGTTCTACGAGGCCGGCCGCGCCTTCCCCGAGGGTCTCGGCGAGCAGGTGGACGCCTCGATGAGCGTGCTCGAAAAGCGCGCCGGGAAACGCTTCGGCGACGCCGCCGACCCGCTGCTCGTTTCGGTGCGAAGCGGGGCGCGCGTCTCGATGCCCGGCATGATGGACACGGTTCTGAACTTGGGGCTCAACGACGAGACCGTCGCCGGCCTCGCGCGCTTGACCAAGAACGACCGCTTTGCGTGGGACGCCTATCGCCGCTTCATCATGATGTTCTCGTCGGTGGTCTTGGGCATCGAGAAGGATCACTTCGAAGATCTTATCGCGCGCTGCAAGGCCGAACTCAACGTCGCAAGCGACCCCGAGATCGATACCGCCTCGTGGCTCCGCTTGGTAAACGAATTCAAGGCCGTCGTTCGCGAGAAGGCCGGGCGTGAGTTCCCGCAAGACGTTCGCGAACAGCTGCGTCTCGCGATCGAGGCGGTCTTCGATTCGTGGAACTCCAAGCGCGCCATCGACTACCGCCGTTACAACAAGATATCCGACGAGTGGGGCACCGCCGTCACCGTCATGGAGATGGTCTTCGGAAACATGGGCGACGACTCGGGAACGGGCGTCGCCTTCACGCGCGACCCGAACACGGGCGAGCACAAGTTGTTCGGCGAGTATCTCGTGAACGCGCAGGGCGAGGACGTGGTTGCCGGCATTCGCACGCCGGAGAAGATCGCCGATTTGGAGCGCAACCAGCCGGCGATTTACCGGCAGTTCGTGGAGATCGCGGACCGCCTCGAGGGGCATTACCGCGACATGCAGGACATCGAGTTCACGGTCGAGCGCGGGAAGCTCTTCATGCTGCAGACGCGATCGGGCAAGCGTAGCGCCGAGGCCGCGATCCGCATCGCGCTCGACCTCGTCAAGGAAGGCAAGATCGACAAGCGGACGGCCGTCGGCCGCGTCGACGCACAGTCCATGGACCAGCTCTTTCACGCGCGCATCGATCCGAACGAAACCTACCGGCCGATCGCCAAGGGACTCAACGCGTCGCCCGGCGCGGCTGCGGGCCGCGTCGTGTTCGATGCCGACGACGCGGTCGCATGGCACGCTCGCGGCGAGGAGACGATTCTGGTTCGCGTGGAGACCACGCCCGACGACGTCCACGGCATGATCGCCGCGCGGGGCATCCTGACGCAAAAAGGCGGAGCGACCTCGCATGCGGCCGTGGTCGCACGCGGCATGGGCAAGCCGTGCGTCGCGGGCTGCGAAACGCTCACGATCGACCGGCGCGCCAAGACCGCGTCGCTCGGAAGCGCGTCGCTCAAAGAGGGCGATTGGCTCACGATCGACGGCACCACGGGCAACGTGCTGCCCGGCCGGCTTCCGTTGATACCGCCGCCGGCTGAATTGCCCGGCTGGCTCGCGACCTTCTTGTCGTGGGCCGACGATCTGCGCCGCCTGCAAGTTTGGGCGAACGCCGACACGCCCGACGACGCGATCAAGGCGCGCGGTCTCGGCGCGCAGGGCATCGGCCTCTGTCGCACCGAGCACATGTTCATGCAGCAAGACCGGCTGCCGGTCGTCCAGCGCATGATCCTGTCCGACACGCGCGAAGCGCGCGACGAGGCGCTCGAGAAGCTGTTGCCGTTCCAGCGCGACGATTTTGCCGGAATCTTGCGCGCGATGGCCGGCTTGCCGGTGACGATTCGTTTGCTCGATCCGCCGCTTCACGAGTTTCTGCCATCGCTCGAACAGTTGCTCGTCGAAACGACGGAACTGCGCGTCACGCGCGGCTTAGACGACGCGGAGTATCGCGAGAAGTCGGCGATTCTCGCTCGCGTGCAGCAATTGCACGAGACCAATCCCATGCTCGGCTTGCGCGTCTGTCGCCTCGGCATCGTCTATCCCGAAATTTACGCCATGCAGGTTCGCGCGATCTTCGAAGCGGCCGCGTCGCTCGTTCGCGAGGGCGTAGACGCCCGCCCTGAAGTGATGATTCCCGGCGTCGGGACGAAGGCGGAGATGCAGTTCACGCGCGAGGCGGCCAAGCGTGTCGCCGACGAAGTGCTCGCGCGCGAGGGCGTCGAGCTTGCCTACAACATCGGCACGATGGTCGAGCTTCCGCGCGCGTGCGTCGTGGCCGGCGACTTGGCCGAATACGCCGACTTCTTTTCCTTCGGCACGAACGACCTGACGCAAACGACCTACGGCTACAGCCGGGACGACGCGGAAGGCTCGTTCATCCCGCAATATCTCGAGAAGCGCATCCTCAAGGAGGATCCGTTCCAGGTCCTCGATCGGCACGGCGTCGGCTGCCTGATGCGGATGGCTGTCGGTCTAGGCCGTGAGAAGCGCCCCGGCCTCAAGATCGGCATCTGCGGCGAGCACGGCGGCGAGCCGTCCAGCGTCGCGTTTTGCAACGAGATCGGCCTGGATTACGTCTCGGCCTCTCCGTACCGCGTTCCGATCGCGCGCCTGGCCGCGGCGCAGGCGGCTATCGGGACGCTGAAATAATCTTCGCGCAGATCGCGCGGGCCTCGTCCACGTCAACCGATTCGCGGCGCACGAACAGTTTGTGCCAGTAGGCTTTTCCGGTCAGACGGGCGATGACGTCGGAGGCGTCGCGCGCGTCGATCACGCCCGACGGCGTTCCGACCCAGACGGTCGTCGCGTTTCCGTCGGCAACCAGCGGCAGCCGGTGTAATACCTCGGCCTGTTCGTCGGCCCAGACGTTGGCGTCGCCGAATCGGGCCCGAAGCGCTTCCAAGCAGGTTTCGTAGACGTCGAGGTCGCGCTCGGCGCTGAACTCCGCGACGACCACCCACACGAGGATGCGTTCGCGCAGAGCTCTGGCCGCCTCGCTGTGCGAGCCGCGCAGGTCGTTGAGGACGCGGAAGTCGTCCCAGGCCAGAAATTCGTCGATCGGATCGAGTTTACGCGGGTCCGGCCATAGCTCGCGTAAGACGTCTTGAAGCACGCGCTCGAACGTGCGCGTGGTGTGATGGAAGTACACGGACGCGAACATCATGTACCGCGCGACGATGAACGATTCCAACGCGACCACGCCGCGCTGGTCGATGCCGGTGACGACGCGCCCGTCTCGCTCGAAAAGCCGGAGCGAAGCGATCAATTGATCGGCGTCGTAGCGGCCTCCGGTGATTCCGGTGAAGTAGGCGTCGCGTTGCAGGTAGTCCATGCGGTCGGCATCGAGGTTGGGACC
This sequence comes from Vulcanimicrobiota bacterium, assembly GCA_003155175.1. Lineage (GTDB taxonomy): Bacteria > Vulcanimicrobiota > Vulcanimicrobiia > Vulcanimicrobiales > Vulcanimicrobiaceae > Hemerobacter > Hemerobacter limicola. The sequence goes on from PMFP01000035.1 coordinate 16,521, forward strand.
GCTGACCAGTTCGCGCAGCGCCGGGTAGCGCGTTCCCGGGTCGCCCAAGATGAGCGCGAGTACGTCGGCGGGGTCGATGTCCATGCGAGCCAGCGCCTCGCGCAGCTGATGGTGCGCGAGNNTGCTCGCGGCCGTGCGAGGCGAGGACGTCGAACGCGCGCGAACCCATCGCGAGCGCGCCCAAGGAATGCGTGAAGCGGGAGTGTTCGGCCGACGGAAACGCAAGGTAGGCAAGCCCGAGCTGACGCAGGCGCCGAAGGCGCTGCATCACCGGCAAATCCAGCAGGCGCGCCTCCGCCCGCGAGAGCTCGATGAAGTGGTGGACCGGGTCGAAGATCCGCTTCATGAGAAGGCCCTTTCCACGCCGCACCCCCGGCGCCTCGAAGTGCCGGAAAATCGCTCCGGTACGCGAAACCTGGCATCGTGCGTTTCGACCAATCCGTGATCCGCGAGCTGCACGCTCGCGTGGACATTGCGGCGTTTATCGGCCAGTACGTTCCGCTCAAGAAGCGCGGGAACGATCTGGTCGGCCTGTGCCCGTTTCACGGCGAGAAGACGCCGTCGTTCCACGTTCACCCCGACCGGGGATTCTTCAAGTGCTTCGGCTGCGGGGTCGGCGGCGACGTCATCACGTTCGTGCAGAAGCTCGAGAACGTTCCGTTCTCGGACGCCGTCCGCATGCTGGCCGCCAAGGCGGGCGTCGAACTCGAGGCCGAGGACCCGCAAGCTGCGCGCGTGCGCGGCGAGCGGGAGACGATCTACGAAGCCAACCGGATCGCCGCCGAGTTCTTCGTGCGTTCGCTCGCCGGCCCCGAAGGGGCCGCGGCGCGCGCCTACTGCGCGCAGCGCGGGTTCCGCCCCGCCACCCTCGAGCGCTTCCAGCTCGGTTACGCACCCGACTCCTGGGACTCACTTGCGAACGAATTACGAAAAAAAGGCATCGAACCGCAACTTGCGGAGCGTGCGGGGCTGTTAAAGGCAGGGCAGCGCGGACATTACGACTTCTACCGAGACCGGTTGATGGTTCCGACTTTCTCCACGACGGGCGAAGTGATCGCCTTCGGTGGCCGCGCGCTCCACGATGCGGAGCCCAAGTACCTCAATACGAGTACGACGCCGGTCTACACCAAAGGACGGCATCTGTTCGCACTCAACGTCGCGCGGCGGGCGGCTCAGGCCGACCGCACGCTGATCGTGGTTGAAGGCTATTTGGACTGCATCGCGCTTCATCAGGCCGGCTTCGAAAACGCGGTGGCCGCACTGGGCACCTCGTTCACGCAAGAGCAGGCGGTGGAATTGCGCAAGTATGCCGATCACGTTTTTCTCTGCTTCGACGGCGACACGGCCGGCAGCGCCGCGGCGCTCAAGGCGGTCGACATTGCGGCCAACGTGATCGAGCATGCGGGATCCATCGTGCGCATCGTAATGCTGCCGCAGGGCTCGGACCCGGACAGCTACCTGCGCGAGCACGGCGCCGAGGCGTTCCGGGAAAGGCTCGGCGTCGCAAAGGCCGCGATCGAGTTCAAGTTGGACCCGCAGATCGACCGGCTCAAGAGCGGCTTCGAATCGCGGGCCACGCTGGCTAGGAACGCCGACGCGCTCATCCGCCAACTGACGCCGCGCGAAGAGTGGGACCGGTGGCGTCTGTACGTAGCGGGGCGGCTGGAGGTAAACGTAGACGACCTTCGGAATAGCCGTTTCCTTGCCAACGGAACGAATTTCGCCCCGCGAACCAACGCGGGGAGCACCGCCGGCAGCCGGCACGTTGCCGTCAATCGTGCGGCCGCGGTCGAGCCACTCTCCTTCGAACGCGAGGTTCTCACCATCGTCCTGGACGATCCCGGACTCGCGCGAGAGTTTCGCGATCGCATTCCTCCAGCGCGCTTTCGGAACGAAGAGCTTCGCAAACTCTACGCCCGGATCGCCGAGAATGCGGACACCTTGCGGGAGACGGCGGACGTGTTCGCGCTCTTCGGCGACGATGCCGAGAGCATGGATGCGCTCGCGGCGCTCGGCAGCCGGGATCGCAGCTCGCAGGTTCGCTACGGCGACTCTGCGGAGCGGCGCGATCATCTCGAGCGAGTGGTCGAACGCCTGGAACTCGATGCCGAGGAATCACGCTACCGGGACGTCTCCCGGGCAATCGACGAAGAATTGGCCGCAGGCCGCCCGGTGCCGCCCGCAGTACGTGCGGAATTCGAGTCCTTAGTGACGAAGTTAAAGAGATAGAAGAAAAAAGCGATTAGCACCGTGGAACGTGAACGACTTGTGGAGAGAGCCGCCGAGTGGCGGCTCGGGGGNNGGGGGCACGCCGCCCCGTTTTAGACAGAAAGGGGGTGAGAGAGAAACATTATGGCGCGTAAACGAGCCGCCGCGGTAGCGGAACCGGCTCCTCCGATTAGCCTTGAGGAGCTCAAGAAAAAACTTACGGCCCGCGGCAAAAGCCGCGGCAATTTGACGTACGAAGAAGTCAACAGCGCGCTCGAGATTTACGAGGACATATCGCCCGAGCAGATCGACGAGTTC
>PMFP01000044.1:0-192 GCA_003155175.1 Vulcanimicrobiota bacterium
GGTGACCGGGGCCGTCGGTTCCACCATCACGGCCACGGTGTCGGAGTTCGACCTGAACATCAACGTGACGCTCAGCTCACTGAACATCACCTTCTCCGTCCCCTTCGACGGCTACCCGGCGGCCACCTGCAGCTGCTCCTCGGCCCCCACGTACCAGGCCCAGCCGCTGTACACCGCCACCATCGCCGCCCC
>PMFP01000044.1:281-679 GCA_003155175.1 Vulcanimicrobiota bacterium
GCCCGGCGCGCCGACCATCACCGGGGCGACGGCCGGTGACACCACCGCCACCCTGACCTGGACGGCACCGACCACCGGGGGTGCGGTCACCGGGTACATCGTCACGCCCTACGTCGGGACGACGGCCGGCACGGCGATCACCCTGGGCAACGTGCTGACGGACACGGTGACCGGCCTCACCGACGGGACGACCTACACCTTCACGGTCACGGCCACCGGCGGCGGTGGAAAAACCGGCGTTCTCAACACGACCTACAACTGCAGTTAGGCTGTCGAGCGCGCGCCCTTGACGAACTTGTCGAGTGCCTCAAGCCGTTCCGTGATTTCCCGCGTGAACATCGCGTCGACGAAGCGCCGCAGAATGCCAAACGGCCACGCGAGCCGATAATAGTACTCGA
>PMFP01000044.1:730-3527 GCA_003155175.1 Vulcanimicrobiota bacterium
CGCGTCATTTTCACCGCAGCGACTTCGGGTCGCTTGTACGAAACGTAGACCACCTCCATCGACAAGCCGCGATGGTCGACGCAGAGCGCCTTCGCCCCGACTTGCGGCGTCAGCGCGCCGTCGAGGAGGCAGGCTTTACTCAGAAACGGATCCCACTCGAGCCGACGCGGGTAATCTTGCGTCAGATCGAAGATCCGCTCCCTCGGACAATCGATCTCGAGCGACTTGCTAAACTTCATCCTTCTTCACAGCTCTTCTTAATTGCAGACAGCAGATACCGCTGAAACGCGCTCATCACGATCGCGATGGGAATCGAGAACAACCGCATCAACCCTTCGACGACATAGGTGCTGATCAGCGTCACCTCGATGCCGCCACCGTTTTGGAACATATGGTATTCGCCGCTGACAAGCCGGAAAGGCCCCTGCGAGAGATCGAGAACGTAGGCCACATTGAACCCCGGATCGGCGCGAAACGTGAAAGCATAGCTCTCCAGTGGCTTCCAGGACGTGATTTCTTGAGAAAACCGCTTGCCGTTCGAGAAATAGGCCACGCGCCGCCGTTCGGGCGGCTCATCGAAAAGCTCCGCATGCAACGGCTTGGGGATGCCGAGCAACGTGAACAGCCGCGGCGGAACCGACGAATCGATCCGAACGTTCGTGATGTTCCGCCAAACCGTCTCCGGTGTAGCTAAAACGCGTATCGCCGACGAGAGCGTTGTAGAATCCACGTCACGCCAACTTCTCGCCGCCGCCCCGCGACCCACCTCCCGGTGTCATCCTGAGCCCCCAGTGTCATCCTGGGCTTGTCGAAGGACGCGTTACCCCTAGCCCCAGGACGTGTGGACGATCTCGATGACGCGGCCGTTCTTAATCGTAAAATCCAAATCGTTCTGTTCCGCCTGCGGATCCTTATCGTCGCTATATTCGTAGCGCTCCATGCCGCAGGCGTGAATGACGAGCGGCTTCCCTAGCGTACGCACGACCGACTCGGCGCTCGAGCCGATCTTCAGGCCGGACGTCGTATGCGCATCGCTCAGATCCACCTTGGGCAGCGGCGTCGGCGGCGCGCCTTTGACGGCCCGCAACGTCCAGACGACGTCGGAATCTCCGCCGACGTGACTGAGCGCGACGTTGGTTTTCGGATCGTAAACGTACCACGGAACGATCGCGCTGATTTTTTGCTTCACAACGACGTCCGTTGGTACGTCTACCACGAGCGTGTCCGAGCCGGTCTTCACAACCGGCGGTACCTTCTTGCTATACAGGCCGTCGAGTGCGGGGCAGGTCTGCGAGCCGAACCAAATTGCCAGCGGATCGCGCGCAGCTGCGCTGCTTCCCACCGGCGATACGAGCACCGCGGCAAGAACGGGGAACATTAAGCGAAGCATTTTCATCGGCCTAAGATAACTCCTCACGGCAACCTTTTCTGGAAATCAGCGCTCTATTCCGGCAAGGAGGCAAACGCGAGTTCGCCCACGGCGGATGCCTCGCAGCCTGGAGCGAACGGAGTAAGAGCATGAACAAAACGATCTTGATTACCGGCGCATCGAGCGGCATTGGCAAGGCCACCGAACTACTGCTTTACGAAAAAGGCTGGAACGTCGTCGCCACCATGCGGAATCCCGACGCCGGTGCCGATCGGACTCTCGTGAAAAGGAAAAAGAGATGTTACTAAAAGTAGGCGACACCGTCTTCATTGACGGAACAAAAGAGACTGGCACCGTCAAAGAGGTCCATCCGCACGAAATCGTGGTGCGCGTGAAAACGACGCAGGGGCACGAAGACCGCAAGTACGCGCATGAGGATCTGCGGCTCGATCCGACGCTGAAAGAATCCTCCAACTACGTCGACCACTAGTCGCACGAGCTGAAAGTTCAATCCAATGAGCGTAACGATACGGCGTTTCGACAATCCCGATGAGAAACGCGAGTTTTCGCTTGGCGCATTCCAGGTCGTCAACATGGCCGGAATGACGTTCGGCCTTGCCACCTACGAGCCGGGATGGCGTTGGTCGTCGCACGTGGGAGGGTCGGACGACGCCTTGTGCCCGGTCGCACATGTCGGCCTGGTCCTCTCCGGCCGCGCCGCCGTCAAAATGGCCGATGGCGAGTACGTCGAGATGGGGCCGGGGGATCTCTTTGACATCGGCCCGGGCCACGACAGTTGGGTCGTGGGCGACGAACCGTACGTCTCGCTCCACCTCGTCGGAGCGGACACCTACGCGGCGAAATAGCTCCTCGCGTGTCGAAGGACGCGCCAGTCCCCCAGTGTCATCCCGGCCTATCGAAGGACGCGCCAGTCCCCCAGTGTCATCCTGAGCTTGTCGAAGGACGCGCCGGTAGGAACTCTCAGCTGTACTCTTGCTGGCCTCCGACCCAGGTTTCGCTGACCTTAATCCCGGCGATCTTGTCGCTTGCGACCGTATGCGGATCGCTCTCGAGGATCGTCAGGTCGGCCTCTTTGCCGACCTCGAGCGTGCCGATCGTGTCTTCGAGTCCGATGTGACGCGCCGCGTTCGCAGTGATCGCCATAAGCGCGTCGTGGACGCCGATCGCCTGATCGCCCCCGATGATCGAGTCGTCCACCACGCAACGTCGCGTGACCGCGGCCTGCACGATCGGAAGCGGCCCCGGCGGAGTGGCCGGACTATCGGTATGCATCGAAAACGGAATCCCCATCTTCACGCAGGTCGCCATCGGTTGGATAAAGTCCGTCCGCTGCGGTCCGAAGATGTCCTCGCGATACGCCTGACCGTAGTAGGCGAAGAAATTCGGCAAGAACGTCACGCCGATGCC
>PMFP01000032.1 GCA_003155175.1 Vulcanimicrobiota bacterium
AGCCCGTCGCCGACCGTCAGCATGACGGCGTCCACCCGGTCGTCGGTCGCGATCTTTTCGTTGAGCGCGCGCAACGCGCGCGTGTCTGAATCCTGAGCGCTCGGGTCCACGACGAGTCCGTCCCAGAGCACGTTGTCGATCAGGATCAGACCGTTGGGACGCAAGACGCGCAGGACGCCTTCGTAGTACTCGTCGTAGCGCCCCTTATCCGCATCGATAAAGGCCATGTCGAACGGAGGATCGGCTTCGAGTGCCGTAAGCGTCTCCGCGGCGGGCGCCAGACGAAGGTCGATCTTGCCGGCAACGCCGGCCCGCTCCCAATACCGGCGCGCCAACTGCGTGTACTCCTCGCTCACGTCGCACGCGACGATGTGGCCGCCGGCCGGCAAACCGAGTGCGACCGAGAGGCTGCTGTACCCGGTGAAGACGCCGATTTCCAGATAGCGCGTTACGCCGAGCAACTGGACGAGGAGACGCATGAACTGCCCTTGCTCGGGGCCGATCTGCATGCCGGCATTGGGCATACGCGCGGTCTCGTCACGCAGTTCGCGCAGTAGCGCCGGTTCGCGCAAACTCATGTCCAGCGCGTACTGCGCGACTGCGGCCTCGACGAACGAGCTCTTCGCCGTCACGACGCGTGCGTCACGAGGTCGAGCGCGATCGCCTCGGCCGCGCGCTTTCCCGGGAACCCGCTCACGCAACCGCCCGGGTGCGCGCCCGATCCGCACAGATACAGACCGCGAACCGGCGTCCGCGTCGCGAAGCGCTCCTCGAAGATCTGGCCCGGAAGCAGTTCGCCGTGGAAGATGTGGCCGCCGACCAGACCGAAGCGCGCTTCAAGGTCGGGTGGCGCCAACAGCTGGCGGCCTTCGATCGCGCCGGGAATATTGGGCGCGTATTCGGCCAAGAGTCCGACGATCTTATCGGCGATCGCCTCGCGTCGGCCGGGCGTCCAGCCGCCTTCGCGATCGTATGGAAAGTACTGCGCGAAGATCGAGAGGATGTGCTTACCCGCCGGCGCTAGGTCGGGTTCGGTCGGCGTCTGCAGGAAGCACTCCAACATGGGGACCGCGCTCTCGCCGACCGCGCGCGCGCTCTCGCACGCATCCTGCAAGAAGTCGAGCGACGGCGTGATGTGAATGGTCGCGCTGTGGTGCGCCTGCGGCTCGGAGCCGGGACGCGCGACGAAGTTCGGCAGCTCGCCCAGCGCGAGATTGAGTTTAACCGACGGGCCGACGGTCTTCCAGGCGCTCAGTTTTTCAACGAGCGTGGCGCCGCCCGCAACCCGCTCCTCCAAGACCGCTTCGCCGACCAGTTTCGCAAACGTCGTGTGCGGGTGCGCGTTGGACGCGATCGCAGTTGCGGCGATCTCGCGCCCGTCGCCGAGGACGATGCCGTTCGCGCGGCCTTCGAGGTCGAGCGAGATGTGCGTCACGGGAGCGCCTTCGAAAATCACGGCTCCGTGCGCGCGCGCGGCGCCGGCCAGCGCGCGCGCGACCGCGCCCATGCCGCCGCGCACGAAACCCCACGCGCCTTGGATTCCCAGCGCACGCCCGGCGGCGTGATGCGCTAGGACGTAGCCGGTTCCAGAATCGCGCGGGCCGAGGTAGGTTCCGATCAGCCCGTCGGTGGCAATCGTGGCTTGCAATGCCGGCGTTTCGAAAAAGCGTTCGACGAGCGAAGCGGCCGATCCGCGCAGCGCCGCTTGCGTTCCGGGATCGAACCGGTCGAAGCGCGGCTGCGCGTCGGAGAACGTCTCGAACAGCTCCGATCCCAAACGCGAGATCTCGGCATCGTACCCCAGCAAGCCGTCAACGTCGCGCTCGGAGAACGCGGCGACCTCGCGCGCGTTCGCGGCCGCGTCGCGGCCGAGGAGCAGCGAGCGCCCGTCCGCGAGAGGCGTGAACGTCGTCGGGTCCTTTCGGTATGCGGAATATCCGTGGGCGGCTAAGTCCAGCTCCTCGATCAGCCACGGGTCGAGAAGACTGCACACGTAGGAAGCCGTCGAAACCGTATAGCCCGGCCACACGTCCCGCTCGCTGAGCGTCGCGCCGCCCAGCACGGGGTTGTTCTCGAAGACGGCGACCGAGTGCCCCGCCTTCGCCAGCAGGGCGGCGCAGGCCAGACCGTTNNTGCCCGGCCCCGATGACGGCCACGTCGTAGGATTTCACCCGGCCGTAATACTCCATCGAGCACCGACTCTCCACTCGGGGAGACCCGGAGTTACGTTAGGCGGCGGATGCGTCCTCGGACGGCGGTGTGACCGTGGCCCAACGCTCGGCGATCTTCTCTCCCTCGAATCGCCAAAGCACGAAACCACGAAACTGCATGCGTTTGCCCGACGCCCGGTCGGTCCAGCGCCAGACGTTGCGGCACATCACTTTGTCGCCTTCGGCAATCATATCTTCGATGCTCACGTGCAAGCCAGGCATCGCCTCGTACATGCCGAGCATCATCCGTTCGTCGCCGTCGATGCCGGTCAAGGCGCCGCCCGGGCCATCGTGGTCGCAAAAGTCCGGCGTCATATTCTGACGGATGACCCCGGCCTTGCGCTCGTTCACGAACTCCTGGAAGTGCGCCTTGACGAACGCCTTCATCTCGTCAGGCGTCAAGTTGGTCGGCACGGCCGCGTCTCGTCTATCCGTAGCTCGGCCGCGACTGGAAGCAATCGCGGCAGTACACGGGCTTGTCGCCGCGCGGGCTGAACGGAACCTCCGCGACGCCGCCACAGTTACTGCACGTTGCGGTGAACATCTCGCGCTGGCGTCCCGTGCCTCCGCCGCCGGACGGCCCCGAGGATCGCATGGCCTTGCGCGCTTGGCGGCAGTCCGGACACCGGTTCGGTTTGTTTTGAAATCCTTTCTGCTCGTAGAACTGTTGCTCTCCCGAGCTAAACACGAACTGCCTTCCGCAGTCCACGCAATTCAGCATCTCGTCAACGTACACTCGTGAATAGTCTCCCTTAGAAAACGGGGCGGCTTGGCCCCNNAGCCGCCACTCGGCGGCTCCGCGACGCCTTGCGGCCTCGCGTGGAGAACGGGGCGGCACGGCCCCCCATTCACCCCCGAGCCGCCACTCGGCGGCTCCGCGACGCCGTGCGGCGTCGCGTGTCAAAACGGGGCGGCGGGGCCGCGTGGTGGCGTAACTTTTACGCGGCGCTTCCGGGTCCTTCGGGGACGCGCAGGGTTCTTACGCGGGCTTGTTGCCGCGGACGATCGCGCCGAAGACTTCTTCGACGATGTAGAGCGGCCCGATCAAGAGATAGATCAAGTTCTCTAAGAACTTCGGCTTGGTACCCTCGATACGATGGCCGACCAGTTGGCAGACCCAGCCGCCCACGAACGCGGCGAGATTGAGCTCCCACGGCAAGCGAACCGCGATGAGGTAGAGCGCGGCGAAAACCACAAGACAGAGCGCCGCGCCCCCGAGATCGATCACGGCATAGTACGCGATGATGGCCACCGCGACGACCAAGGCCAGATCGAACGGTCCGACGTGGATTTGCGAGAGCAAGCCCATGATGCCGAGCACGATCAGCGGGATGCCGAAGCAATGGAACATGCGGTTGCGCGGGTCCATGTGATACGACGCATACTCGGAAAAGAGCTCGGCTTTCGTCATGAGGTCGGCCTCCGGCACCGGTAAGGGTTCGCGTTCGTCAATCTCTGCGAGGGTCCGGGGGCGACTCCCTCCCGCCGGGTTTTGCCGCCGCTCCCCGAACCATCGCGTAATGGCATCCGGTACCGACGCCGTTCCGACGATTCCCGGCAAGATCGACCCGCGATCGCCGGCCGACTACTTCGAAGTGGCGACCCGGGCCGTCTTCCAGGCCGGCGTGACGTGGCGCCAGATCGCCGCCCACTGGGGAGCGTACCGGCGAGCGTTTTTCGATTTCGACGTCGCGCGCGTCGCCCGGTTCGACGACGCCGACGTCGCGCGCGTGCTGGAGACGCCTGGCGTGCTCCGCAGCCCGCGCAAAGTTCGCGCTACCGTTGCGAACGCGCGCGCGCTGATGGAGATCGAGCACGATTCCGGCATCCGCGCGTATCTGAAGGGATTTGGCTCGTACGCCGAGCTTTCGCGCGATCTGCGAAGCCGCCTCACGTACTTCGGGGAGATGAACGTCTGGTATTTTCTCTACCGCGTCGGCGAACCGGCACCCGACTTCGAGGCGTGGATCCAAACCATCCCCGGCGATCACCCGCGCATGCGCGAGATGGTCGCACAGGACGGTTAAGGGGGCGGCGGGCCGCCTTCGCCTCCCGGCGGACCGCCGCCTGGTGGGCCGCCGGGCGGCGGACCTCCGCCGGACGGACGTCCATCGCGCGGCCCCGGCGCGTTGCTGCTCGGAGGCGGCCCTTCGCCCGGCGTGGGCTGAACCAGATAGATCCCCAGCGCGGGCGCGTAGTTGAGCTCGGGCGGGCGCACGCCGTCAAAACCCAGCTTCTTCAGGTCGGCGCTTTGCCCGGCGGCGACGTGTCCGCACGCGATGATCGCCGGAATGGCGCTGGGGTCGGCAGCGTCGAGCTCGTACCACGCGCCGGCCGTTGCGGCGTGCGCGGTCACGGTCCAGAGTTTTGGTTTCGTAGCGCGACCCGACGAAAAGTACGCATTCAGCTCGGCTAGCGCAGGCGATGCGATCGCGCTGACGTCGGTGCCGCAGCGGTCGCTCTTCACGATCGCAAACGCGTTCGCCGGCGGCGATGAGGGCAAAGCGTAGAACCGGAAGGTCTCGCGACCCGGTTGCTGCGGACGGAAATAGACGTACAATCCGACCACGGGCATAAAGTTCAGCTGCGGGCGGAAGAACACCGTGCTGGCCGGCACGTAGAGATTTCGCGCCTTGACGTCGTCGTCACGCGCGATGTGAACGGGCAGGCAACCGAAGAGCGCCCGCAAACGAACGGTGCCCTTGGGCACGATCGCAAGTGCGTAGGTCGTCCCCATGCCGTGGTAGGTAATCGTCGCGTCGTCGGGCACCGGCGGCGTCATCGTCGCCGGGTAGCCGCTCGGCGTCTTCGCCGCTTCTATGGCCGCCACGAAGCTCTTGAGCGCCGTCGACAGCTGCGATGCGGTCGCCGCGTCGGCCGCGGCGCAGCGCGAGGGGTCTTGCGTGACGTCGAACGGAGCGACGGGCGGCGACGTCGGGAGCGGCAGCGCGGCGCCACCGAATCCGCCGCGCCCGCCGCCGGCGGATGCGCCCTGCCGGGAGGCAAGCGTGCCGTTCGAGAGCTGCGAAGCACCCGCGCCAAACCTCACGGTGTAGGTCAGCGAATACGATCGTGGCGTCAACGGGCGCGCCAGCGTCGGAACCTTGATTCCGCCCAGCGTCGTATACGGAACCGAATTGGCCGGCGACGTAAAGACGCCGGCATACGTGTTGGTGATGTTGCTGACGGCGCCGGTGAGCGAGCCGTGTGCCGTTTGCAAACTCGCCCCCGCGTCGTACGTCGTGTACGCCGGAAGGTTGTTCGGGTTGTTCGCTGCGACGTACTGGGCGTCGGCAAGCCACTCGATCGCGGAGTGCCGAGCCTTGTAATCGAGCACGACGCCGGCTTTCTGCAAGGGAACGTTGGGCAGCTGATTGCCCGGAATCGTGATGGAATACGGATTGTTGATGCGCAAATCGTTCGAGAGTGCCTTCGATACCGTGACGTCGTAGTACGGTTCGACGACCAGGCCGCCCAGCGATGCGAACCCGGTCAGCTGGCCGCCCTCGTAGACGCGCGTGACGCCGCCGATCGGCGTTGTAAAGTAGAGTTGCGAGGCGCCGAGCGTCGCCGTCGTGTTGCAGCCTCCCGCCGATTGAAAGACTTGCTCGATCTCGGCAATGTATTGCGGCGTGATGTCGCCGAGCGCTTCGAGAACGGTTCCGTTGACTTGGGTCGGGAGGACGACGTCGTTCTGAACCTGCCGGTAGATCTGCACGGAGACGTTGCCGACCCGCATCGAGCGTGTGTATCCGACGCGCGCCGAGATCGAGGAGCTCGCACCGGGTTGCTCGCCGGGCGCGTTGCCGTAAGCTACGTTGCCGTTGCAGTCGAAGCGCATGGACGCCGGGTCGGTCAAAATCTGCGAGCGAGACGGCTGCGGCGCCGCGCCGCCGACCGCATACGACGCGGTGTAGGTGTCCACGCTGGTGGGTCGCCACGTGAGGCCCGTGCTCGCCAGCACGCTGGTTTGCGCGTTGTTGGCGCCGTTGATGCCGGCCGATTCGAGCAACGTGAGCTTGGCGTTGGAGTGGATCGTGTCGTTGAGTTGGATCGCGGCATACCCGGAGGTCTGCGTCGAATTGTAGTACGGCTGCGCCTCCGGCACCAGCGGCGTCGTGATCGCACTTGACTGCGTACCGTACGCCGTCACCGAAAACGTGTGGCGATCTTTTGACGGCAGATCTCCCGTGGCCGTGAAGCCGGTGGACGTCGTGGAGGATCCGTAGCCGATCGGCTGAGCCTCCCCGTCCACATAGCGCTGCAGCTGGTCCTGGAGGTTCTTGGAGTTGGTCGAGAACACCGAGGCTTGGATGGTGGTGTCGCCGATCAGCGCATTGTCCGTCAGCGAATAGAGTTGCGTGCTGCCGTTGGCATAGTTACCGGGCCCGTATCCGCAAGGCAGCGCGCCGGAGAACCGCAGACACACCAGTTCCGCATCGCGCGTCGAGCTCAGGAACGTTCCGGTCAGCGATTGCGAGTCGTTGGAGGTGAACCGGAGTTTGAGGAGCGCCCCGTTGGACGTCACGTCGCCCTCGTGCACGTAGTCCAGGCCGCTGGCGTCGAGATAAACGTCGCCGTCGATCAGGCTCGGCTGGAGCCGGTTGGTCACCATCGCCGCCAGTCCGAGCTTCCCGTCCGATCCGCTCTCGGCCAGCGAGTAGTTGTATTTGCCGAAGCTGCCGACCGAGCCCGTGATTTGCGAGAGCCACGAGATCGTCGGGTCGATCGTCCGGAAGTTGACGCCTCCGGCCAGGCCGCCGAGCTGCGGCCCGAAACTTACCGACGCGCCCGAGAAGAGATCGGTGTTGAACGAACCGAGATTTCCGCCGGCGCCCGGCGCGCTGACCGGTATTCCGTCCAAGGTCAGTTGCGTCTGACTCGAGTCCTGGCCCTCCAGCGAGATGGTCTGGGTTGAGGACGTGTCGTCCCCCGACGTGCTCACGCTCACGCCCGAGAGTTTGTTCATGGCGTCGGCCAAGTCGTTGGAAAGCTTCCGCTGCGCGGAGTCCTGGCTGATCGACGTGGTCGAGACCGAGGCCGTCGACTTAACGGAAACGCTGCCGATGACTTTCAGGCCGCCGGTGTCGATCGCCAACGCCACGTTGACCGTTACGGAGCGCCCTTCGAGGACCTCGAATCGAGCGGAAGTTACCGCATTGTATCCACGCTTGAAGACGCGTGCCGTATAGATCCCGTCGGGAACGTCGGTGAAGACGACTTGCCCGGTGGGTCCGCTGACCTCGCTCGTGATGATCGAGCCGCTAAGCAGCACGCGCGCGAGATCGATGGGGGCCCTCGTGTCCGCGTCGGTGACGACGATGCGGATCTCACCCGCGGACTCCGATTGCGCGAAGGCGCGCGCGGGAACGCCGAGCAGCAAAACGAGCGCGATCGAAGTCGCTGCAAAGAAACGTTCAGTCATCGTTAACGAGGATTATCTCCGCGGACACTGGACGTGGGCTGTGGAGCCCGCGCGTCGCTAGATCGAGATCTCGACCTTGGTTCCTTGACCCGGGGCGCTCGTAATGTCGATCGTTCCGCCGGCCCGCTCGACCGCTCGCTTGGCAATGGCCAATCCCAACCCGGTACCGGCGATTTCGCCCCGCTGGTCGCCGCGGTAAAAACGCTCGAACGCGTGTATCCGCTCCGACTCGGTCATCCCCGGACCTTCGTCGCGCACCGAAATGTGGGTGCGCCCGTTATCCCGCGTCGCGCGAAGATGGATCGGCGCGTCCGGGGCATACTTGACGGCGTTTTCAACCAGATTCCAGATGGCTTCGCCGATCTCGGTACGGTCGGCCACGATGACGTCGGCTCCCTCGACGCTATAGTCCACCACGCGACGGTCGTCGAGGCGGCGAACCGCTTCGCATTGCCCTTTGAGCAACTCGGCCACGTCGATGGGCTCGTCGCGCGGAGGCAACTCGGAATCCAGGCGTGCCAGGCGAACGAGACGATCGATCAGTCCGCGCATGTGTTCGCGCTCGATGCCCATCGTTCCGAGAATCTGCCGGGCGATGGTCGGTTCTTCGACGGCTCCGCGCCGCAGAACGTCGATGTAGCCTCCGATCACCGTAAGCGGTGTCCGCAGCTCGTGGCCCGCATCGGCAACGAACTGCCGCATGCGTTCTTCGGTCCGGCGACGCTCGTCCATCGCGTCGGCGACGCTGGCCGCCGCGTCGTTATAGGCGGCGGTGAAGGCCGCGATCTCGTCCCCGCCGGCCATGACGAAGCGGCGCCGCGTGTA
>PMFP01000095.1 GCA_003155175.1 Vulcanimicrobiota bacterium
CTGCGCATCGAGGACACCGACCGCGCCCGCTTCGTCGCCACCTCCGAGCAGATGATCTTCGACGCCCTGCGCTGGGCCGGCCTCACCTGGGACGAAGGCCCCGACGTCGGCGGCCCTTACGGCCCCTACCGCCAATCCGAGCGCCTCGACATCTATGCCGAACACACTGAGCGGCTACTCCTCGAAGGGAAAGCGTACCGCTGCTTCTGTACCCAGGAGGACCTGGAAGCCGAACGCCAGCGCGCCGTCGACGAGCATCTCCCACAGATCTACTCCGGCCACTGCCGTTTGCTCACCCAAGTTGAAATCGGCAGGAATCTTGCCGCCGGCCTGCCCTACGCCGTCCGCCTCAAAATCGAAGACCACCCCCTCCGCTTCCACGACCTTCTACGCGGCCCAGTCGAGTTTGCTGCCGACGCAGTCAGCGACCCGGTTCTCGTCCGCTCGGCAAGCGGCGTCTCCGCGGGCATTCCTGTCTACAACTACGTCGTCACCATCGACGACGCGCTGATGCAAATCACCCACGTCATTCGCGGCGACGACCACATCTCCAACACCCCCAGGCAGGTCGCCATCTACCAGGCCTTCGGTTGGCCGGTGCCGGAGTTCGCCCATCTCTCCACCATTCTCGGCCCCGATCGCGAGCGCCTCTCCAACGGGATGGCCTCGGGGGCCAACTCCACCTTCCGCCAGATGGGCTACCTGCCTGAAGCCATGGCCAATTACCTGGCACTGCTTGGCTGGGGCGCGGAAGACGGCAAATCCGATGCCGACCGATGCCAGAGAGGCAACGATGACGAGGGCGGCCTTCGCCCAGGGCTTCAAGTTCATGTCTACTCCTCGTGTCGCGACCGATCTGGGTCGTGACGTTCGCACGGTTGAAAGCCGCCCCGCAGAACGCGGAGACGGGGCTATGCGATCGAGGGCGGCGGCGCTCGCTCTCCGAGGCAGCAAAACGCGAAATGGGGCAACGCCAGGACGCGGTTGTGGCCGCGCATCGCCGACTCAGCCGAACGTTGCGCTTCGCGGTTCACGAAGGTCCGGATCAGGCCCAACACGCGGACCGTCGCGCCCGCGAGCGCGCCGACGCCGCGCGCCAATGCAAAGACGATCGCAACGCACGCGACGGCGTGCGCCGCGAGCCCATACACGAGGGGAGCGCCAAGCCACAACGCACCGCCTAGATCGTGTCCGTAGACGGCGATCTGCTCGAGCGTCTCCATGGAATAGAGCGCGGCAATTTGAAGCGCGAATGCGATCGGGAGCAGGCGCCCCAAGCCGGATCCGAGTGCCTTGTCGGATGCCGCCAACCAGTCCGGCGATGGTCCGTTCGCATCCGCGAGATGGCTGCGAACGCGCAGAGCGACGGCAAGCCCGGCGGCGACCACACCGGCAATCAGCGCGGGGACGACGTCGAGGCTGCTGTGATCCGTGAAGTTGCCGCTGCCGAACGCACCATGATTGGAAGCAAATTCCACGACGGGGTCCGCAACCGCCGCCGCGATAACCCCCGCTGCAAGACAGAACCAAAACCGAATCGCGCGTATCAAGACGTCATGACCTTTACCACCGCCGCAAGACGCCCCTCTCGTGGAACGGGCGGGCACGGCTCAGGAAGCCCCCAGTCTTTAATTTCCGATTTGCGGAAAGATCGTTTGTAGGGTGGAGATGGCCGTAAGCGCGATTGCGACGGTGCTCCAGGCGACGACGTTAAATAGCAGCAGCGAGAGAAACATTACAATGTTCCGCCACGGGGCCCGGCCGGCAAATGGACGTTCGCTCGATCTGAGTGCGGTCTTCGACCGCTTCACGATCGTGGCCAACGCTATGGGGGCGTACGCCAGGTGACGAGGGCACGCCAGGGCGAGAACGCCGGGGTTTCGCTGAATTGATTGGCTCGCAGCTGGTCGTTGTGGACGTGCCGGGACTGGAAGGCGCGCAGCAGCGCAGCCATCATGGTTTTCATGGCGGTTCTCCTTGGTTTAGGTTGCCGCGCCGCTGAACGACGCTCGCATAGCGGCTCGTCGCGAGCCTGCGGGTTGAAGATCGACCTGGTCCATCGTCCATCGCGGAATATTACCTCCTTTCACGTCGAGCGAGCAAAACAGAAACGCCGCCGGAGCTCTCCGGCGGCGAGGAAATCATGGCGAAAAATCGCAAGATTCGTCCTCTACGTCCGGGGTTTGGCACCGCGCGCCGTAGAGCCCGGGGGCTCAGCCGCATTAGATCCCGCCTTGATGTCGACGGGGCCTGGTCACCCATTGGCGTCTCTCGACGTTTCCGGGCAGCGGCCTGTTTTCGCGCGGACGCCTCGCCTAACGAGGATCCATAAACATGATACTCCCGCGTGTCAACCCTATCGCCCGCTAGAAGATTCGCCGGCAGGCAACGCTTGCTTCATTTCTCCTATCATATATCCGAACAAGTCGCCGTTGTAATCGAACACCGTCCAATGGTCGGCTCTGGGGACGTAGACGATCTCCGCACCGGCCCCGAGCTTTTGCAGTACGGCATCCAGGAGATGCACCGAACCCTCGAGATGAAAGGTGTCCTGATCGCCGACGAAAATGTGGATCTTTCCTCGCAACGAGTTGCTCAGGCGCGGCCACTGTTTGGCGAGCAAGCTCGCGACGTCGTAGTGATCTTCCCAGTATTGGATGACGGCCGGATCGACGGCTCCGGTCTTCCAGTCGAACATCGTTTCCGGTTTTCCGTCGGGCCCTTTAGGGCTGTAAGCGGCGTCGTCGGAGCGAAACTGTTCGGGAAGCCGGTAGAGCAAGTCGCGCATACTTCCCCCGTAGAGGCCCGAACCTCGCATGACGTACGGCTTCCCCGTCGCGTCGTGGAACATATTCGCTTGCGGCGAGAGCAAATCTGCACCCGTGAAATCGCGAAAGTCGACGGGGTCCGGCGACACGGACCACACGCCGCCGAAGACGCCCGGCTGTGTGATTTGCAGCCACAGGGCCGCCCACCCGCCCGAAGAGTGACCCTCGAGAAAGCGGTCGGCGGGGTCCGGAATCGTCCTGAGTTTCGAATCGATGAAGGGAACGAACTCTTGTGAAACGGCCGAGTCCCACGGCCCGTTGTTGGCCGAGTCCGCGAAGAGCGTGTGGACGTTTTTGAAATTGGGCTCGAGGACGACGATGATGAATTCCACGCCATTGGCCCGCATCGGCTTCTGCCAGCGAAGCTCGTCCGGGACGCCCAGGTCAGACGTGCCGTCGAGCGCGGGAACCACGTAAATCGTCGGATAGCGGCGATCCGGCTGCTTATAGTACGAATCCGGGAGTACGATGTGAGCGCGCATCACGACGGGTTGATTCCAGAACGCGCTCAGCAGCGTGCTCGTATAATCGGCGACCAAATATTGATCTTCGGCGGCGCCGGCGGGCGCGAACGAAAGCACGCAGGCGAAGATCGCCAGGAGGATGGACGCTACCGCCGGGTCAGACCGGAAGAGGCGCAAAATCTGCTTTACGTTTTTCCGAGGAACGAGCTGACGTCGAAGTAGAAGTCGCGCGAGCTGTTGTTGACGGAGCAGCGAGCGGCGACTTTGTCGTAGTTCTTTCCGCCGTTCGTTACGAGTGACTGTTGCGGGGCGATCCACTTGCCCGCGCCGCTCGCGTCGCACGCGTGGAGCGCGAGATAGGCGTATTCGGCACGGACGCCGGCCTCTTCGTTTGCGGCTTTAATCACGATGGCGTCGGCGAACGAGGCTCCGTCGTGAAGCGCCGGCTTTGCGTTGCTCGGGCCAAGAAAGGCTACCCAATTATTAGACATCTGAGCCGTGATCTGCGCGACTTTGCCGTTTACGATCAGAAACGCGTAGAAGAGGCCGTGGTTGTCGCTGTAGATCGACGATGGTCCATCGGGCGTTTGGTCGGTTCGGACGAAGCGATCTTTCCGAATCGCGGCGACGGCGGTCGCGGGGTCTCCAAGCGTGACGCCCAAGGCGGACGGCAGAGCCGTGGTCGCCGTCGGCGTTTGCGAGGGGTCTTGGGGCGGCGTAGCGCTCACGGCGACGGCGATCACGCGCCCCGCCTTGACGTGCATGAATTGTTCGAGGTTGCCGGCCGGCGTCAGATAGAGATACACGGTCTCGCCGGATTGCTCGCGGTCTCCGAGCGGATCGCCACGTTCGGCGACGAGCTGCTGCGCGGTTTGTCCGAGGGTCACGCCGGCGAACGAGGGGAGCACCGGAGCGGGCGTGGCGCCGGCCGCGAGCGCGAGAAGCACGGAGAGCATAGTCGCCGGTTAAACGCGACGCGCCGCTGTCCTGTGACCGCGGTTTACGTCCGGGCCGCCGTCGCCTCGAAGAAATGGAAACCCGGCGCGATTTCGGTGGCGGTTTTCCAGGCCGCGTCTCGCATCGTTCGCCGAACGTCTTCGAGGCCGTCGTTCCACAACTCGGTGACGGTCCGCTCGGAGAAGTCCACGTCCTTGAACGACTGCGCGCGCGCGTTCGCGTCGTTGATCAAGCGCACCCAGCCGACCGAATGCGGATCGCTTACGTCGGTCAGCTTCCGAACGTCGGCGTCGTCGCGGAGCTCGGCGGGAAGCTTTTCCAGCAGGCGCCGGAGGGCCGCGCGAAGCTCCTCGCGCTCCCGGATCCGGTCCCAACTCATGCGCTGCTTGCTCGCGTACTGAATGTCCTTGACGCGTTCGGCGGCCTGCTCGAGCGTTTGTGGCGTTTGCGCCCGCGGATTGAAGACGTCGGCTTGGATGATCAGCACGTCCTTGTGAGCGGTTTCGTCGGCCGCGTACCAGAGCGGCGAATTCGATGCGATGCCGCCGTCCCAGTAGAATTCGCCGTCGATCTCGACAGGCGGGAAACCCGGCGGCAGCGCGCCGCTGGCGCGCACGTGGTCGGGCCGGAGCTCGATGCGATGGTTGTCGAAGTACACCGACTCGGAGTTACGCACGTTCACGGCACCAAGCGAAAGGCGGACGGCCTTGGCGTTGATGAGATCGAAATCGGCGAGCTCGGAAAGCGTGCGATTGAGCGGCTCGGTGTCGTAGTAGCTGAGCGCTGCGAGGGAGCCGGGCGGAGCTAGGAACGGCGGCGGCACGCGCGGCGTGAAGAATCCGGGGATTCCGAACGCGATCGCGTTCGCAACGTGCATGCGTGCGACGAACGGCTGGAACGGTTCCATCGCCGCCGGCATGACGTCCGGGGCCGAGCTCGACATGCGCTCCCAGAATTCGCGAAGGCGTGCCACGCGCCGCTCCGGCGGGTTGCCGGCGATCAGCGCCGCGTTGATCGCGCCGATCGAGACGCCGACGACCCAATCGGGCGCGAAACCCGCTTCCGAGAGGCCTTGGTAGACGCCGGCTTGATAGGCGCCGAGGGCTCCGCCGCCTTGCAGCGCTAGGACCACGTGATCGAATTTCCGGACGCCGGTCGAATTGTCGCTCATGCCCGGCATAACACCTACGCTTCGAGAAGCGCTTCGGGCTCCTCAACCGGCACGACGTCGTCGGGGTTGGAGTTGCGGAACCCGTAACTGAAGAAGAAGATCAGGCCGACGACGAGCGCCAGCGCGAACCACTCCCACGTCGAGCGCGAAAGCCCGAAGACGGCCAGGAAGAGCGAAAACGCGATGCCCAGTAACGGAAACAGAGGCACGAACGGGCACCGGAAACTGCGCGGGAGATGCGGGTTGCGCTTGCGCAGATAGAGTACGCCCGCGCAGACGACCGTAAAGGCCATCAGCGTGCCGATGTTTACCAGATTGAGCAGCGCGTTGAGGGGCACGATCAGCGTGAGGAGCGCGACGGCCACGCCGGTGATGAGCGTCGTCACGACCGGGGTCTTAAAGCGCGGGCTTACCATGGCAACGATCGGCGGCAGCATCTTGTCGCGGGCCATGACGTAGAAGATGCGGGTTTGGCCGAGCAGCGAGCTGAGCGCGACGCTGGTCGTTCCGGCCAGCACGCCCATCACGATGATCCACGTCAGCCACTGCTGGTGAAGCGGCGCCAGCGCGTAGACCAGCGGGTCCTTGACCGGCACCTGCGCCCACGGCACCGCGCCGACCAGCACGATCGCCGTCGCGCAGTAGATCAGCGTGCCGATCGCGAGCGCGCCGATCACCCCGACCGGGACGTCCCACTGCGGGTTCTTGCATTCTTCCGCGGTGGTCGTGGCGGCGTCGAAGCCGATGTAACTGAAGAAGACGTACGCGCCGATCGCGATGATCCCGTACGGCTGCGTGGATTCCGCCGTGCCGCCGAAGGGGTGCAGTTCCCCCCAGCCCTTGGGGTTGAAATCGTGCAAGTTCGCGCCGTGGAAGAGCGTGATGCCCGCAACGATGAAGACGGCCAGCGCCGAGATTTTCAGCACGACGAAGATATTGTTGGCGGTTGCAGATTCGCGGATCCCCAGCGAGAGCAGCAGGCTGAGACCGAGCACGAACGCCGCGCCGACGACGTCGTATTGCGAGTGCACGAGATCCCAACTGCTCGCGTGCCACCACGGCCCGTTGATGACTAAGTTGGATTGCTGCGCCCAAACCGGCAGAGCCACGCCCGCGCTCTTGAGCACGTCTTGAATCGCCGCGGAGAATTGCTGGGCCACGGGCGCGGCGCTGATGCCGTATTCGAAGATGAGCGCGAACCCGATGATCCACGCGAAGAGCTTGCCCAGCGTCGCGTAGGCATAGGTGTAGGCGCTGCCGGCGACGGGAACCATCGCCCCGAGCTCCGCGTAGCAGAGCGCGGCGAAGAACGACGTAACGCCCGCCAACAAATAGGAGATGATGACGGCGGGGCCGGCCCCCTTGACGCCGGTGCCGATGGTGGTGAAGATGCCGCCGCCGATCATCGTGCCCAGGCCGATGGCGACCAGATCCTTTGCCGTCAGCGCCCGGCGCAGGATCTTGCGCGAGCCCAGTTCGCGCAGCTTTTCAACGTTTGTCGTAGCAAACAGTTGGGAGACGAACGACATTCCCCGTCGGTTCGAAGGTGGGCGGGGGCCGTCCCCCCAAGCGCGAGCAGATGGACGATGGACCGTACCGGCGCTTCGGCTCGCGCGAAATCTACCGCAATCCTTGGGTCGCGATTCAAATCCACGAGATCGCGCATCCGACCGGGGAACCGGGCGAACACGTCGTCGTGGCGGTGCCCCCGGCCAGCGCCGTCCTGGTGGAAGATGCGCGCGGGGGGCTGGTCTTTGCGAGTCAGCCCCGGTTTGCGGCGGGACGGGAATGTATCGAGATCGTCAAGGGCGGACGCGACGGCGTGGAGTCCGCGCTGGAGTGCGCGCGCCGCGAGCTCCGCGAAGAGCTCGGCCTACGCGCGGCTGCGTGGGTGTCGCTCGGTACGCTCTACGAGATTCCGTCAATCGTCGCACCCGCGGTCTCACTCTTCCTCGCCGCGGACTTGGAAGAGACGGATCGCGCACCCGAGCCCGTCGAGCGCATCGCCCGCGTACGCATGGAACGCTCGGAGGCGTTTGCGTCCGCCGCAAGCGGTGAGATCGACGATGCGGTCACCATCGCCGCCCTCTTCCGTTATTCCGCCGTGCGCGGATTCGCGCTGAACCGCTAAGCCGGCGGCGGCGGCGCGGAGGCCTTGTTCCAGATGTGCTCGTCGGAGCTCAGACGAGCGTTGACCCAGCGCGCCCAGACGAACAGCGCGTCCGAGAGCCGGTTGAGATAGGCGATCGCGGCTGGCGAAATATCCGCATCGCCGTGGTCGCGCATTGCGACGAGCAAGCGTTCGGCGCGACGGCAGACCGTGCGCGCAACGTGCAAGTATGCGCCCGGCGGCGATCCGCCCGGATGGATGAAGTTCGCCAGCGGTTTCAGCTCGGCTTGCGCTTCGTCAATGGCGCGCTCGAGCGACGAGACGTCGGCGCCGTCCACGACCGGCATACCGTCGAGGCGCTGGTCGCCCGGCGTCGCAAGCTCGCTTCCCAAATTGAACAGGAGGTCCTGGACCCACGCGAGCCACACGTCCAAACGGCGCGTGCCGCCCTCCGTGGCCGACGCACCGCGCAACGCGCTGCGCGCCAGTCCGATAAACGATGAGAGCTCGTCCACCGTTCCGTAGGCCTCGATGCGAGGCGCGTGTTTGTGCACGCGTGCCCCGCCGATGAGCCCCGTCGTTCCGTCGTCACCGGTGCGCGTATAGATTCGAGTCGGCTTGACCATTGCCATAACGACTTTCGCCGCCGTGCCGCGCGTTACCGTTGCGGTGAGGAGGCGGGCGCCTCCGGGCGCTCGAACCGGGCCGGGTCATGTCCGACGAAGCCTTCCATACCAAGGGCGATCCGGCCGTCAAGGAGATTCCTCCGAAAGCGCCCGATCTCTCGGCCTGGTATACCGCCGTCACGCTCAAAGCCGAGCTCGTTTCGTATTCGCCCGTGCGGGGCTGCGTCGTGCTTCGTCCCTACGGTTTCGGGATGTGGGAGAACCTTCAGCGCGAGCTCGACGCGCGCTTCAAAGACACCGGCCACGAAAACGCCTACTTTCCGCTGCTGATTCCCGAGCATCTGTTGATGCGCGAGGCCGAACACGTCGAGGGCTTCGCGCCCGAGGTTGCCTGGGTGACGCAGGGCGGCCAGGAGACGCTGACCGAGCGCTTGGCGATCCGGCCGACCTCCGAAGTGATCATCGGCGTCATGTATGCCGAATGGATCCAGTCGCACCGCGATCTGCCGGTACTCATCAACCAATGGGCGAACGTGTTGCGTTGGGAGAAAGCGACGCGTCCGTTTTTGCGCACGATGGAATTTCTTTGGCAAGAAGGCCACACCGCGCACGCGACCGCCGGAGAGGCGCGCGAAGAGACGCTCAAGATGCTCGAAGTCTACCGCGAGTTCGCCGAAAACGTCGCCGCCTTGCCGGTATACGCCGGCGCCAAGAGCGCGAGCGAACGTTTCCCCGGGGCGATCGAAACGTATTCGATCGAGGCGCTGATGCCCGACGGCAAAGCGCTGCAGAGCGCGACGTCGCACGATCTCGGGCAGAACTTCAGCAAGGCGTACGACATCACGTTCACCGGCGCGGATCAGCAGATCCAGCACGTCCACACCACGTCGTGGGGCATGTCGTGGCGCATGCTCGGCGCCGTGATCATGGCGCACGGCGACGACCGCGGGCTCCGGCTGCCGCCGAAGCTGGCGCCCATCGAAGCCGTCATCGTGCCGATCGTCAAGAGCGGTGACGACGCGCCGCTGCAGAAGGCGCGCGAGATCGGAGCGGCGCTCAAGAAGGCCGGATATCGCGTCCGCGTTGACGACCGCGATCAGAAGCCGGGCTGGAAATTCGCCGAGTGGGAGATGCGCGGCGTTCCCCTTCGCATCGAGATCGGCGCAAAGGATCTGGAGAGCGGAAGCGTCGTCGTCGTCCGGCGCGACCTGGCGCGCGGCGAAGAAGGGCAGAAGACGACGGTGCCCGTCGGAAATCTTGCCGCCGAACTGCGGCCGCTCTTGTCGGCCGTGCACGACTCGCTCTACGCCCAGGCCAAAGCGTTTCTCGACGCTCACACGTTCCGCGTCTCGGATCGCGCGGAATTCTTTGCCAAGTGCGCCGATCGGTCGGGCATGATCGACATTCCGTGGTGCGCGCGCCCCGAGTGCGAAGCCTACGTCAAAGCCGAGACGAGTGCGACGACGCGCAACACGCGTCCGCTCGAACCGGGCGATGCCGCCTGCGTGGCGTGCGGCGAGCCCGCCAAGGTCAGGGCCTTCTTTGCACAGTCGTACTAGCCGTAGGGCGGCGCTGCTGCTCGCAGCGCTGGCGGCGGCCGCGGCGACACCGGCCGTTCGTGCCGCGGTGCCCACCGTCGCCGATCTCGATGCCAACGCGCGCGCGGCCGGGAACCGTCGGCCGGCCGCCGTTCGCATCGGCGAGAGCGTCTTTGCGGTGAAATGGCCGGCGCAGGTGCTCCAGGTCGCGGCGGACGCGGTGGACGACCACGTGGTGCTCGGGCTTCGCATCTCGGGGGTGCACTTCCATCGCGATCTCACGCGCGATGAGTTTCTCGACGAGGTCGAGGCCCTGGCCAAGCGCGCGTTTGCTGCCGAGCCGTCGGCCGAGGAACTCGATATTTGGGCGGTCGTGCCGATCGACGCCGGCAAGGGGGCGATCGTGAGCGGAGACCTCGCCAAGCCGACCTCGCGCACGGTCTATTCGGCGACCGTACTCCGCGCGGACGCCTCGCCGGGATCGATTCGCGGCGTGCTGGACGGCAAGAATGCCTTCTGGGACGAGGATTGGGCCCGCGCTTCTTTCAAACAGAGCGGCAATGTACCGTAAGACGATCCTTCCCAACGGGCTTCGTATCGTTACCGAGACGATGCCGGCGGTTCGCTCGGCCACGCTCGGCATCTGGGCCGATGTGGGCTCCGCGGCCGAGTCCGGCGAGCAGCGCGGCATCTCGCATCTCGTCGAGCACATGCTCTTCAAGGGAACCACGCGGCGCAGCGCCCGGCAGATCGCCGAAACGATGGACGGTGTGGGCGGCAACCTCAACGCATTCACCGACAAAGAGAGCACCTGCTACTACGCCAAGGTGATCGACCGGCACGTCCCGCTCGCGATGGACGTGCTCGCGGACATGTTCCTGCATTCGACGTTCGACCCCGGGGAGCTCGCGAAAGAGCAAAAGGTCGTGCTCGAAGAGATCAAGATGTACGACGACTCCCCCGACGAGTCCATCCACGACCATTTCATCCAAACGATGTGGAGCGGCGCGAACCTGGGCGCTCCCACCATCGGCTTTGCCGAAACCGTCTCGCGCGTCACGCCCGACGACCTGCGCGCGCACATGGCCGCCAGGTACGCGCCCAACTCCGTCGTGATCGCGGCGGCCGGAAACGTCGAACACGACCGGTTCGTCGAGATCGTGGCCGAGAACTTTGCGGATTTCTCGGGAAGTTGCGAGATCCCGCAGCCCGAGCGCCCGTCTACGACGCCCGCCACGCTGGTCACCAAGAAAGACTCCGAGCAAGCGTATCTCGTGCTCGGGACGCGCGGACTTTCCGCGCGCGACGAGCGACGCTACACGCTCTCCGTGCTCGACACGATTCTGGGCGGCGGGATGTCGAGCCGGCTGTTTCAGGAGATTCGCGAAAAGCGCGGCTTGGTCTACACGGTGTACTCGTTTCAGGCTGCCTATCGAGGGGCCGGGCTCTTCGGCGTCTACGCGGGGACGTCGCCCGAGAACGTGCAGCAGTGCGTCGACGTCATCGGGGAGCAGCTCGCGCTCGCTCGCGACCTGCCGGTTGACGAGAGCGAACTGAGTCTGGCCAAGGAGCACATCAAAGGGAGCCTCACGCTCTCGCTGGAGTCAAGCTCCGGCCGCATGATCCGGCTCGGGCGCAACGAGTTCGCGTTCGGCCGCGATATCGAGCCCGAGGAGATCGAAGCGCGCATCGACGCGGTAACGACCGCCGACGTTCACGCCCTCGCGCAGGAGTTGCTGTCGGAAACGAACCAGGGACTCTGTATTCTCGGACCGGTCGACGAAACCGACGTTGAATTCGCTCGAAGCGCAGCATAACCTCATACGCGTCACGACGATTCCGCTGTGGACGTGGCAACTCTACGTCGCTCTTGCCGTCAACGTCGTCGTTCAAGCCATTCAGATCGGCGCCTACGCCGCGCGCCTGGCCGGAGTGCGCACCGGGCGCATAGCCACGTCCATCTCGCTCTTCAACCTGTTCGTTACGGCCAGCCGGCTGGCCACGCTGGTCTACACGCTGATGCTCGGTCCCCTCTCCGATGCGGCCGGGAATGCCGTGAAGGCGCTCACGCCGCGTGGGCCGCATCCGGTCATCGACCCGGTACGCCTCTCGCTCATCGAGCAGATCCAGCAGACCTTCGAATGGCAGTTGCGGTTGATCATCCTCGCGGGCCTGGTGGGGACGATCGTGGGCAGCCTGCTGCTGCCGATGTTCACGTACATGTACGAGCGTGGCGTCCGGTCGTTCGAGCGAACGAAATCGCTGCCGCATTCGCTGGCCCGGCTCTTTTCGCCCCGCGTGATCGGCGACGTGCTCTCGCACGTCCGCATCCCGAACTTCAGCGAGATCTTCTCGTTTTCGACGCGAGGCATTCCGCGTCGCTTACTGATCTTTAACGTCGTCGTGACCGGTATCTACGCCATCGGCGTCGTCGCGGCGTACTACGCCAGCGTGCTCGACGTGAACGTCGCGCGAACCGCCATCGGCATATCGGGCATCATCAACGGGATCGGAACCGTCGCGTTTACGTTCTTCGTGGACCCGACCTCGTCGATCATCGTGGACGAAGCGGTGAAGGGGGAACGGCCGCACGAGGAAGTCAAGGCGATGGTGTTCTATCTTGCGCTGACGGCGATCGTCGGTTGGGCGCTCTCCCAGCTCTTGCTGTGGCCGGCGGCCGAGATCATCAAGTCCGTCGCACATTTGGTCAATCGCGGGTGATGGGAATGCGGCTGCGCCGTTTCGGGGCTCTCTTGGTGGTGAGCGCGGTCCTTTTGAGCGGGTGCTCGGGGAGCGTGGAGCACTGGATCCTCAACACGCGCGTTCGCCAGGGCGACGTCGCGCTCGAGAACGGAAACGCGCGCGACGCCGAACTGTCGTATCGTCTGGCGCTGCGCGTCGCGCCGGACGACGAGCGCGCCCGCGCCGGATACGTTGAAGCCGCGGGAGAGCTCGCCCAGGAGCTCTACGCCAAGGGCGAGTTCGACGACGCGCTCGCGATCGTCAACGAAGCGCTGCAGTACGATCCGCAGAGCGTGCGTCTCCAGGCGATCAAGTCGCAGGTGGACGAAGCCAAACTCAAGCGCGAAATCGTGATCTCCAACTATCCGACGTACCACGAGGCTGGAACGCAGATCGAGAAGGCCTACGAGCAACTGGCCGACTCGGACAAGGCGATCCTCAAGAACCTGCACCGCTTCGGCAACACCTACGACGCCAACGCGCTGACCGCGGCGATCAAGCAGAGTTACGAATTGCAGCTCGAAGTCACGAAGAACACCAACCGCCTCATCGACTACCGCCAACTCGTCGAGTCGGGCGTTCCCGCTACGGCGTCGGGATCGGCTGGGGCCGCGGCGGCGACGTCGCTGCTTCCGCTTCCGTAAGGCAGAGGCCGTGCGCCTCGAGAAACGCGCGGCCGCGGCCGGCGAGCGCGGCGGTCCGATACTCGCGCCAGAACGCCTCGGCGCCGGGTTTGACGAGCGCCGGATCCGTGTGGTACACGGGCCAGGAGCCGCGCGAATCGATCAGCGGAAAACGCTGCATCCACGCGCATAGGTCGTCGTTACGGCGGAAACGGCGGTCCTCGATCGAAATGAAGTACCGCGCGCCCTTCTTGATCGCGCTCTCCTGGTCGAACGGCGTCCAGAGCGACGGGTCTTCTTCCCATCCGTAGCGGTTGATGTAGTAGAGGACGTCGGGGCCGTAGTGCGCGACGACGACGAGCGCGTTCTTATCCAATATTCGGTCGAGCGCGATCGCCTGGCGGTAGACCGACTTGTTGTAGCGATAGTAGGGCGCAATAGCCGCACGGCTCTGCGCGACCCCGAGGACCAGAACCGCAACGGCCCCCGCTCCGGCTGCCCAGCGCGCCGCCGGCGACATTCGCGCTGCGGAGAGCGCGTCGGCGGCATAGGCGATCGCGGCACCGCCGAGCAGCGCGAGCGGCGGTAAGAGCAGCAGCATGTAGTAGTCCACGCGCTCTACCGTCACGACGGCGTAGGTATAGGCGAGGCCCCCCAGGAGCCACGCGGCGATCAGCGTCGGCGTGCGAACCGGCACCGCCCGTAAGCATGCCGCCGCTCCGCCGATCGCCAGCAGAAGCCATATCGTCCCGACGATCGTCTCGCGGAACATCGCCAGCACCGTGGCGAACTGCTGCCACTTGAGCGCGAAGCCGGAGCCGCTCGTCAACGCGTCCTCGAGCGCAGGCACGACGTGCCGCTGCGTGATGCCGCTGGCCCAGTGCCACTCGGCGTGCTGGGCCACGCGCCCGTCGTAGAGCCACAAGATGAGGAGCGGAATTACCAGCAGGACGGCCAGCGCCGAGACCCGCAGGCTTCGTCCGGCGCGGACGCGCTCCCACATCAGCGCGAGCAGCGGAACCACGCCGACGACGGCGACCGGTTTGGCGAGATAGGCGAAGGTGAGCAGGGCCGTGACGCGCGCGAGCGCGCGCGGCGCCATCGTTTCGTCCTCCGTCAAGAAGCGCGCGCTCGCATAGAGAGCGGCCGTCAAGAAGAACACCATGGTCGCGTCGGGAGTAAACGTTCTCCCGTAATAGATGCTTCCGGGCATGACGGCGTAGACGAAGGCCGCGCCCAGGCCGGCGATCCACGTGCCGAACAGCCATCGTCCGAAGAGTCCCAGCACGGCGACGGTGCCGAGCGAAAACGCGAGCGTGATCAGGCGGCCGAAGATCTCGTGCACGCCGAGCGTTTTGTAGAGCGTAGCGGCCAGGAACGGAACGATCTGCAGCTCGAGCTCGACGTAATTGGGCGGGGGACCGTCGTAGTTGGTCTGCGGCGCAACGATATTGTACTGCAGGCGCGCGAAGTTCCGGGCGATGCTGGCGGTGTCGCCCTGGCGCCACGCCGGGTGGTCGAGGATCGGATCGTGGATTCCGTGCAGGCGCAAGGCGAGCGCCAGCAAGAGTATCCCCGCTAGCCCGAACGAGAACCACGAGGATCGAACGCCCGCGACGCTCAGTTGAGGTGCTTGAACGTCCAATATTTGTTGAGGAAGAAGTTGACGAAGATGCCCGACACGGTCGCGACGAACCACGTCTTGTGGCCGTGCCCGAGGTACGGCGCGAGCAGCGCAGATACGACCAGCCCGACGGCGAGCGCGATCATCGAGACCGAGAGGAACTGCGCGCCCTCTTTGACGGCGTGGCCGGTCGAGCGGAACGTCCATACCCGGTTGAAGTAATAGTTCGAGACGCCGCCGGCAAGGAACGCGAACGAGTAGATCAGGTAGTAGGGCACGGCTTGGTCGTGGTTCGGCACGGCGCGCTGCAAGAGCGTAAAGACGATCAGGTTGACGACGAACCCGGTCGCGCCGACGATGCCGAACTTGAGGAACTGCCGGACGCCGCGGCTTTGCGTGAGACTATGCAACCCAGTACCAATCCGCGAAGAGCACGGTGAAGAGTCCGAGCAGCGGCAGCGAGAACGCCAAGATCAGGTTGTTGACCCACGGGCGGTCTCCCCAGCGCGCGAGGATCATAAACATCGGGAACAGCACGAGCGCGAAGCGCGGCATGCTCATCAGACTCGAGGTGCTCATCGGCACCAGGATCGAGAGCGCCATATAGACGACGTACGGCGGCCGCAACGCCTTCCAGCCGCCGATCAGGACGCCGATCATCAGCCCGGTAAAGGCCAATTCGAGGGACTGATCGGCGATCGTCTGTCCGGACGTCGCGATCGCGATCTTGTGGAACGAATTGAACACGCTCACCCACGGCGGCGCGAAGTGGCGGTTCCAGTGGCTTTGCACGTGCGTAAAGTACAACGGATCGGCGCGCAGAACCCAGAGATACGCCATATAGATGAAAAGGCCGGCCGGAATCAGCGCACACGCAGCCAGGTCGACCAGCCCGTCTCGCACGCGCTTACCGTAGACGCCGTACCACTCCATCAGGAACGGGACGACCAGAAGGACGCCCTCGACGCGCGTCATGGCTGCGAAGAGTCCGATCGCCGCGCTCAGCCACCAGCGATGCGCGCGCAGATAGTAGAACGACGCAACCGTCAGCATGAAGAACAGCGACTCGGTGTAGACGGCCGAGAAGAAGATGGCCGACGGGAAGATGGAAGCGTAAAAGATCGCGCGCCGCGCGGTCGGCCGGTCGAATTCGTGTTCGACGAGCTTGTAGAGAAAGAGCAGGCCGAAAAAGAACGAGGCGTTCGATATCAGCAACCCCGCGATCAAGTGGTTCCCGGTAAGCGCGCCGAGCATTCGGATGAGCGCCGGATAGAGCGGAAAGAACGCCATGTCCGTGCCGTGATAGCCGTTCGTCGCAATCTCGAGGTAATGCACGGCGTCCCAGCGCCCCCAGACCGCGAGCAACACGTGCGATGACTCTTGCACGTGCGTGCCGGGGCGCTGGCCGATGATCACGGCGGCCAGCTCGGCGATGACGATGATGGCGGCGCGCGTGGCCACGAAGTCGAGCAGAACTTCCCGCACGGTCTGGTTGAGCCGCGCCGCGATGAGAATCTTCGCAACCGCCCACAAGCCGAGAGCGAGTCCGAGGAGCTGTGCGCCGTGCGCGTACTGCGGAGGCAGAACCAGCGTGCCCCACAGCAAGACGAACGGCAGATACGTCACGGCGTCGTACTGCAGCGAGCGGGCCAGCGTCGTGCCGGACCGCCGGGCAAAATAGCGCGAGTAGGAGCTCCACGCGAACGCAACGCCGGCCAGCCCGATCAGGAGGCAGAACGCGAGATCCAGCTGCCCGAATACCGGATCGCGCCGCGGCATCGCGACGGCGTACCATACAAAGAAGCCGAGCGACAGGCCCGACAAGATCACGGCAAAAGCCGTTATCGCCCCGGCATTTGCGAGATCAGCCAGGAAGGGAACTTGCGAACGCTGCGGTCTGGGCGCGTGGACGTTGGCCGACACGGGGCCATTTCTTAAAGGAAATGCGTCGCTTCCCTTTGTAGCCAAGGACGCGATGGTCAACTCGCTCGATTTCGTAAACGTGACGGAGAAGGCTGCCCTTGCAGCCTCGCGCTTCATGGGCCGGGGCGAACGCGACGCCGCCGACGGCGCCGCCGTGGAAGCCATGCGCGCCGAGCTCGGCGAGATGGAGATCTCCGGGCGCATCGTCATCGGAGAAGGCGAGCGCGACGAAGCGCCGATGCTGTTCATCGGCGAAGAGGTCGGGAAAGGCGGGGTATCCGTGGACATCGCGGTGGACCCGGTCGAGGGAACCAACCTCGTCGCAAACGGTTTGCCGAATTCGATCGCGGTGATGGCGATCGCCGAGCGAGGCGGTTTGTTGCATGCGCCCGACTCGTATATGAAGAAGCTCGCGGTCGGCCCGAAAGCCGCAGCGTTCGTTCACATCGATGCGAGCGTCGCCGACAACCTCACCGCCGTCGCCAACGCGCTCGAGAAGCCGGTCAACGACGTCTGCGTCGTCATCTTGGACCGGCCCCGCCACGCCGATCTGATCCGCGAAGTTCGTGAAGCCGGAGCGCGCATCAAGCTCATCTCCGACGGCGACGTGGACGCCTGCATCGCGACGTCCATCGACTCGACCGGAATTCACGTCGCGATGGGGACGGGAGGCGCACCCGAAGGCGTGCTTGCCGCAGCCGCGATCAAGTGTCTGGGCGGAAATTTCATGGGACGTCTGGAGCCGCGTTCGCCGGAAGAGGCCGAGCGCGCGAAGGCCATGGGATTCGGCGATCTCTCTCGCGTGCTCGAGATGGACGATCTGTGCAAGAGCGACAGCGTCATGTTCTGCGCGACCGGCATTACCGACGGCGACTTGATGCGCGGCGTTCGCTTCTTTGGAAACCACGCACGCACGCACTCGATTCTCGTGCACGGCAACGGGACCGTCCGGTTTATCGACTCCACCCACCGTCTGGGCGCCCGGCCGCGTCGTCGCTAAAGTAATGAAACGCGTCGCCTACGATCTTATCGTGATCGGGGCGGGTTCGGCGGGCTACGCGGCCGCCCTCACTGCCCACGACTGCGGGTGCAGCGTGGCCTTCGTGGACCCCGGGCCGCTGGGCGGACTCTGCATCCTGCGGGGGTGCATGCCCAGCAAGGCGCTGCTCGCGTCCAGCGACGCGCTCTACGACGCCCGGGAATCCGGCGCGCTGGGCATCCACGTCGCCGGCACCTCGGCGGATATGCCGTTCATCGCCCGGCGCAAGCGCGAGCTCGTCAAGGAGTTTGCCGAGTACCGCGTGGACGGCATCGAGAAATTTCCGGTGTATTGCGGTCGCGCAGCCTTTCTCTCCGAGCGTGAGGTCCAGGTCGGCGACGACGTCGTGCTCGAGGGGCGCCGTTTCATCATCGCAACGGGCAGCGTGCCCGCGCCGCCCGTACTGCCGGGCCTGGCCGAGGCCGGGTACCTAGACTCCGACGCCATCCTCGATCTCGAGCGCATTCCCGAATCCGTGGTGGTCCTCGGCGGCGGCTACACGGCCTGCGAACTCGGACAGTTCCTCGCGCGCATGGGCGCAAAAACGACGGTCGTCATCCGCAGCGATCATCTGCTGACGTCGGCCGACGACGACGTCGGTCATGCCTTAACGACGTACTTCGGGGACGAGGGTATCGAGGTCTTCACGCGCGCTACGGTGCTCGGAATCGAACGCCGCGGCAATCACAAGGTGGTGCGCGTCTCGGCCGGCGGTCAAGAACGCGAGCTCGTTGCAGAGGAGATTTTCTCGGCCCTGGGCCGCGTGCCGAACGTCGCGGGTCTGAATCTGGAGAAAGCCGGCGTACGGTACGACGCGAGCGCGGGAATCGGCGTCGACGCCACGCTGCGCACGAGCAACCCCAACATCTTTGCCGTCGGCGACGTTACCGGCGAATATTTGCTCGTACACGTGGCGATCTATCAAGGTGAGGTCGCGGCCCGGAACGCGACGCGCGACGCTCGCGAAGAGGCCGACTACCGCATCGTCTCGGCCCACGCGGTCTTCACCGATCCCCAGATCGGCGTCGTCGGCGCGAGCGAGAAAGAGCTCGAACGCGACGGGCGCCGCTATGCGGTCGGGAGGTACGATTTCGCCGAACACGGCAAAGCGATGTGCCTCGCCAAACCCAAAGGTTTCGTGAAGATGATGGCCGCGCTGGATACCGGCGAGATTCTGGGCGCCGCCGCGATCGGCGCCCAAGCCTCGGAACTGATCCACGAGGTCATCGTGGCGATGAACTATCGGGCAACGGTTGCCGATTTCATGCGCATTCCGCACCTGCATCCGACGCTTTCGGAGATTTGGACGTATCCGGCGGAGATCTGCGCCGCACGTTGCGGATTAAAGGAACCCGGCGACGAGTCGATGGAAGTCGCTACCAGTGGAACCGCCGCACAGCCTGCTTGAGACGCCGCCGCGCGTTCGCACGGCGATCGTACAAACCAAACCGCTCAAAGGACGCTACTCGGAGAATCTTCGCGCGGCGGGCGACGCCTTCGCTCAACTCGGATCCGCGGACGCGCCCGACCTAGTCGTTTTTCCCGAGGCGGCATTCACGGGGTACTTCCTCGAAGGGGCCGTCTACGATCTCGCGCTGCCGGCACGGCGCTTCGCGAACGATCTCGCCGCGACGTGGAGCGCGGCGTGCGGCGGCGCTCCCGTGGACATCTGCTGCGGCTTTTACGAGAACGACGAAGGCACGTATTACAACAGCGCGATCTACGCGCACGTCGTGGACGGCACGGCGCAGATCGTGCACGTGCACCGAAAACTGTTTTTGGCGACGTACGGCGTGTTCGACGAAGAACGGTTTCTCGTACGGGGGCGAGGCCTGCGCGCGTTCGAGACGCGTTTCGGGCGGATGTCCATGCTGATCTGCGAGGACGTATGGCACGCGATCGTGCCGACGATCGCGGCGATCAAGGGCGCCCGCATCTTGCTCGTGCCGAGCGCGTCGCCCGGCCGAGGCATCGAAGGCGAAGAAGAGCTGGAGTCGATCGAGCGCTGGCGCGAGATCCTTTCGCTGATCGCGGCCGAGCACGGCGTGTACGTGGTGTACGCGGGCCTGGCGGGATTCGAAGGCGGAAAGGGCATGACCGGCTCGTCGTGCGTGGTGGATCCCCGCGGCAAGGTCGTCGTTCGGGCCTCGGCGACGCAGGCGCAGATCGTTCGTGCCGATCTCGACCCGCGCTCGATCGATCTGGCGCGAGCCGAACTGCCGCTGCTCGGCGATCTGGAAACGGTACTGCCGGATCTGCTCGCCGACGAGGAACTGTCGCTGCGGCGTCTGGAGAACGGACACGATGCTGCCGGTCGTTAGCGAATCCTACGAAGCGATTCTGCGGCCGCCGGGCATCAACGCCGCGGTGGCGGCGCAGTGGCTCGAAGCCTTCCTGCGCGACGAAATGCCGCGCCGGCGCGGCGTCGAGCGGGCCGTCATCGGGCTTTCCGGAGGCGTGGATTCGGCCGTTACCGCATTTCTCTGCGCGCGGGCGCTCGGCCCGGAAAACGTGCATGCGTTTGCCTTGCCGTACGCGACGTCGAGTCCGGCCAGTCTGTCGGACGCGCAATTGGTCGTGGACGCGCTCGGCATCCATTTCCGGACGATCGAAATCACCGCGGCGGTGGACGGATACCTGCAGTTCGAGCCCGATGCCGACGCACGGCGGCGCGGCAACGTCATGGCGCGCACGCGAATGCTCGCACTCTTCGATCAATCGGCGAAGCTGGGCGGCTTGCCCGTCGGCACCGGGAACAAGACCGAACGCATGCTGGGATATTTCACGTGGCACGCGGACGACACGCCGCCGCTCAATCCACTCGGCGATCTCTTTAAGACGCAGGTGTGGGAATTGGCTCGGTACCTCGGCGTCCCGCGCGCGCTGGTAGACAAGGCGCCGAGCGCGGACCTGGAAGCCGATCAAACCGACGAAGGAGATCTGGGCATCAGTTACGCGCACGCCGACGCGATTCTCGCGCAGCTGCTGCTCGGATATTCGGACGAGCAGTTGATTCAGCGCGGATTTCCGCCGGGCGACGTGCGTCTGGTCCGGCGCCGGGTGGACTCCACGCACTGGAAACGCCATCTGCCGACGACGGCGATGCTCTCGAACACCGCGATCAACGAGTTCTATCTTCGCCCGGTCGATTTCTAGGCTGGTTCGCACGACATGCCTCGAGTCGAACTGCTGGCGATCGGCACCGAGCTGCTGCTCGGACAACTCGTGGATACCAACACGGCGTTCGTCGCGGGTCACCTGTCGCAAGCCGGCATCGACGTCTATGCGACACACGCCGTCGGCGACAACCGGGAGCGCATCGCGCGCGCCGTGACGGACGCGCTCGATCGCGCCGACGGCGTCATCTCGACCGGCGGTCTCGGTCCGACCGTCGACGATCTAACGAAGGAAGCCGTTTGCGACGCGCTCGGCGTCGAAGCGGAGCTCTACGCTCCCGCCCTCGCAACTCTGGAGCGCGCGTTTGCCGCGCTCGGGCGCACCATGCGGGAGAATAACCGGAAGCAGGCGATGCTGCCGGCGGGCAGCGTGGTGCTCGAGAACGCGAACGGCACGGCCCCGGGCTTTCTGGTCTTCCGCGACGACGGAAAGTTCGTCGCCTGCATGCCGGGCGTGCCCGCGGAGATGAAGCCGATGCTGACCGGCGAGCTGATCCCCCGTTTGCGCGAGCGGCTCGGCGTCAGCGACGCGATTTACACGCGCGTCGTCCACACCGTCAACGTCGCCGAGTCCGAGATCGACCATCGCATCGAAGATCTCTTCCGGACGTCGGAAAATCCGAAGGTCGCCGTGCTCGCGCACGGCGGGCGGTGCGACGTCAAGATCATGGCCAAAGCGCCGTCGCGCGAGCGCGCCGAGGCGATGATCGCTCCGCTGCAAGCCGAGGTCGAGAGCAAACTCGCGGGCTTCGTCTTCGGCCTGGATGCCGAGACGCTGGAAACCGCGATCCATCGCTTGCTTCAATCCGACGGCCTCACGTGCGCGGTCGCCGAATCGTGCACGGGCGGCCGCATTGCAGCGGCGCTCACATCCGTTCCGGGGTCTTCGCAAAGCTTTCTCGGAGGCATCGTGGCGTACGATAATTCGGTCAAAATCGCGCAGCTGGGCGTACGGCCCGAGACGCTCGGCGCGCACGGCGCGGTCAGCGAGCAGGTCGCGTGCGAGATGGCGCGAGGCGCCTGCGAGGCAATCGGCGCGAACGTCGCGGTTGCGACGACCGGGATCGCCGGTCCGGACGGGGGTTCGGAGGAGAAGCCCGTGGGGCTGGTTTGGGTCGCGGTCGCGTGGGCAGGCGGAGAGGCGCGCGCGCGCAGCATCCGGTGGCGGGGCGATCGCGAGCTGATCCAAAGCCGGGCGGCGTCGGCAGCGCTGGGCATCCTCTGGAACGCTCTCATCAAGCGTTAAGAGGACGCACCTGGCGGAACGATAACAGAAGCTCTTTCGTAATCTTACAGAGATGAAGGTACGCGTGAACGGATCCCCGACCGGCTTGCGGGCGCTTGCCGCCATTGCGATCGCTTCGTTAGCGTTCGCCGGATGCGGCGGGGGCGGCGGCTCCAGCCCCAACCCGAATCCGACGCCAACGCCCGCGTCTAGCGCGTTCGTCTGTCCCAGCAGCAACACGGCTGCGAGCGTCGCGCAAAGCGGCGCGACTCGTGAGGCCGCGTCCGTTCATCGCGGCGTAAGCTTTCTTCCGGCGGTCCGCGTCGCGCAGTCGAGTACCATCGCCGTCCTCTACGACACGTCACGTCTGCAGCAAGTGCGCGACGGTCTTGCCTCGCGCGAGGCCGGCGCAGGCGCCCAGTTCGACCGCGAGATCGCGTTTGGCGCCATCCACCAGACCGCTCGCATCCTGAAAGTGGATCCGGCTCGCGTCGCTTCGGTCGTCGCAACGCTCCGCGCGCAGCCCGGCGTGATCGAAGCGGGCCCCCTCGTGCGTAAGGCGCCGATGCACGTGAGCACGCCGTATTTCCCTAACGATCCATATTTTCAAGGGTTTGCCGCGCCCATCGCGCCCGCGGCGCCGACCAACAACCTTCCGCCGTACTACGAGTCGAGCAGCGTCCCCGGTCAGTGGGACATGCACGCGGTCAAGATGGAAGATGCGTGGGCGTACAGCCAGAGCAACAACGGCAGCGCGTTCGTCAATCCACACGCGCTCGGCGTGCCCGCGATCCGGTTGGCCGTGATCGACACCGGTGAAGACACGACGTCGCCGGAGTTGGCGGGCAAGGTCGTCCGCCAGCGCTGCTTCGTGACGAGCCCGGGCGGATCGCAGTCCACCTCGGGGTTTACCGTGGATCCGGACGGCCACGGCACCAACGTGACCGGTCTGGCCGCGTCGAACCTCGGCAACGGCACGGGCTTTGCAGGAACCGGCGGCCACATCTCGCTGATGCTCTATCGCGTCTTTCCGACGCCCGACGACAACTGCCTCAGTTCGAGCAGCGCCGGAAGCGATCCGCAATGCACGGCGGATTCGCAAGATATCGCCGACGCCCTCAACGACGCCGTGAGTAACGGCGCCAACGTCATCAACCTGAGCCTGGGCGGCGGCGCGTGCCCCGACGACGCCGTCGAAGGGCCGGCGATCGCCAACGCCATCGCCCACAACGTCATCGTCGTCGCGGCGTCGGGGAACTCGGACGGTTCGACGCCAGTTAACGTGGTGCAGACGCCCGCGTGCGATCCCGGCGTGATCGCGGTCGGCGCCACCGGCCTCAACGACGCCGCGAGCCCGGTCGCCGAGCAAGTTGCCTCGTACTCGGAGTACGATTCGACCAATCCGGGCGGCTGGGGCATCGTTGCGCCGGGCGGGAACCCATCGAGCGACGTTGATAACGACAATCTTCACTGGGTCGAGAACATCTCGACCAGCACTCCGGTTGACGCAAAGTACGCGCAGAGCATCGACTGCAGCGGCGACTATCCGTCGGGAACGGGAACTCCCGATTGCAAGATGCTCATCGCGGGCACATCCATGGCGACGCCGCACGTCGCGGGCGCGGCCGCGCTGGTCCTTTCGGTCAACTCCGCGCTCTACGGATCGCCGAGCGCGATGAAAACCCTGTTGTGCTCGACGGCCGACAAACTGCCCGGCCAAAGCGCGACCGAGGGCTGCGGGCGGCTCAACGTCTACCGGGCCATGGCCAAAGCCGTCGGCGATCCCGTCCCGTAGCCCGGCCGTGGCGACGACGGTCCGCGCGTGAAGATCCGCTTACCGTACGTCATCGGGGCGCTCTTGCTAGCCGGTTTCTTCGTCACGTCGTTTGCGGCTCGCCCCGGACAGCTCGCGGTGACGCGGCTCGTCCTATTGGTCGCGGCCATCGCCTTTCTCTTCGGCGGCCTCATCGGGCACATCAAAGACGTCAACCGGGAAAAGCCCAAGCCCGTAGCTCGGCGCGAGCGTTAGTCGCCGGTGGAGTAGCCCGCAGCGGCCAGAACGCGCTGCGTTTCAACCGCTTCTTGGAACGTTGGGAGCTCGCTCGCGCCCGTTTCGATCTGCTTGATCCATTCGTCGTAAAGCTCGTACAGGAGCGGGACGTTTCCGCCCAGGCTCTCCAGTTTGGCGTACGGCGACGGCTTGCATTCGAGCTCGGACTGCTCGTCCTCGTCAACGACGAACAACGTCACGTCCACGACGTCGGTTCCGCTCGCGACGGCCGTGCGGTTGCCGCCATGCACCGCGATCGTGGCCTGCTCGACGCCCGTCGTCCCGTCCACCGAGAGACGGCCGACCAGACCGTGCCCGTAGTCCACGAGCGCGAACGCGCCGTCGTCGGCGTCCACCGTGAAGCTGCCGCGATCGTCGGTCCGCATGGGATTGGCGATGCGGGAGAAGCCGGTCGCATGCACCGGCGGACGCCCCGCGAGCCAATTGCACGTGTCGATGACGTGGGAGAGCAAGGCCCCGGAGATGCCGCCGCCCGACGATCGCTCGAAGAGCCAGCCCCGTTCGCGTTTCTCGGCGGGGGTAGTGAGATGCGTGAACTCGATCTCGCGCAACGGGTCGAGATGGCCGTTTGCGACCAGCTCCTTCATCGCCATTCGCTGTGGGATCCAGCGGAACTCGTGCGCGACGCCGCAGGCCG
Organism: Vulcanimicrobiota bacterium; assembly: GCA_003155175.1. Classification (GTDB taxonomy): domain Bacteria; phylum Vulcanimicrobiota; class Vulcanimicrobiia; order Vulcanimicrobiales; family Vulcanimicrobiaceae; genus Hemerobacter; species Hemerobacter limicola. The sequence goes on from PMFP01000095.1 coordinate 24,755, forward strand.
TTGCCGCGGCCTTCGACGCGTCGAGCATGCGCTCGGCCTGCGCGACGTTGAGCGCGAACGGCTTTTCGCACAGCACGTGTTTGCCGGCAGCGAGGGCTGCCAGCACGTCGTCTTCGTGCGAGAACGGCGGCGACGCGACGACGACGGCATCGAGGTCGCATCCGGCAACCATCTGGGCGCAGGACGTGAACGCGTGCGGAATCCCGCGGGCGGCCGCAATGCCTTCAGCCGAATGCGGCGAGGCCAGTGCGACGACGTCGAAACGGGGGTGCGCGAGCAGGGCCGGCAGGTGCGCCTTCACGCCGAAGCCGCTGCCGACGATGCCTACGCGATAGGTTTCGCTCAAGGTGGCCCTCCAGTTTCGGCGATTGCGTTTTCCAACAAGTCGAGCGCGCGGTCGAGGTCGTCGCGCCCGATGACGAGCGGCGGCGTGACCGAGATGACGTTACCGTTGCGACCGGTTTGCAGCACGATGAGTCCGAGTCGCAGAGCGGCTTTGACCGCGGCGTCGGCTTGTGCCGCGTCGCGCAGTTCCACGCCCCACATCAGTCCGCGCCCGCGCACGTCGCGCACGCCGTGCTTACCGAGAAACGCTTGGAGGCGCTCTTCGACGGCGGGTGCCAGTTCCCGCGCGCGCTCCGGCAAGCGCAGACGCTCGAGTTCGTCGATGGTTGCCAGCGCCGCCGCGCAGCCCATCGGATTGCCGAGGTACGTCGAGGTATGCAGCGCTTCGCCGCGCGAGACGGGCCAGGCGTCCATCACGTCGGCGCGCGCGGCGATCGCGCTGATCGGGAAGCCCGAACCCATGGCTTTTCCGATGCAGATAATGTCGGGCACGATGCCGTCGTGCATGCACGCGAACCACGAGCCGGTCCGGCCGAAGCCGGTATAGATTTCGTCAAAAATCAGCACTATGCCGAGCTCGTCGCAAATGGCTCGCAATCCCCGAAGATAGCCGCCGGGCGGAACCACGATGCCGCCGCGCGATTGGATCGGCTCGATGACGACGGCCGCGAGATCTCCGCGCGCGGCAAGGGCGCGCCTGAGCGCGGCGAGTTCGCGGGCAACGCCATCGCCGTCGGAATCGCCCGCGGGAAAGTCGAGCATCAGCGTCGTGGTGGAGAGCACGCCGGCAAACGGCGCGCGGAAGCGCTCGATGCCGCCGATCGTCAGCGCGCCGAACGAGAGGCCGTGGTAGGCGCCGCGGTACGACGCGAAGGCGGCCTTTCCGGTAGCGAGCATCGCGGTTTTCATGGCGGCCTCCACGGCCTCGGATCCGGTCGTCGCGAGGAAGATCTTGTTCAGGCCGGTAGGCAGGGCGTTCGCGAGACGCTCGAGCAGCCGCGCGCGAACGTGCGTCGGATGCACGTCGCCCATGCCGTGCATCAGCCGTTCCGCCTGTGTGTGGATGGCTTCGACGACCCGTGGGTTGGCGTGCCCCGCGTTGGCAACGCCGAATGCGGCCGTGAGATCGAGATAGCGGTTGCCGTCCACGTCCACAACGGTCGCGCCGGACGCCGACTCCCAGAACACCGGAAAATCCTCGCCCAAGTACGTGACGTTGCGCGATTCGAAACGCGCCAAATCGCCGCGCATCTCGGCGCTGCGCGGCCCCGGAATCTCGGTCATGCTTCCGACGTCACCCAGCGTACGAATTCGGCGATGCGCGGGCGCGCGCCGTGATTGCCGCCGAGCGGAGGCCTCTGCAGCTCGCCGAATCGCGCGATGCGCGACGCGCCGGTCTCGAGCGCCATCGCATCGACGTCGTCGCGATTTCCGGCCAGGGCGATCGCCTCGATCGGCAAGCGGTGCGCGCGAACGTAGGCCAGCGCGTCGGCCGGTCCGTCCACGCAATGGATCGCAACGACGCGCGGAAGAAAGGAGGGGGGCTCGCTCGGCGGCGCGTCGAGCAACGCGAGGTACCCGGCCGATCCGCCGATGACGGCTCCGCGGCCTTCGGAAACGCGAAAGGCGGCCACGTTGCGGGCGTTCGCGACGCGAGCCTGCGCGCGCGCGTCGAGCGGGCCGGGGGGAAACTCGACGCTGGCGCGATCGAGAGCCGTGCGGAAGATCTCACCGAAGACCGCGGGCGCAATGGCGCCGCCACGCTCGAGAAAGAGCGCGTGCAGCGAAAGGCAGCCTTCGCCGTCGTAGAGCAGCATGTCGCGGGCCGCGCCGGCGGCGATGCGCGTGCAGGCCGCCGCGTCGGCAAGCGCTTCGCGCGCGACGTAGCCGATGCTGGCGGCCGGTCCAAACGCAACGAAGCGCGCTCGCGGCGCGGCTTGCGAGCGAATCTTGCGCAGCGAGACGTCGTCGCCGAACGCGACGACGGCGTCGAATGCCGCCAAGTCGCGCGCGTCGTTCTCGCCGCTCCACGCCTCGGCCACGGCCGCCGTGCCCAATTCCTCGAGTTCCTCGGCTGCGGTCTTTAAGAACGCGGCGACGAAATGGTCTTCGCGATCTTTCACCGCGACGTCGCATTTCGCGCACAGCGCGAAGAGCAGCGGCGGAATCGCGACGCCGATGGTAGTCCGGCTGGAGACGACGCACACGCGCCCAACCGGAAGCGCGTGCAGCGCCGGCCGTCCCGCACGCTCCACCGCGCCGTCGAGGGCGGAGAGCGAACCGATCTCGTCGACGATCGCCGCTTCGAGCGCTGCGGCGCTCGCACTCTGAAAGAGCGCGTCGAGGGCGTACTCGACGACCGGCAGCGAATACCCCGTGCGCTCGCAGATGGCGCGCTGCGCGCGGACCCTCGGCGGAAAGTCCGCGTCGCACCACCGCTCGGACGCGTCGGCGAGCGCGCGCACGATTCTCCGGACGGGAACGCGCGCCAGCCGGGTGCTCACAGCGCGATGCCGCGCAAGGTTTCGGCGTCGAGCGAGCAGCCGCGCAGCGCCGCGCCCGCTTCGCGTCCCACCAGGACGATCGAACCGTCGCCATAGACGGCGCCCAGATCCTCGGTCGCGACGGCCACGCACGACGAGCGATTCGCCAGATCCACGTGCACGAGCGCACCGACCGTTCCCGCCGGCAGCGTCGTGCCGGCGGCGCTCACGGCGCGCGAACGAAGCCATGGCGGCGCGACTTTTCGCCGCGGCGCGTCGCGCAGGCGCAGCGGGTCGTCGTAATACTGCGACGCCAATTCGGTCATCCCGTATTCCGCGACGACGGCTTCGCGCGCGATGCCGAACCGGGAAGCGATGCGTTCGTACAGCTCGTCGCGCGAGACTACGCGCGCGCGTCCTTTGAAACCGCCGGTCTCCATCACGCGCGAACCGGTCGGCAGCGCCCAGCTTAAACCGCGCGCGTCCATCTCGTCGGTCACGTGGACGAGCGCAAACGCCGTCGCGGCAACGCAGACCGGCTCGCCCGCGGCGACGGCGGACCTGACGGCCGCGACGAAGTCGTCGAAGAGCAGCGATTCGGCGGTGACGAACCAGCCCGTTTCGCCCGTTCCGCGTTCGCGCGCGACGCGGTCCATCATGTAGCCCAGCGAGGATCCCGGACGCTCCGCGGGGTTCGGGACCAAGTTGAGATAGCGCAGGCGCGCGCCGTCACCGAGTACGAAGCGATCGAACGCGGCGATCAGCGACCGGTCGTAGAGCTCGGCGGTTTCCATAAAGTGAAGTCCGCCCGCACCGCCGGTCGTGCCGCTGGTCTCGAACGTCAACGCGGCGCGCGCCGGGTCGAACGTCGCCATGATCGCTTCCTTATACGCCTGTGCGGGCACCGCGGGAATCTGCTGCCAGGTCTCCGGCGGCTGGTCGGGCGCGTAGCCGAACGCCGCGCCGTAGCGTCCGTAAGGTTCGTTGTACCGGAGCTGATGAGCGCAGATTCGGCGCGCGAGGTCCCCGAACTCCGAATCGGCGAGTGCGCGCGCCCCGGCGCGCCATCGCTCGATCGTGCCGAGGATCTCCCGGTCGAGTTCGCCGGCCTCGGTAGCGTAGCTCATCGAGCCAGGCGCACGAAGCTTGGACGGCCGGGCGAGGCGAACGGCGTTCTCCGCATGTCCGGGCCTTCTCCGCGCGAGTCCCGGTCCCCAGGTCAGCGTAAGCCGCGAGAGAAACCATGCCCCCTATGGGCATGACCTTAACGGAAAAGATTCTCGCACGTCACGTCGGCCTCGACCGCGTGGTGCCGAACCAGATCGTCGACGCCAAAGTCGATCTCGTGCTCGCCAACGAGCTCTCGGCGGCCGTCGCGATCGCGGTAATGCGGGGCATCAAAGGCGCAACGCGCGTCTTCGACCCCAACAAGATCGCGCTGGTCGAAGACCACTTCGTTCCCGCCAAGGACCCCCAGTCCGCCAAGCTGGCCAAGCTCATGAAAGACTTCGCGAAGGAGCAAGGCATCGTCCACTTCTTCGACGTCGGCCGCGGCGGCATCGAACACGTCGTGCTGCCCGAAGCGGGCCTGGTCGCGCCGGGCGAACTCATCGTCGGCGGAGATTCGCACACCTGCACCTACGGCGCGCTCGGCGCCTTCGCCACCGGCATGGGGTCCACCGACATCGCGGCGGCGTTCGTGCTTGGAGAAGTGTGGCTGCGCGTCCCCCCAACGATTAAACTCGTGTACGACGGGCAGCTCGGCGACATGGTCTACGCAAAGGATCTCATGCTTGCAACCGTCGGCCGGCTCGGAATCGACGGCGCGACCTACTGCGCGCTGGAATTTCATGGTTCGACGGTCGACGCGCTCTCCATTACCGGGCGCACGACGATGGCGAATATGGCGATCGAGGCCGGGGCAAAGAACGGGATCTTTCATGCCGACGCCAAGGCGATCGCGTACGTCACCGAACGGACGGACCGCCCGTTCATCGTCGAGCGCGCCGACGAGGACGCGAACTACCAGCGCGTCATCGCGATCGACGTGAGCGCCCTCGAACCGCAAATCGCGTGCCCGCACACGCCCGACAACGTCCATCCGGTCTCGGAAGTCACGAACGACGTGCTCGAACTCGACCAAGTCTTTATCGGTTCGTGCACCAACGGATACATCGAGGATCTTCGCGTCGTCGCCAGGATCCTGGACGGAAAGCAGATCGCGCGGAGTTTGCGCGTGATCGTTAATCCCGGTTCCCAGCAAGTCTGGATGCAGGCCGCCGACGAGGGGATCCTCAAGACGCTGGCGGCGGCGGGCTGCGCGGTCAATACGCCGGGTTGCGGCGCGTGCTTCGGCGGACACATGGGCACGCTCGGCGACGGCGAGCGCTGTCTCTCGACGACCAACCGGAACTACGTCGGCCGCATGGGATCGCCCAAAGCCGAAGTCTACCTCGCATCGCCGGCAACGTGTGCCGCGTCGGCGCTGACCGGCCGCATCACCGATCCGCGCGCGGTCGAATTGGCGGGCGCCGTATGAAACTGCGCGGACACGCCCACAAGTTCGGCAAGAACGTCGACACCGACGTCATCATTCCGGGCAAGTACTGCAACATCGTCGACCAGGCCGAATTGGGCAAGCACGCGCTCGAGGGCATCGATCCCGAATACACGACCCGCATGAAACCCGGCGACATCATCGTCGCCGACCGGAACTTCGGCTGCGGGTCGAGCCGCGAAGTCGCGCCGATCGCCATCAAGGGATCGGGAACCTCGGCGGTGATCGCAAAGAGCTTCGCGCGGATATTCTACCGCAACGCGCTCAACATCGGGCTGCCGATCTTCGAGTCGGACGAAGCGGTGGATCGTATCGACGCGGGCGACGAGATCGAAGTCGAGGCCGCAAGCGGAACGATTCGCAACGTCACCAAAGGCGAAACCTATGCCGCGGCGCAGTTCCCGCCGTTCATGCAGTCGCTGGTAGACGCGGGCGGGCTGGTCCCATACGTCGAGCGACGCCTCGCGGAGCGAGCCAAGACCTAACGGCTTAGCGCGGGGGTATTCCCCCGCCACCCGAGGAGGCGCCGCCGCCCATTCCGCCCATTCCGCCCGGCGCCGGCGAGATATTCTCGAAGAAGTTTTCTTTCGGCCGGTACGCCGCGGTGAACGGTACGCGCTGATCCGCGTCCGTCAACATGCCGAGCATGTCGGTCGTGCCGTCGAGCTTGCCTTCGAGCAAGAGCGTCGTGCCGTCGGCGCGCGTAACGATCAAGCGCACCGAATCGCCGTCGAGCGTGCCGGAGAGTGGAAACCTCTTGCCGTTGCCGTCAATGTAGAGGCCGCTGAGCGCGTTCTGCTGCTGCTTGATCTGAAAGTGCGTGTAGAGCGGATTGTTCTGGTTGGGCACCTGGATCTCGACTTCCCAGACGCCTTCGATCCCATTGCGCGACGACTTGGGAGGCGGCGGAGTCCCCGAAGGCCTGCCGGGCGATTTGGCGCCGGCCGGCAACCCGAACCCACTCGGTAGCGCGATCGGCGTGGGCGTCGCATCCGGCGCCGCGGTGGCGTCGGATGCCGGCGTTGCCAGCGCGGAGGGCGCGGGTGAGTTCAGTGTCGGGGGAGGCGGCGGCGGCGTGGCGAGCAGCATCACGGCCAGGGGTACGGCAAAGGCAATCACCGGCGATGGCTTTGGCGCGCGGCCGCGCCCTCCCTCGCGGCGAGCGCTCGATGCGGCGTCGGCGACGTGGCCGGCGTGGCCCGGATTTCGATCGGAGCGCGACGGTAGAGCGGGAGAGGGGTGACGTGGCCAGCGCTTTGGAGCGCGGAAACGTCCTGTGCGAGCGCACCCATGGCGCCGGTGTTGCCGGGGCAGGAGAGGTCGCCGGAGCTCCAGCCGTGCCACAGCACCATGGTGCGGCTTCCGAAGGAGGCGCTCTTCATGCACGTCGCCGGCGGCTCGTTCGAATCGCGCGCGGCCCGCACGTCTCGGAAGAACGTCTCGACGAGCGCGGGGTCGGGCGTAAACGGTGCGGGCGTAGATTGAGAAGCGGGGCCGGTCTCCGGACCGCGACGCGAGAGAACCTGCGTCGTCGCTTGCCCGCTTGAACGAATGACCATGCGCCAGCCAGCACCGTTGGTGGATCCGCTATTTTCGATGACGGCGCCGTCGATGGTCGTCGCAGCAGCGGCGGCAACGAACGAGGCGGCAACGAGCGCGATCGCGAGCGTGCCGCAACGTGCAGCGCTGCGAAACGAAAAGACGTCCATGAATCGTATAACGTATCGCCGTCGCAGACCGTCTCCGTGGAGGAGGTCGGATTTGGATGCCCTAACCTGTCGCGACCTCTCCCTTGGAAGGAACGATCGGCTTTGAACGTTCGAATCGCTTCGCTCGCGGGCTTGCTGCTCGTCGTCGCTCTGGCTGCCTGCAACGGCACGCCGCCGTCCGGCGGCATGATCCCCACGCCGGCGCCCGTCATCGTTCCGACGCCAACGGTTGGGCCCGGCAGCACGTTTGCCTATTCCGGTTCGCTGACGCAGACGAACACGTACGCATACCCGCAACCGTCGCCGCTTCCCTCGACCGTGAATACGGCTGCGGTCACGGAGAACGTCGTCGTCTCCACGTCGCCCGCGCCGCCGCCGCTGAGCGCTCCCGCTTCGGCGCTGGACTATAACGCGAGCGAGACCGACGCCTATGGGCTCCAGAGCGTCGTGACGACGACCGACAGCTGGCAAGGTAAGGCAGCGGCCGGATCGGCCGTCAATCTGGTTCAGTATGCAACCAATGTCGTGACGAACGCCAACACGTCCACCGCTTCAACCATCGCGACGTCGTATTCGACGCCGCAGATCGTCGGTCAGACGCCGGCAACCGCGGGCGCGAGCTGGAAAAACGTCAACGGCGGTACCGTGACCGAAAACGACGCCGACGGAACGACCGACGTCACCAAGCGAAATGCGAACGGCACCTACACCGACACGCAGACGATCGCAAGCACGCCGCAGACGCTGACGATCGCAACAAAGGCTGACGGAAGCGGATCGTACGGCGGCACCGCGCTGTCGAGCTACGGCATTCAAGAATTCCAGATGCTCGCGCCGGCGTCCGGAAAGATCACCGTTCAGATCCTCCCGACGGGCGGCGGTGCACCCACCGTCGTTGCGACGCCGAAGGCTTGGTTCTCGGCGGTGACTCCCCCGTATTCCGACGTCACGAACGTCGCAACCAACGTCACGTTTCCGGCTGCCTGCAACGTCCCGCCGCAGTTCGGGACCAGCGGCTCGTCGCTGACGCGACAGATCGCGTCGTACGATCCGGTGCTCGGCTTCACCGACGCGCAAACGATTACCACGTACGTTGGAGGCTACGGCCCGGTTTGCATCGTGCTGAGCGATCTGCAGACGACGTACTACGACTATCTCAACGATACGCTCAAGGCGTGGCAAAACTTCGCCGACTTCGAAGGCACGCCGCTGGCGACGCAGACCATCGCCGAAACGCTGACGCTGCAGAACGCGACGTCCGCCTCGGCGTCTCGCCGTTCGTCCGCCGCGATCGTCGCGGGCGCTCAAGGGCTCTCGCCGTCGAGCGTGTCGTTCGCGACGGCGCAGTTCGAGGCGCGCGTGCAGCACGAACGCACGGTCCGCAGAAAAGCCGCGATCGCGAGACTGATCCGATTCATGCAACACCGTACCGGGGGTAACGTCCGATGAACGCGAGAGACTTTCGTCCGGCCGCGGCGCTTGCGCTTGCGGCTGCCTTCGTGACCGGGTGCGGCGGCGGCAGCCATGGCGGCGCGCTCCCCACCGATCCGGGCGCGGCGGCCGGCATGTCTCAGGCGCAGGCGCAGACGGCACTCTCGACGTATGCGGGTCCCTCGACGCTCGCGAACTTTACGTGGGGTAAAGAGACGCTTCGAACCGCCACGTACGTCGGTCCGGTGCACGGCGACATGGGCATGTCGGTTTCGGTTGCGCTGAAACTGCAGAACGAGCGCGGTCTGATGCAGTACGCGCAAGAGGCGAGCTCGCCCAAGTCGGCATTCTACCGCAAGTTCCTCACGCCGGCTGAGATCGGCGCGCGTTACGGCGCGACCGCGAGCGACGTGGCCGCGACCGCGAAGTACTTCAACGGCTACCACATCTCCGTAGGAACTTGGCCGCAGCATCTCACGCTCACGCTCGCCGGCAGACTAACGTCGTTCGAGAAGGCATTCGGTACGACCATCGGCTGGTGGCGCGCCGGGAAGACGACGTTCCTGGCGCCGGTTCAGGCCCCGCACGTCGCCGTCGCTCTGCCCATCGCGGGCGTGGTCGGGCTGGTGCAGCCGCACTTCATGCATCCGTACATCATCCGAATGTCGCGCGGAAACACGATTGGCTATTCCCCGCAGATGCTGGCCAACGGCTTCGACTACTCCGGTGCGTATAGCAAAGGCTACAACGGGACCGGCATCAACATCGGCATCATCGGAACCGGGCCGATCGACACGTCCGCCAACGGAGACGTGCCCACCCTGTCCAAGCTGTTCAAGGCGCGCGTCGCGACCGTGACGGTCGCGCAGGTGCGCGCGCAACCCGCCAGCGGCCAAAACAACAACACCGGGACGGGTGCCTTCGACCCGAATCCGGGTGGCCTGGCATCGCCGCCACCGGTGACGGATACGTGTAGCTTGCCGCCTTTCCCGACGCCTCCCGATTACACCACGTGCAATCCCGAGGATGGCGAAGCGCAGCTGGATACCGAGCAGCAAGCCAGCCTCGCGCCTGGCGCAAACGTGCTGTTCTACTTCGCGTACAATCCGGCGATTTGCGTCAACACGACCACCGGAAACGAAACGGCACCGCCGTGCGGCGCGGGCGAGGTCACCTATCCGCTGATCGGTATCCAGATTGCGGACGACGAGATTCAGCAAGCGATCGCCGACAACAAGGTGGACGCGGTCTCGCTCAGCTACGGGCTGGGCGAGAACGGCGGCTGCGGCTATTACTATTCGTGTTCGGGCAGCGGTCAGGGCACCGGCATCGGCCCCGACGAATTCGCGGCGCTAGCCGCCGAAGGCATCGCGGTGTTCGCGTCTTCCGGGGACACCGGGAACCAGTCGTGTTTCGACAACTTCGGCAATCCACTGCCGACGCCGTGCGTTTCGTACCCGGCCTCGGACCCGTCGGTTGTCGGCGTCGGCGGCGTGAACGCGCCCATGGACACGACCGGCAAACTGCTCGGCCAAATCGCGGCCTGGGCCTACCAGTCCACGCAAGGCGGGAGCGGCAACTTCAACAACGACGTCGGCTCGGGCGGGGGAGTGTCGCAAGTCTTCCCGACCCCGGTTTGGCAGCAGGGCGTCACGACGCCGGCGGGCAGCAATCCGGCGAGCCCGCAGCTTAACGGCTATCGCGGCGTTCCCGACATCGCACTGATGGCGGATCCCTTCACGGGTCCGGCCCTCGTCTTTAACTCGGCTTTTTCCGATGGAGGCGTCGGGCCGTCCGGCGGGACGTCGGCAGCCGCGCCCGAGTCCGCCGCGGAGTGGGCGCTGGTCGAACAGGCCTGCAAAGCCACGCCGTCCTGCGCGACCGCGAGCGGCGGCCACCCGGAACGCTTGGGCAATCCGAACGGCATCTTTTACAAGATCTACGCCGGTTCGCTCAACGGTTTGAGCTACAACGACGTGTTCTACGACGTTCTCTACGGCCAAAACCAGGCCAACTCCGGGCCCGGAGCGCCGCCGATCACCGGTTGCTGCACCTCCGGAAAAGGCTACGATCTGGTCACCGGGCTGGGCGTTCCGTTCGGCGGTCACCTCGTCCAGGCGATCACGGGCCAAGTGACGCCTTAGGCCACGGCAGGGCCCACGCAGGTGGGCCCTCTTGCCTAGCCTGCTATAATCGAGTGGCTGTGAAAGAGAAGATTCATCCCACCTGGTACCCCGACGCTCGCGTGCACTGCGCGTGCGGCACCGCCTTTACGACCGGCTCGACGCTCAAGGAGATCTCGGTCGAGATTTGCTCGGCTTGCCACCCGCTCTTTACGGGTCAGCAGAAGCTCATCGATACGGCGGGCCGCGTCGACAAGTTCAACCNNCCGAGCCGCGACTCCGCGGCTCAAGGGGGCGTCGCCCCCTTTAACCCCCAATTGAGAAAAGCAATATGGCAACGCTGACGCAGGCCGTTACGGCCCGTCTCGACACGATGGTGCGGCGCTTCGACGAGATCGAGGTGGAACTCGCCAATCCCCCGGGCGGATTCGATCAGGCCAAGTACACGGCGCTGGTCAAAGAGCGATCGCAGCTCGAGGAGACGGTGCGCGCCTATCGCGAGTTGTGCGGCATCGAGCGCGAGATCGCCGAGAACGAGACGCTTCTGCGCGACGGCGACGCCGAGATGCGCGAGCTGGCGCAAGAAGAAGTCGGGGCGTTGCGCGAGCGGCTCGAACGCATCGAGGACGAACTCAAGTCCCTCATGATTCCGCGGGATCCCAACGACGACCGCGACATCTTCATCGAGATCCGGGCCGGGGCCGGGGGCGACGAAGCGGCGATCTTCGCCGGCGACTTGGCGCGTATGTATATGCGCTACGCCGAGACCGCCGCGATGAAGACCGAACTGATCTCCGAGAGCGAGAGCGACGCCGGCGGCTACAAAGAGATCGTGTTCGCAGTCAAGGGCGCGGGCGCGTACCGTTCCTTTAAGCACGAGTCGGGCGTGCATCGCGTCCAGCGCGTGCCCGCGACCGAAGCGCAAGGGCGCGTGCACACCAGCACGGCGACCGTTGCCGTCTTGCCGCAGGTCGAGGACGACGGAGAGATCGAGATTCGCTCGACCGACCTGCAGATCGACACGTATAAGTCCAGCGGCGCCGGCGGACAGTACGTCAACAAGACCGAGTCGGCGATCCGCATCACGCACGTGCCCAGCGGCGTCATCGTGGCCTCGCAACAAGAGCGCTCGCAGACGCAAAATCGCGAGAAGGCGATGCAGATGCTGCGCGCGATCCTGGCCGAGCGCAAGCGCCGCGAGCAAGAAGAAGCGATGGGCTCGATCCGCCGCAGCCAAGTCGGCACCGGCGATCGCTCCGAGAAGATCCGCACGTACAACTTTCCCCAAGATCGGGTGACGGACCACCGGATCAATCGCAACTTCGGGAACATTCGCGGCATCATGGACGGCGCGCTCGAACCGCTCGTCGAGGACCTGCTCAAGGACGAGCGCGCCCGGCTGCTCGCCGGCGAGACCGCCGTTACGGCATGACGGCGGGCGAGACGGCGACGTTCGGCGCCGCGCTGGAACGAGGCGCGCGATCGCTGGACGGCGAGCTCCGGGGCGATGCGGCGCTGCTCATGGCGTTTGCATCGGGACGTTCGCGCGCGTGGCTGCTCGCGCACGCCGGCGACGCGATCGACGCGAGGGCCGTCGAACGCTTTGAGGCGCTGTGCGCGCGCCGGGGCGCCGGCGTTCCGATCGCATACCTCACCGGCAGCGCGTGGTTCTGCGGACGCGAGTTCGCGGTGGACGAGCGCGTGCTGATTCCGAGGCCGGAGACCGAACATCTCGTCGAAGATGCGGTGCGCGTTCTGCGCGGCCGCGCGGACGTGCGGGCTCTCGACGTGGGAACCGGTAGCGGCGCGATCGCCTGCACGCTAGCGGCGGAGCTTCCCGCGGCGCGCGTGGACGCGACCGACCTTTCGGCGGCCGCACTCGACGTCGCTCGCGCCAACGCGCGACGGCTGGACGTAGCCGGTCGCGTGTCGTTCTTCGAGGGCGACCTGACGGCGCCGCTGGACGGGCGCGCATACGACGTAGTGGTCGCGAATCTTCCGTACGTCCCAAGCGCGGACGTTGCCCCTCGCCCCAATCCCGTTTCGTACGAGCCGCGCGGGGCGCTGGACGGCGGTCCCGACGGTCTGGCGGTCTACCGGCGCCTCGTGCCGGAGCTTCCGGCCGCGCTGCGCCCCGGCGGGGTGGCGCTCTTGGAGGCCGCGCCGCCGACCATGGACGCGCTGCTGGGCCTGGTTTCGGCCGCCTTTCCAAGCGGTTGGACGACCGTCGAACGCGATTACGGCGGCCGCGGTCGCTACGTGAAGGTCGCGGCCTCAGACTAACGGAATCAAGTCATCCCGAGATGGCGAAGTATATTTTCTTTACCGGCGGGGTCGTGAGCTCGATTGGCAAGGGCATCACGGCAGCCTCCCTTGGGCGCCTGCTCAAGGCGCGCGGCATCAGCGTCTCCATTCAGAAACTCGATCCGTACATCAACGTCGACGCCGGTACGATGAACCCGTATCAGCACGGCGAAGTTTTCGTTACCGAGGACGGCGCCGAGACGGACCTGGACCTAGGCCATTACGAACGCTTCATCGACGAGAACCTCTCGCACGCCAACAACGTGACGACCGGCCAAGTCTACAACTCCGTCATCGAAAAAGAGCGCCGCGGCGACTACCTGGGCGCTACCGTTCAAGTCATCCCCCACATCACCAACGAGATCAAGGCGCACATCAAGCGCTTTGCCGAGGCCAGCCGCGCCGAGGTCTGCATCGTCGAGGTCGGCGGTACGGTCGGCGACATCGAGTCGCTTCCGTTCTTGGAAGCCATTCGCCAGATGCGGTACGACGCCGGCGAAGAGAACGTCATGTACGTGCATCTCACGTTGATGCCGCACTTAGGGGCCGCCGACGAACTCAAAACCAAGCCGACTCAGCATTCGGTGCGCGAGTTGCGCGGGATCGGAATTTCGCCCGACGCGATCGTCTGCCGGACGCAGTCGTCCATGCCGATGGCGATGGAGCTGAAGGAGAAGATCGCACTCTTCTGCGACGTGTCGCCTTCCGCCGTCGTCCAGAACGGCGATGCCAAGACGATCTATCAGGTGCCGCTCAATCTCGAAGCCGAGGGGCTGGCGCAGGCCGCCGTCCGCAAACTTCGCCTTGCGACGGTCGCGCCGAAACTCGAGGACTGGGCGGCCATCGCCGAACGGATGCTCCATCCGCGGCGCATCGTCACCATCGCGCTGGTTGGGAAGTACGTCGAGCTCAAGGATGCCTACATCTCGATCAACGAGGCGCTCTACCATTCGGGCATCTACTATTATGCCGGCGTGAACATCCAGCGCATCGACTCCGAGCTGGTCGAGAACGAGGGCGTGGACGTACTCAAAGACGCGCACGGGATCTTAGTCGCGCCCGGCTTCGGCGCGCGCGGCGTCAAGGGCAAGCTCGCGGCGATCCAGTACGCGCGCGAGCGGCGCGTTCCGTTCCTCGGAATCTGCTACGGAATGCAACTGGCCTGCGTCGAGTTCGCACGCAACGTCTGCGGGCTGCCCGAGGCGATGACCAGCGAAGTGGACGAGACGGCCCCCGACCCCGTCATCGACTTCATGCCCGATCAGCGCAATCTGGAGTCCTACGGCGGAACGATGCGCTTAGGCGCCTATACGTGCACGCTCGAGCCCGACACGCAAGCGCTCAAGGCCTACGGCGAAGTGGAGATCAGCGAGCGCCACCGCCACCGCTACGAGTTCAACAACCGCTACCGGCCGATCTTCGAAGAGCACGGCATGCGCTTTAGCGGTCATCATACCGTCGGCAAAACGCGCCTGGTCGAAGTGATCGAGCTGCCGGTAGACATGCATCCGTGGTTCGTGGGAACGCAGGCACATCCCGAATTCAAGTCGCGGCCGAACCGGCCGTCACCGCTCTATCGCGACTTTATCGGGGCCGCGCTCGAGCACGAAGGGCGCATCCGCGGCGAGGCGGGCGCCGAGCGTATCGCGGCTCCCGAACTCCACTGAATAGCGAGCGCATCACCGCCGTCATCCTCGCCCGAAACGAGGAACGCAACCTTCCGCGAGCGCTGACGAGCTTGCCCCACGGCATCCACGTCCTCGTGATCGACGCGCAGTCGCACGACCGTACGGCGGAGTTCGCGCGCTCGGCCGGTGCGACCGTCGTCGAGCGCGCGTGGACCGATTTCGTGGACGCGCGCCGGTTCGCGCTCGCGCAGGTCGCGACGCCGTGGACGCTGGCCATCGACGCCGACGAAGCGCTCGACGATCGCCTGCGGGCGGCCATCCTCGCGGCCGGCGAACACGTCAACGGATATCGCGTCCGCCGCGACACGTATTTTTGCGGGAAGTCGCTGCGGATGTGGCGACGCGAGCCGCTGCTGCGCCTGTTTCGCACCGAAGCGGCGCGGGTGGAAGCCCATCCCGCGGCCGGCGGCGACGCGCCGCTGCACGAAACCTACGCGTGCAACGAGCCGACGGGCGATCTGACCGGGACGCTGATGCATTTTTCCTATCCCGACCTCGCGTCGTACCGCACCAGGTTCTCCGCGTACACGGCGATCGAAGCGCGCGCGACGTCGCCCGCGACGCTGCCGGGAGCCGCGCTCCTGGCTCTTCCGCGCTTCGCGCGTTCCATGCTGGCCCGCGGTGCGTTCCTGGACGGCTGGCAGGGCTGGTACGTGGCGTGGATGTCGGCGTGGTATCCGGTTGCGGTCGCCGCGAAAGCCATGCTGCGGTGAGCGGATCCCGGCGCATCGGGCTGGACGCACGCCTGACGCGGCAGATGTCCGTCGGCATGAAGACGTACGTGCGCGAACTGGTCGCGCGCCTTCCGGCCGTCGCGCCGGACCTGACGTACGTTGCGTTCGATCGCGGCGGCAACTTCGACTTTGACGAACAGGTCGGATTGCCGCGCCGGTTGCGTGCCGCCCATCTCGATCTCGTGCATTTCATGTCGCAGTACGTGCCGCTGGCCGCGCCGCGACCGTTCGTGATCACGATTCACGACCTGATCCATCTGCGCCATCCGGAGTACTTCAAATCTAAAGTCGGCCCGTACTACCGCTCGGTCGTCAAGCGCGCCTGCGCGCGCGCGGCCGCCGTCATCACCGACGACGCGCGCACGGTGGACGATTTGGAACGCTTTCTGGGGGTGGATCCGAGCAAGGTTCGCGTCGTGCCGCTCGGCGTCAACGAGCGATTTCTGGCGCAAGCCGAGCCGAAGATGCCGCCGCGCCCATATCTGCTGTACGTCGGCAACCACCGCGCGCACAAGGATCTCCCGACGCTCTTCGCCGCCTGGCGCGCGCTGTCGGAACCCCTCGACCTCTACCTCACGGGTCCCGACGATTTCGCCGGCGAGCTGGAGCGCATGAGCGACGCGACGCGTCGCGCAAGCGCGCTGGGCGACGTGGACGACGCGGAGCTCGCGAGCTGGTACGCGGGAGCCATCGCGCTCGTTCACCCGGCGCTCTGCGAGGGCTTCGGCCTTCCGATGCTCGAGGCGATGGCGTCGGGTTGTCCGGTCGTCGCCTGCGAGGACGCCGTGCCCGGCGTGCTGGCCTCGGCGGCCCTGACGTTTCCGGCCAAGGGCGCATCGGCGCTGGCGGCTCGTCTGGAAGCCTTGCTCGACGACCAGGGGCTTGGCGCCCGGCTCGTCAAGGAAGGAAGGGCGCTGGCGCAAACCCTTACGTGGGACGCCTGCGCGAAAGCTACCGCGGAGATTTATCGCCAGGTCGTGGAGGACGTTGCGTGATCGATCGACGGCTCGTCGCACTACTTGCGATCGGTTTTGCATTGCTGGGCACGGCCGCGCCGCTGCCCAAGCACAAGGGTCCCCCGATCATCAGCATCGTCATCAACGGCGAGACGCTGCCGATCGATCCGCCCCCGCGCTTTGAAGGCAACGTCCTGATGGTACCGGTCCGGCGCACGATCGAAGCGCTTGGCTTGGATTTCGAGCGTGCGGGTCCGCGCGTCATCACCCACGTCGGGGCCAAGACCGTCGTCTTGACGGTGGACAGCCGGAGCGCGCAGATCGACGGCTCGACGGTCGAACTGGACGCCGCGCCCACCGAAGATCAGGACGTGCTCTACGCGCCCCTCCGTTTCTTCACCGCCGTGCTTGGAGCGCAGGCGCACTACGATTCGCGAGCGCACGCGGTGACGATCGCCGCCTCGCTCGTCGGGCGGTCCGGCGAAGGCGTCGTTTCGAACGGCGACCACGTCGAGCGATCCGGCACGGTGACGGCGGTGGACCTAAACTCGAATCCGCCGACGGTCACGCTCGCGTACAACGCCTCAGTCAAGACGATTCCCATCACGCAAAACGCGCTAGTGGACATTCAAGACGTGGACGCCCACGTTTCCATGCCCGGCGAACTCTCGGACGTGCGGCCCGGAGACTTCGCGCGCATCGTCATGCATCGCAACGGTAACGTGGACGAGGTCATCGACGCCTACGGCTCCCACTCGGGGCAGATCGCCGCGGTCGACGCGACCGAGTTTCTCTTTGACGACGGGCACGTCATCAAGCCGGGCCGCATCGCGCAGATCTCGATCAACGGGACTCCCGCGACGATAACGGACGTCCGCGTAGGCGACCGGGCAACGGTGAGGTACAACGTGGAGACCAACGAAGTTCGCGAGGTCCTCGTCAGCCGCACGGTCACGGGATCGCCCCCGCCCGCGGCTCCCGGAGCTCCGGCGATCTCCAGCGTGCAGATCGACGCGACGCGGCCGCTTCGTGCGGGCGAAACGTTTACCGTCACCGTCCGCGGAACGCCGGGCGGCTCGGCGAGCTTCGACCTCGGTCCGTATCAGCAAGGCATCGTCCTGGTCGAGCGGGACGCCGGCGTCTATATCGCCCGCTACACGGTTACGCGCGGTGCTAACTATAGCGACGTTCCCATCATCGGCCATTTGCGCAAGAACGGGCTCGACGCCGCGCCGGTCCAGGCGGCGCAGACCGTTTCGGCCGCAAGTTCCCCGCCGGGCATCGTGGACTTTGCGCCCGACGACGGGTCGGTCGTCAACACCAGCAAGCCGTCCATTTATGCCACGTTCGCCTCGGACGCCGTAGACGTCAATCCCGACAGCATCTCGCTGTCGATCAACGGGCGCGACGTGACGTCGGAAGTCGTCCGCACGGCGCAGTCCGTCGAGTACATGCCGTCGTATACGTATCCCAACGGCAGGATGCACGTGATGGTTCGCGTCTCCGACCGGGCCGGAAACACGACGACCAAGTCGTGGACGTTCGACATCAAGGCGCGCTGAAGGAAGCGGGGGATCGTGAGCGACTGCCTATTTTGCAAGATCGTCGCCGGCGAGATCCCGGCGGAGACGCTCTATCGCGACGACCTCGTCATGGCGATTCCGGACGTCAACCCGCAAGCGCCGATCCATCTGCTCGTCATGCCGGTCCGCCACGCCGGGAACGTTGCCGAGCTGGCCGAGGGCGAGAAAGACGCGACGATCGCGGCAGTGTTTTCAACCGCTGCGCTGCTCGGTTCGCGACACGCGCCCGGCGGATTCCGCCTCGTCGCCAACACGGGAAAAGACGGCGGACAGACGGTCGACCACTTTCACGTGCATGTGCTCGGCGGACGCCAAATGGATTGGCCCCCGGGATAGCGCGATAACGCGCGTCGCGGCGGCAACGTGACGCGCCCGGAAAATACCTTTGTGTCACCGTAACGCAGCGCGCGGCCGATGCGTTTGCGAGACATGATGCGTATGCGATTGACGGTTCCGCTCTTTGCCTTCGCGCTGCTGCTCTTGCCCGGCGCGTTGTCGGCGAACACGACGTACCTGCAGTCCGAAGGCGACACCGTCAGCACGCCGGGGCATGCGATCGTCGTCTACTATCAGACCGACGCCAAGGCATCCACGGACGTCGAGGCGGCCGTCTACCGCATTTCCGTGCAGCGCTACGTCACGTCGAATGAGAAGTCGTTGACGGAGCGGGAGCTGACGCCGTTCGCACAGGTCGAGAGCACACGCTCGAAACCGGTCAAGGACGACACGTGGCGCCGCGAGGTCGACTTCGCTCCGCTGCACGTCGGGACGTACGCACTGGTCGCGAAGGTCGGCGACGCGACGTCGATAAGCACGCTCGACGTAACGACCGTTGGCCTGACCGTCGCAAACGCGAGCCGCGGCGACAGCGTCTACATGCCGACCGACGTAAGAACCTTCGGCGTTTATCCGGGTGCGACGTTGTCCCTCGAGACGGCGCAGGGCTCGTCGGCGATTCCCGTCGTTGCGGGCTTGGCGCGGGTGCCCGCCGGCACGGGAACGGTCGTGGTTCGCGCCCGGGACGGCTCGATCGCTTTTGCCCGCAACGAGTCTCCCTACGCGAGTCAGAATGGCGAGGCTTCGGACGTGGGCATCGTGCAGAGCGACCGGCCCGTATACCGGCCGGGAGACACGGTATATCTGCGCGCGATCCTGCGACGCGGCAACATCGCCGCCTACCGGATTCCGGCCGGACCGATACATTTGCGCGTGCGCGCTCCCGACGGAGGCGACGTGGCGAATCGAGATCTGGCGGTATCCGCATTCGGCACCGTCAACGCCGCGGTACGGCTTCCGGAGGACGCCGTTCCCGGAAGCTACAGCGCGTCGGTCGGAACGCTGCAGCGACAGATCTTGGTAGCGGCGTACAAGAAACCCGAATACGAGATCACGCTGGCGAATACGCCGGAGCACGCGATCGGGGGAACCGCCGTCCCGATCGTGATCGGCGCGCGCTACTTTTTCGGGCGTCCCGCCGGCGGCATGACCGTTCACTACGAGGCGTTGGAGCAGCCGCTCTGGTACGGGCGCTGGTGGGGGCCTTACGCGTCGTACGTCGAGTCCGCCGGTCTGTGGAATCGTCAAAGCAGCACGCAACTCGGAAGCGGCGACGGCGTAACCGATGCGAGCGGACGCGTGGCGTTTACGCTCGCCACAAAGCCCGTTACGGCCGATACGAACGTGACCGTGACCGCTTCGGCTCGCGACGCATCCGGACGCACGGTGACGCTCTCACGCGACGTGCTGATCACGGCCGCGTCGTTCCGCATTTGGGCGGCGCCGGACGACTGGTTCGGCACGCCCGGCCAGCGCACGACGCTGCGGGTGCACGTTTCCGGCTACGACGGAGACAAACCCGTTGCCGGCGTCTCCACGCGCGTCCTGGTCCGACGCACGCACTGGGACGGCGGTAAGGAAGTCGACGACGAAACGTCGTCGCTCGTCGCGACCACCGGAGCGGACGGCGAAGCGGCGATTCCGTGGACCCCGCAACACGCCGGAAGTTACCGGTTCGAGATCAGCGCGCAAGACGGCGCCGGACGAACGGCAACGTCGCAGACGTATTTCTGGGTAACGGACGATTCGTGGATGGCCCCCATCGAGCAACCGATGCTGGTGCCGGACAAAACGGCCGTTGGTGCCGGTGAAACGGCAAACATTTTGCTGGCCATTCCGCATCCAAACCGCGACGTGCTCCTGGTTACGACCAGCGACCGCATCGACGAGGCGCGCGTCGTGCACGTCGCCGGGACGTCGCTGCGCGTAGGCGTTTCCGTTCCGTCCGACGCCGCGTCGTTTGGCGTGACCGCGCTGCTGCCGACCGAGAACGGCGTCGAGTCCGCGGGCACGCAAATCACCGTCGTGCGGCCGGAGCGCGCGCTGTACGTCACGATCTCGCCCGGTAAGAAACGCTACGAGCCCGGCGAGCGCGCGACGTTCGACGTCCGGGCCGTCGACGCGGCGGGCCGCCCGCAACGAGCGGAGTTCGGCCTGGGCGTCGTGGATCAGGCGATCTATGCGGTCCAAGCCGAGGAGGCCGTCGATCCCGTCAGCGTCCTCTATGGCGCCAGCGGATACGTGTACGGAAGCGGAACGTGGTTTCGACCCAATAACGGACTCGTTGAAGCCGGCCGCACATCGGACGTGTACGCCGTCAACGCCGCAACGCGGTCGCGTGCCGCTGCCCCGGAGGCCTTGAAGTCGATCGCAGCGGTAAAGTCGGCACCGGCGATTCGCAGCAACTTTTTGGACACCGCATATTGGACGCCGTCCATCGTCACCGGCAGCGACGGGCGGGCGACCGTTTCGTTCGCGTGGCCCGACAACCTGACCACGTGGCGCGCGACGGGACTGGGCGTTACCGTTGACGGCGACGTCGGTCGCGGGCAGGGCGATGCGCTCGTGACCAAAGACTTCCTGGTTCGCCTGGAGACGCCGCGCTTTCTGCGCGCGGGCGACGAATCCACGATCGTCGGCATCGCACAAGGACAGGCGAACGCGCCGGACGTGCGCCTCGATCTCGATCCCGGCGCGCTCTCGTCGCTCAAATCGCTCGATCTCACGCTGCATTTGGATGCGAATCAGAGCGCTGCCGGCTCGTGGCCGGTGAACGCGCACGGGGTGGGAAGCACGGCGGTGACGCTGTCGGGAAGCGACGGCATGCGAAAGGACGCGATGCGCGTCACGCTGCCCCTTCTGGCAGGAACGGCCGCGGAACACGTGCGCGACGCGGGCGACTACGTCCGGCGCTCGTCGTTCGCCGTGTCCGTTCCGGCAGGGTATCTCGCAGGCGCGCTCCATCTCACGATTTCGCCGAGCGTTCTGGCCGAGCTCGTCGCCAACCAGCGTCTGCTCGACGTCTATCCCTACTACTGCACCGAACAGACGATGTCGGCGGCACTTCCGGCGGTCTTCATCGGCCGCGTTGCGGCCGGAGCGCATTTCCCAATGCCCGACGACGTGGACCCGAAGGCGATCGTTCGCCACGCGATCGCGCGGCTCGAGCAATTGCAACACGGTGACGGGTCGTGGGGATGGTGGGAGAACGACAAAGGCCATCCGTTCATGACGGCCTACGCGCTCTACGGCCTGGCCGAGTTCCGCAAGGACGGATTCGACGTCCCGGCGAGCGTCTTCGATCGCGGCGTGGACAGCCTCGTAGCGCAACTGCAGGCGGCAAACGGCGAAACGCTCGCGTTTTGGGGCGGCTCGCAAAGCGGAAGCGAATGGAACACGCGCGCGTTCATGCTGTTCTCGCTTGCAACGGCCGCGCCCGCGCGCGTCGACGCGGGGATTTTGCGCCAAACCTCGGCGCATGCGAGCGAGCTCAATCCGTACGCACTCGCGGTGCTCGGATTGGCCGAGCATCGGCTAGGCAACGACGGAGAAGCTCGCAGGCTGCTCGCACTGCTCGATGCTCGCGCGATCGACGACGGAACGTTCCGCCGTTGGGCGGGTCCGACGTGGCACTACGCATGGGAAGACGATCCGATCGAAACGACCGCCTACGCGCTGCGCCTGGAAGTTGCCATGGGAGAGGACCCGGCCAAGACCGATCGCGTCGTGAATTTCCTGCGCGCGCAGCGGCGCGGGAACTGGTGGTACACGACCAAGGACACGGCGGCGGCGATCTACGCGCTGTCGGAAGCCTTGCCTAAGGACGCGTCAGAATTCGAGCCCGACGAGAACGTGCGCGTCGTCGTTGACGGCCGCACGGTTCGGTCGATCCGCGTTACGTCCCCGATCCTCGACGCAGCCGATGCGAACGTCGTCGTGGCCGCATCGCAAGTTCACGACGGGTCGGTGGTCCGCTTCGAGCGCAGCGGTAAGGGCGCGCTCTACTGGTCGAGCGACGCGATTCGCTACGTTCCCACGAACGCGGTCAAAGCGTTCGACCCGGGAACGTCGCTGTTCGCGCGCTTGTTCGCCGAGCCGCCGCCGTTCTCGGTCGAACGGCGTTACAGCGTGGCACACGGAGGGGCTTGGCGCGTCGGCGACGAGGTGAACGTCGAGGTGACGGTGCGCGCGTCGCAAGCCACGCAGTACGTCGCCGTCGAGGATCCGATGCCCGCCGGCGTGGAGCACGTGACCGAGCAAGGGAATGCAGAACAAGACTCGTGGAGCGGTCTGCAGTTCTTCGACGACCGGACGGTGTTCTTCGCCGAGCGCCTCGAGCCGGGCTGGCCGCTCGTCATCCGCTACACGCTCCGGGCAACGACCGCAGGCCACTACACGGCACCGGGGCCTAGCGCGTATGCGATGTACGGTCCGCCGGTCCAGGCGTTGGGGGCGCAGCAGAAGGTCGTCGTGGAGCCATAGGAGATCACGGCAATTTCCTACCCTCGGCGCGAACGGCGCGCGGGTCGACGCCGGCCGGCCGTTCGTCCAGGATCGAGATCGTTGCCGAGACTGTGGTCGCGACTTTGCCCGCGTGCACTTTGGTAAATTCGGCGCCAAGCAAGAGCAAAGCTGCGGAATAGTAGATCCAAAGGAGTACCACGAGCAGCGAGCCCGTTGCGCCGTACCCGGACGCAACGTCGGAGAAGCGAAAATAGAGTGAAATCGCCGTTTCGCCGGCGACGAAAAGCACCGCCGTCGCGATCGCGCCAATCCAAACGTCGCGCCACTCGACGTTCACATCCGGAAGCACTTTGAATACAGCCGCGAAGGTAATGGCCACCACGCACAGCGTGACGAGTTGCCCGGTTACGGCAAGCAAGGCGGGATCGCCTAAGATGCTGAAGGCAGCGGGCGCTTTCGAAGCGAGCAGCGCAAGCGAGACGTTCAACGTCGTACTCGCGAGCAGCAGAGCGCCGATGACGCCCACCATCCCAAACGACGCCGCCCGTTTTCGCAGCATATGTTTCCATCCGCCGCGCGTTGCTTCCACGTACCAAATCGTGTTGAGGGCGTCCTGAAGCGAGGAGAAGAACGCCGTGGCGCCCGCGACCAGCGTCAACCACCAGAAGGTCTTGAGCAGCGCACTCTCTCGCTGCTGGGAAACCGTCGCGTCGACGAGGCCGCGGACGGCGTCGGCCGCGCCCTGCCCCGCGACGCTTTGCACTCGTGAGATCAATAAGTCCTCGGCCGTTCGATCTCCCTGCCCGCCGAAATGTGCGCTTATGTACTTGCCGCCGATCGTGATAAGGATAATGAACACCGGCGCGATCGAGAAGATCGCGGAATACGCGATAACGGCCGCGAGCCGCATAGCCTTGTCCGCAAAGAAGGCAGAGAAGGTGCCCAGAAAAACCGCGCGGGTTTTCTCCGGGAACGTTTTGGTAACGTTAGGACCGTGGCCGGAGGCGGGCGGCTCGAGCGTCCGCCCGGATTCGACGGACTTACTCAATTGCGTTCTGCCTTTCCAGGCTTCGACGTGAGGGGGTTGAGGGTTACGTGAACGCCAAAACCCCTCCTCCGGCAGCGCTCGGGAGGGCTCTTGCGGGGTGCGTCGTTTGTCGGCCGTGCCTTGCGGGGCGGGGCGCTGCCGCCATGCCGGTTTGACGCCCACCGGTCCCTGTGCTACCTTAGGCAACGCAGACCCGGCAATCCGGGGCTTTAGATTTTCGCGCTCGCGGGGCCGCGGCGCGCTTGAGAGGGGGGTCGTTAAACTATGGAAGTTCGCATCGCACCGGGCGAATCGATTGAGAGCGCGTTGCGCCGTTTCAAGAAGGCCACCCAAAAGGCGGGGATCCTCGCCGAAGCGCGCAAGCACGAACACTACGAAAAGCCGAGCGTTCGCCGCAAGAAGAAGTCCGCCGCCGCTCGTAAGCGCCGGACGTAAATGGCCGCGCTGAAAGACCGCATTGCCTCCGATCTTAAGGAGGCGATGCGAGCGCGCGACCAATTGCGGCTCGACACGCTCCGCTCCGCCATCTCGGGCTTTACCTATAAACGCACCGAGGCCGCCGCCGAACTGACGGAGGCCGACGAGCTCGACGTCGTTCGCAGGCTGGTCAAGCAGCGCAACGATTCGCTGGCGCAGTTCGAGCAGGCCGGACGCACCGATCTCGCCGACAAGGAACGCGCCGAACGCGACATCCTCACCTCGTATCTCCCGCAGCAGAAGTCGGCCGAGGAGATCCGCGAGGCCGTCCGGGCGGCCATCGCCGGCATTCCGGCGGAAGGTCGCAACCAAGGCGCCGTCATGAAGGCCGTCATGCCCGGGCTCAAGGGCCTAGCCGACGGCAACGCCATCCGCGAAATCGTCACCCAGGAGCTGGCATAGCGCCCCGTGCATAACGAGCCGCCGGACGGCGGCTCGGAGCCGCAGTCGAAGGGCGCGGCTTGGGGGTGAACGGGGGGCCGTGCCGCCCCGTTTTTAGACTGCTGCAACTTACGCTTGGCAGCCGGGTAGCTAGGGGCATGAGGGCTGCTCGCATTCGCTCCTACGTCTTTCTTGGATTTCTGATCGCGGGGCTGGCGGGAGCCGCGGCGTCGGCGTTCCCCTCGCAGGCACCCGTCCTGGTCGTTCCGATCGACGGCGTCGTTGACCAGGGCATGGCGCATTTGGTCCGGCGGTCGGTGGACGCCGCCAATGCCGGTGAGGACCGAGCGATCGTCCTCGACATCAATAGTCCGGGCGGTCTCGTCGACGCCGGATTCCAGATCCGCGACGCCGTGTTTTCCTCGAAAGTCCCGGTGGTCGCGTACGTCTCCGAACGCGCCTATTCGGCGGCTGCGCTCGTCGCGCTGTCGGCCAACCGCATCGTCATGGCGCCGGGCTCCACGATCGGGGCGGCCGAGCCGATTCCCAACACCGAGAAAAATATTTCGGCGCTCCGCGGCGAGTTCGAATCCACGGCGCTGCGCAACCATCGCAATCCGAAGATCGCCGGCGCGATGGTGGACAAGGGCGTGGACGTTCCCGATTACAAACGCACCGGAACGATATTGACGCTCAACACCGCCGACGCTCAGCGCGCCGGCGTCGCCGACGCGATCGCACCGACGCTCGACGCGGCGCTGGACGAAGAACATCTCGGCGGCGCCCAGCAAGTCGTCGCGGACTATACCTGGGCCGAAAACATCGCCCGCTTCGCAACCAATCCGGCGGTGAGCGGTCTGTTGCTCACCATCGGGATGCTCGGCCTCCTGATCGAGA
Source organism: Vulcanimicrobiota bacterium (assembly GCA_003155175.1). Classification (GTDB taxonomy): domain Bacteria; phylum Vulcanimicrobiota; class Vulcanimicrobiia; order Vulcanimicrobiales; family Vulcanimicrobiaceae; genus Hemerobacter; species Hemerobacter limicola. Next base: position 50,271 of record PMFP01000095.1, read on the forward strand.
TGCAGACGATGCACGGCATCGCCGGCGCGATCGGGATCGGCGCCCTGGCGCTGTTCTTCGGTTCGCACGTCTATGCGGGGTTCTCCAACGGATTCGTCATCGCGCTCGCGATTCTCGGGGTGTTCGGCATCCTCTGGGAGCTGCACGTGGTGCCCGGACACACCGTTCCCGGCGTCCTGGGCGTGGCCGCGCTCGTGTGCGCGGTACTGCTCGCGTTCGGGATACCGTTCTTCTTCGTGGCGCTCGAGACGCTCGCGACCGCGATCGTGTTGACCGTCATCGTCTTTTCGCTCGTCACACGCGCCATCCCCGAAAATGCATGGGCGCGGCGCCTGATGCTCTCGAGTTCGCAAGGGCCGGAATACGTCACCAGCCGCGACTTTACCGACCTTCACGGGCGCACCGGTACGGCGGTCTCGTTCTTGCGGCCGGCCGGCATCGCGTCCATCGGCGGGCGCCGCATCGACGTCCTGACCGAGGGAGAGTTCATCGCGCAGGGAACGCCGGTCAAGGTCACACGCGTCGAAGGCGCGCGTATCTTCGTCGAGCCTTTTGCCCCCACGTCCAACCTGCCCGCGTTGTAAAGGAGCCCCCGCGTGGTCGAAATCGGTGGCGCAGTTTTCATCTTCATCCTCATCGTCCTGTTCTTCGTGTTCTTGTATTACTTTCCGATCGGATTGTGGATCAGGACCATGGCGGCGGGCGTGCCGCTGGGAATCGTCTCGCTGGTCCGCATGCGCCTCATCGGAATTCCGCCGGGCGTCATCGTCACGAACCTCGTGCGGGCACGTAAGGCGGGCCTGGATATCACCGTGGATCAGTTGCAGTCCCACTTCTTGGCCGGCGGAAATATCGAAGCGGTTACCCTGGCGATGATCGCCGCGCAGCGCGCGCAGATTCCGCTCGAATGGCAGCGCGCGGCCGCGATCGATCTAGCCGGGCGCAACGTCGTCGAGGCGCTCCAGACCTCGGTGAACCCGAAGGTCATCGAGACGCCGACGTTCCAAGGCGTCGCGCAGAACGGCATTCAGCTCAACGTAAAGGCACGCGTGACGGTGCGCAGCAATCTCGACCGTTACGTCGGCGGCGCCGGCGAGCAGACGGTGATCGCGCGCGTGGGCGAAGGCGTCGTGGCCGCCGTCGGCGCGGCGACCGACCACAAGCAAGTCCTCGAATATCCCGACAGCATCAGCAAGGCGGTGCTTGCCAAAGGCCTCGACGCCGGGACGGCGTTCGAGATCGTCTCGATCGACATCGCCGACGTTGACGTGGGCAAGAACATCGGCGCGGAATTGCAGACCTCGCAGGCCGAAGCCGACCGCCGGATCGCGCAAGCCAAGGCGGCCGAACGGCAATACGCGGCGCAAGCTGCCGAGCAGGAGCAGAAGGCAGAGACGCAAGCCATGCGCGCGAAAGTCGTGGGCGCCGAAGCGACGATTCCGCTCGCGATCGCCGACGCGTTTCGCAGCGGCAATCTCGGCGTCATGGATTACTACCGCCTCAAGAACATTCAAGCCGATACCGATATGCGCTCGGCCATCGGAACCGACTCCGGCGGCGACCAGGGTCCCCCCGTGCCGCCGGTTACGCCGGGAAAGTAGCGCGTGGGCGGAATCGGGCTCGCGATCTGGATCGCGGTTATCGTGTTCGGCGTCGTGTCGAGCATCCGCAAAGGCGCGCGGCGGCCGGTGCCCGTTGCAAACCCGCAACCGGCTGCGCCTGCGATGCCGTACGCCCCGAACGCGCCCGTCCTGGCGTCCGCGCCATCTTCGGCGGGACCCGTTGTCGTAGCCGTGCCCGCTCCGCCCGCCCCTCCGCGCCCGGCTCAGCGCGCCGCTTCGCAGGCCGCCTCGCCCTTGCATCCGGCGCCGTTCTCGACGCCCGCAGGGCGCGCGGTTCCGGGATTCGGCAACGTTTCCGCGCTGCGGGCCGCCGTCGTGGCCTCCACCGTCCTGGGCGAACCGCGCGCCCTGCGGGAGTACCGGGGGCCGGGGTTGTAAGCAACGGTCTGTTGACCACAACGCAGCGGGCCATCGAGCTCGGCGAACTGCACGATCGCGTCTTGCTGTTCGGACAATTCGATCAGAACCTGTCGGCGCTCGAGCGCCGGCTCTCGGTTGCCATCCACGCCGACGGCGACCGCCTCACGCTGGCCGGAAACAACGCCGACGTCGACCAAGCCGAACGCGTCGTCCGGCGCATGCTGCACGCCGCGATGCAGGGCTCGCAGTTGACCCCCGACGACGTCGCGCTGGCCGTAGCCGACGCGCGCGAACGCAGCGAGGTGCGCGCCATCTCCGAAACGCTCTTGCGCACCCATCACGGAAAAGAGATCCGACCGCGCACCGAGGGGCAGCGGCGATTCATCGGCGCGATCGAATCGTCTCCGCTCACCATCGGCATCGGACCGGCCGGGACCGGAAAAACGTTTCTCGCGATCGTCGCCGCCGTCCGGGCGCTCAAAGATCGCAAAGTCTCGCGCGTCATTCTCTCCCGTCCCGCGGTCGAAGCCGGCGAGAGCCTCGGATTTTTGCCCGGCGACTTCAAGGAGAAGGTGGATCCCTACATGCGCCCGCTCTACGACGCGCTGGGCGAGTTGCTCGATGCGACCGTGGTGCAGAAGTACCTCGACCGCGAGACGATCGAGATCGCGCCGCTGGCGTTCATGCGAGGCCGCACGCTCAACGACGCGTTCGTCATTTTGGACGAGGCGCAGAACGCGACCCGCGACCAGATCAAGATGTTCCTGACGCGCCTGGGAACGGCTTCGAAGATGGTCGTCACGGGCGACGCGACGCAAGTCGACTTGCCGTCCGGGGCGCGCTCGGGTTTGCGCGACGCGGCCGAGCGGCTTGCGTCCGTGAAGGGGGTTTCGATCGTCGAACTCGACGAGACCGACGTGGTCCGCCATCCGCTCGTGACGGCGATCATCCGCGCCTACGGCCGCGAAAACCCGTGATCTACTATCGCAACGACGTCAAGCGCAGCGGCGTAGACGGCCGCGCGCTGAAAAACGCGGCGCAACGGTTGCTTGCGGCGGTGGACGAAGGCGATTCCTCGCTCTCGCTCACGCTCGTGAACGACGCAGAGATTCGGGCGCTCAATCGCGAGCATCGAGGGAAGGACCGTGCCACCGACGTCTTGAGCTTTCCGATGATCGGAGACCGCGACGTCAGTCCCGAACGGATGTTGGGCGACGTCGTCATCTCGGTCGACACGGCGCGTCGGCAAGCCGCCGAGTACGACGCGCCGCTCGCGCGCGAGATCGAACGCCTGCTCATTCACGGCATCCTCCACTTGCTGGGCCACGATCACGAGGAAGCGGCGGAGCGCGCCGCGATGGAGTCGGAAGAGCGGCGTTTGGCGGACGCGATCGGGATGCCTTGGCCGTACGCCGACGCGCTGGGCTAGCGGCATGATGGAACCGGACGAGCGTCGCGAGCAGCCCGCGCCCCCGGCCTACGCGCCGATCGCCGAGAGCAAGTTTTGGCGTTCGTTTCATCACGCGTTCGAAGGCATCATGTACGCCGCGCGTACGCAGTCCAACATGCGCATCCACTTGGGCATCGCACTCCTGGTCCTGGTCGCGTTGCTATTCATGCGCCTGGACCGCTATTACGTCGTTGCGATCATCATTCTCATCGCAATGGTGCTCGCGCTCGAGCTGATCAACACCGCGATGGAATCGCTGGTGGACTTGCTTACCGTCGCGCACCACCCGCTGGCCAAGTCGGCGAAGGATGCGGCGGCCGGAGCCGTGCTGGTCGCGTCGCTGGCGTCGGTCGCGGTGGGCTACCTGGTCTTCTATCAGGGCATCATCAACGGCGGCCAGCGCGTCTTCTTTGCGGTGCAGAACGTCAACACCAACGTCGCGTTCATCATCCTCGCGTTGGTGGCGATCGCGACGATTTTCGCCAAGGCCTGGGTCGGGCGCGGCTCGGCGCTCCAGGGCGGGGCCGTTTCGGGGCACGCCGCGGTCGCCTTTGCCGCGGCCACCCTGCTCGCGTTCCTGTACCAACGGCCCCTGGCCGCGCTGCTGGGCTACGGCGTAGCCTTCCTAGTAGCCCAAAGCCGGGTCGAAGGGCGCATCCATAGCGCCTGGGAGGTCCTGTGGGGCGCGATTTTGGGGACGACCGTCGCGCTCGCGGTTTTTCTGCTGGTACGCCCCCATGTGCTATAATGGCGCCGATTTGACTAGCGACTTACCCCGAAGTACCGGCTCCCGGCGCCGGGTAGCCTGATGTCCGCCATAGACTGGCTTCGGATCGGCTGCCTGGTGGCGCTGGTGATCGCGGCCGCATTTTTTGCCGCCTCCGAGGCGTCGATCGTGTCCATCTCGCGGCTGCGCGCGCGAGCGATGGCGCAGCGCGGCATCAAGTACGCCAAAGACGTCGAGATCCTGGTCGAGGACAAGAACCGGGTTCTGACCTCGATCCTGGTGGCAAACACCATCGTTCTGCTCGCCGCCGACTCGCTCGCGACCTACATCTCCATCCAGATGGGCCTGCCCGATCCCGTGGTGCTGGCGACGGTCGTCATGACGGTCGTCATTCTGTTCTTCGGCGAGATTCTGCCGAAGATGCTGGCAACGTCGGACCCGGAGCGCTCGGTGATCCGCCTGGCCAAACCGATGCTCGCAGCGGTCATCGTGCTCACGCCGGTCGCGCGCTTTTTCACCTGGCTCACCGAACTCGTGCTGCGGCCCTTCGGAATCAAGACCGGCCATCATTTCGTCACCGAAGAGGACATCCGGGCGGTGGTCAACGTCGGCGCCGAGCAGCGCGTCATCGAAGAGCAAGAGCGCGAGATGATTCACTCGGTGATCGAGTTCGGCGATACGATCGTGCGCGAGATCATGACGCCGCGCCCCGAGATCGTCGCGGTGTCGGTGAGCGACTCCGCGCGGCGCGCGCTCGACCTGGTGATCGCCGAGGGCTACTCCAAACTGCCGGTCTACGAAGAGTCCAAGGACGACATCGTCGGCGTCGTTCACGATCGCGAACTGCTCATCAGTCTTGCGGGCGGGCGGCTTGCAGAAACTCCCTTGAGTGAATTGATGCGGCCGGTCGCTCACGTGCCGGAGACCAAGAAGACGGCGGAGCTCTTGCGCGAAATGCAGCGCGACAAGTTTTCGATGGCGATCGTTGCCGACGAATACGGCGGGACGGCCGGCCTGGTGACGATGGAAGATCTGCTCGAGGAGATCGTCGGCGAGATCCGCGACGAGCACGACGAGGACGAGCAAGAACCGATCCACGTCATTTCGGGGACGGAAGCGGTCGTCGAAGCGGGCACGAACGTGGACGACGTCAATGCCAAGCTCGGTACCGAGCTCTCTTCGGAAGACTTCGAGACGCTGGGCGGATACACGATCGGGCTCTTCGGCCGCCTTCCGAGCGCCGGGGAAGAAATCGACGTCGACGAGCACACCAGGCTTCGCGTCGAACGCACGCGCGGCCGCCGCATTCTGGCCGTGCGCGTCTACACCAACGGGAGCGCGAACGGCGGCGACGGAAAGGCCGGCGGCGCGACCGGCGAGTCGCATGCCGTCTCCTGAAGCCGGCCTGCAAGCGCCCGCCGTACCGTGACGCTCGAGCGCTCGTATAAGACCAACGCGATCGTTTTGCGCGCGCGCAATCTCGGCGAAGCGGACAAGATTTTGACCCTGCTTACCGATCGGCGCGGCAAACTCGATGCGGTCGCCAAAGGAATCCGGCGCGGGAAAAGCCATTATGGCGGCCGGCTGGAGTTCGGCAACGAGTGCGCGCTCACGATGCATCGCGGCAGAAGCCTCGACGTGATCGTATCGGCGGAGATCGTGCTCGAACATTGGATGCAACTGGTCGAACCGGAACGCTTCGCGGCCGCGACGTTTGCCGTGGAACTGGTTGATGCGTTCTGCGAACCCGAACTCGCCGTCCCGGAAATATACGCGCTGCTGCGCGGCATGCTCGGCGGCATCGCGTCAACCGACCGGCCGCGCGCGCTCGTCCCGCGCTATTCGATGCGCTTGCTGGGCGAACTCGGCTTGGCGCCACCGATGCGGAACTGCGTGCGCTGCGGCGTGGCGCTCGAAGCTCCGGCTTGGCTGGATGCGCAAGACGGCGGATTCGTCGGCGCGGAGTGCCGAGAGAACTGGCGCGACCTCCCGGAATTCGATGCGAGCGAACTCGAGATCGTGCGGGCGCTCGCCGCGCCCCGCGGCGCCGGGGCATCCACCGCCGCGCCGCCTCGCATCGCCGCGGCGATCGAAGCGCTGGTTTCGCATCACCTGGGGCGCAGGCCCAAGTCCAACGCGCACCTCGCGGAGTTCGTCCAGCCGTGACGGTCATGGCGCTCGACGTCGGAAGCAAGCGGATCGGCATCGCGGTGGCCGACCCGACTGCAACTTTCGCGCTTCCCGTCGGTACGATCGAACGAACCAATCTCCGGCGCGACTTAGAGACCGTGCTGGAGTTCGCGGCCTCGTACGGCGCCGGCGAAATCGTGGTCGGCGATCCGATTTCGCTAACCGGTGAACGCGGCGTCGCGGCGCAAAAAATGGACGCGTTCGTGGAGCAACTCGCGCGCGTGTTTTCTGGGGAGATTCATCGGGTGGACGAACGCCTGACGACGGCACAGGCGACCAAGACACTGATCGCAGCGGACGTGTCGCGGCGCAAGCGGCGCGACGTCGTCGACAAGATGGCCGCGGCGCTGATTTTGGAAAGCTTTCTCGCGCGCCGTGGCCGCGACGCGCGTTCGTGATTCGTACCCTCATGCGCATTGCAGCCGCCGCGGCCGGACTGCTGGCGCTGCTCGCGCTGGCAACGGGCGTGTGGTGGTGGCACGCGGTGTACGGTGACGCGTCCCACCCGGCGCAGTCGACGCAGGTCGTCGTGGAGCGAGGCAGCTCCTTCACCCGGGTTGAGGCGCAACTGGCCGACTCGGGCGTTATCGCCGATCCGCTTGCGTTCCGCCTGCTGGTTCGCTTGCGGCACGAGGACGCCGACGTGCGTGCAGGCGAGTATCGTTTCCCGCCGCACGAGAGCGAGAACGAGGTGCTCCACGCGCTGCTGAGCGGCGGAGCGGAGGTCGCGCGATGGGTGGCCGTACCCGAAGGCTTTACCGCCAAGCAAATCGCCGAACGCTTGCAAGCTCAAGGATTCGGCTCCTCCGACGCCTTCGCCGACGCGTTCTCGCGGGGTTCGCTCGACGTGGACGGCACCAAGACCGCCTCCCTTGAAGGCTTTCTCTTTCCGAGCACCTACCTGGTGCCGACCGATGCCACGCCCGCGCAAGTCGCCAAGATCATGACCGACGAGTTTCTCGCAAAACTCCCCGCGGACGCGGCCGAGCGCGCGCGCGGCCTGCACGTCACGGTGCCGCAGGCCGTGACGGTGGCATCGATGGTCGAGCGCGAGGCCAAGGTCGAGGCGGATCGCCCGCTCATCGCGGGAGTGATCTACAACCGCCTGAAATTGGAGATGCCGCTGGAAATCGACGCGACGATCGAATACGCGCTCCCGGAGCACCAAACGGAGATCACGCGGTCGGACCTCGCGATGGACTCGCCTTACAACACCTATCTCCACGCCGGCCTTCCGCCGACCCCGATCGCCAATCCGGGCCTCCCCTCGGTGGAGGCGGCGCTCCATCCGGCGAAGACCGATGCCCTGTACTACGTCTATTGCGGTGGCGGGCGCCACGTGTTCGCGCGTACGCTCGCGGAGCACCAAGCCAACGTAGCACGGTGTCTCAAATGAAGAGGAGCCACATCATGACTTCCATCAACGGCGTCCCACCAACGGCGCTCGAACTCGGCGAGAAGCTCTTTATCCAAGTGCCCGGTGAGGAGCAGACGGAGTATGAGGTCGTGGGGATTCTGGACGACGAAGAGGGCGGCGACGCGTACGCCGTGCTCCTCCACGAAGGTACCGCCGCCGCCGGCTCGGATGAAGCCGAGGACGTGTTCATCGTTACCGATTTGCAAGGAAAACTGATCGAAAGCGACGAGCTCGCGCAAGAGATCCTGGACGACTTCATGGCGTTTGCCGAAGAGGCTGCCGGCGAGCCGCTCGAAGCGGGACTGGAAGACACGCCGGCGCGCAATGCTGACGGAACGCAGCGATTTTCCCCAGAGCAGAGCACGGCGATAGAATCTCCGTTCGGCGATACGCCTCCTCGGTCAGGCGGCGTCGTGCCGGAACCGACTAAAGAGGGGAGCAAGTCCTAATTCGCATCCTGTTTCTTTCGGCGAACGTCGGCGTTGGCCATCAGTCGGCCGCGAAAGCCGTATGCGCCGGGCTGCAAGAGATCGATCCGGACGTGCGTACGAACGTGGTGGATTCCTATAAGTACGCCGCGCTCGTCGTATCGCGCGTCGTCGCGGACGGCTATCTCCAAATGGTCAAGACGATCCCGCAGCTCTATCGCTACGTTTATCAGCGCGCAGAGCGGGCCACCGAAGTCGGTCCGTTCCGAACGTGGGCGCACCAATTCACCGCCGGAAACTTGCGCGAGCTGATGGTGCGCGAGCGCCCCGACGTGGTGGTCTGCACGCACGCGTTCCCATGCGGCGCGATGGCGGAATACAAGAACGCCTACGCGGACGCGCCCCCGGTCGTCGGCATCGTGACCGACTTCGCCGTGCACGCCTTCTGGGTGCACCACAACGTGGACGGCTACGCCGTTGCCGACGAGTCGGTTCGCGCAGCGATGATCGCGCGAGGCGCGCGGCCCGAGCGGATCCTCGCCTCGGGCATTCCCATCGACGCTCGCTTCGCGCCCACGCTCGAACCCCGTCGCGCCTTGCGCGAACGCTTGAGTCTGCCCCTCGACCTTCCGCTCGTGCTCATGATGGGCGGCGGCTTGGGCATGGCGCCGCTGGCCAAAATGCTCGGTGCGCTCGACGACGTCGGCACGCCGATCGGCGCGGTGGTCGTAGCCGGACCGGACCCGCGCCAGGAGCGGCGCATCTTGGCCGCGGCCGAAGGCGTGAAATATCCCGTGCGCGTCCTGCGGTTCGTGGACAACGTCTACGACTACATGCACGCGTGTGACGCGTTCGTGACCAAACCCGGCGGGCTGAGCGTCGCCGAGGCGCTCGCGGCGCGCATTCCGATGATTCTGTGCAAACCGCTTCCGGGACAGGAAGAGCGCAACGCGCGCTTCTTGATCGAACGCGGCGCCGCGACCGACGTTCAGACGCTGCCCGAACTGGGCGAGACGCTGGCCAGCGTGCTCGGCGACTCGGAGCGGCGGAAGAAGATGATCGCGGCGGCGGCGAGCGCGGGCCGTCCGGACGCGGCGCGCGACGTCGCCGAGTTCGTGCTGAGCTTGGCGCGGACGCGCCGGGAAAACGTTGCGTGAAGTTGCCCTCACCCGCGCGGTACGGCTTTTGGCTGGCGCTCGCGCGCGTTGCGACCGGCATTATCTGGCTCGGCCACGGCGTACCAAAATTCAAGCACAGCGAGCAGTTCATGCCGCCGGCCGGCGTCATCGTACAGTACGTGACGCAGGCGATCGCCGTCACGAATGGTCCCTACCACAATTTTCTCGCCGGATTCGTGCAACCGAACATCGGTCTCGTCGCCGAGCTCGTGCGGTTGTGCGAAGTACTCGTGGGCTGCTCGCTGGTCTTCGGACTCTTCACGCGCGTGGGCGCGCTGGGCGGCGTCTTCCTGACGCTCAACTACATCGCATCGCACGGCATGGACAAGTTCGGATCGTGGACGGGTTTGGACGGCACGACGCTGGTGCTCACGGCACTGTTCCTGGTGCTGCCCGCGGGCCGCGTGCTGGGGGTGGATGCGCTGCTTGCGCGCCGGTCGCGCGCCACGGTTCCCGCGACGCCGCCGGCTGCGCCCGCCGCAGCCACGGCGCCGACGTCACCTGCGGCGCGCGTCGAGTTCGTGGAAGAGCCGCCGCTGTCGGGGCCGACCGCACCAAAGTCGTAGCGGCGGCGGGCGCCGCGCTCCGCAGGCTCGGCGGCCGGCAGGCGAGAATCGTCGGGGCTGGCGTGGAGAGATGGCCGAGCGGCTGAAGGCGGCGGTTTGCTANNGCGGTCGTAGCTCAATTGGATAGAGCAACAGGCTACGAACTTGTAGGTTGGGGGTTCGAGTCCCTCCGACCGCGGATCTCGTCGGAAGAGTCGCGGCTTATCGCCGCGGCTCTTCTGCGTCTTCGGCCATGCCGCGCCTTACAACGTAAGAAAGACGGGGACGCGTCATGAGAGTCGTCGCGGTCGTCACAGGTGTATTCGCTAGCCTTTGGTGGAGCGTGGGAGTTTGGGGTTCGAACGCGCCGCCGCTGCTGTATCTCGTGCCGTGCATTGCGTTCGTCCTCATGCTGCTCGCGGCAATGCGTCGAGATCGGCCGGCGTCGCGCCCCGAAGAACGGCGGCACATCGGGCGCGTCGTCGGTCTTGCAAGCGGCCTAGAAGGGCTGGCCATCCTCGCCGCGTTCGTTTTTCTTCCCGCCATGCAGTCCGTCGAATTCTCCGTATCGGTCCAGGCCATCATCGTTGGTCTGCATTTCGTCTTGCTGGCGCGTTGGCTTCCCGCGCCGGCCTATTACGTCACGGCTGCGGTCTTCGTCGGCCTCGGAGCCACCGGCTTTGCAATTGGCGATGCCGGACTTCGCATTCCATACGTGTGCTGGGGTGCGGCGTGCGCCTTATGGCTTTCATACGCCGTAACGGCGGTGGCGGCCGACGATCGTCCTTGTCGGAGCGCAGTGAACTGCGCCGAAAACTGACGGGCCGTCCACGCCCCGCCGGGGCCTTGAGCGCCCCCAGCGGCGCTTGCAAGCCTGCCCGCGGGGGTGGTATTCTGATTCGTCGAAACGTTAGCCCGCGGCTTACGGCTCGGTAGCTCAGTGGTAGAGCAGGGGACTCATAAGCCCTTGGTCGTAGGTTCGAGTCCTACCCGAGCCACATTTTTTTGCAAGGCGGGTTTTTTATACCGATGTCCACCATCCCGTGCGACTTTTGTCCCCATCCCGTCGACCGGACGCAGATGGAAGAGATCGAAATCTCGCACTACGTTCCCGATAGTTCCGGCGACGATCTCGCCTATGCGCGGACGTATTTCTTCGGGCATCCCGATTGCGTGCGGAAGTTCTATCGCACGCTGGTGGATCATAAACTCGATCTCTTCAAACACATGCCCAGCCAGGGACCGTCGCCCGACGCTCCAAAGAGCTAGCAGCCACCAGGCGCCCGTAGCGTAGTTGGATAACGCGCAGCCCTCCGAAGGCTGAGATCGGGGGTTCGAATCCCTCCGGGCGCGCCATTGGTTTGCCGACAAGGAGCGCGATGAAGCGCATATTGGTCCCCGTAGACGGATCGGATATCGCGACGAAGGCGTTGGACTTCGGGATCGAGCGCGCGAAATTGCACGGCGCGCAGCTGACGATCGCGTTTTCGATGAACATCGTCCAAATTGCCGCTTCGTCGGAGGAGCCCGCGGACGTCACCGACCCGCGGCCGCTCCTGGACGCCCTCGAGAAAGAGGCCAACGCAATCTTCGCCTCGGCCGAGGAGCGCGCCAAGCGGGCCGGCGTCGTCGCAGAACGGGCCGAGCTCGAAGGCTCGCCCGCATCGGCGATCCTCACCGAGGCGCAAAGCATCTGCCCGGACCTGATCGTCATGGGGACGCACGGGCGGCGCGGATTCGAACGCTTCGCCGTGGGCAGCACGGCGGAAGACGTCATCCGCGCATCGAGCGTTCCGGTTTTCGTCGTTCCCAAACGCGCCGACAAGCGCAGGACCGGCCCGCTGACGCGCGCGCTCGTCGCGGTCGACGGTTCGCCGGCGGCCGAACTCGCGTTGCGCTTCGCATGCGATCTGGCCCGTGCCGAAGGCACGCGCGTGACGCTGTGCGTCGTTATCGATGAAGTGGATTCGCGCTGGGACGACCTGGATCGCAGCGAGTTCCTCGAAGTCGAAAAAAAGAAACACGCAAAGCGTTTGCTCGACGAGAGCAAGGCGCTCGCTCAATCGCTCGGCGCGGACGTCGCGACGTCGCTGCGTCAGGGCAAAGCGGCGGACGAAATCCTGGCTGCGGCGGCGGGTGCAGAGGCGGACTGCATCATGATGGGTACGCACGGACGCGCCGGTATCCCGCGTTTCATTCTCGGCAGCGTTGCCGAAGGCGTCCTGCGCGCGAGCACCGTGCCGGTCTGCGCGATCCGGCAGCGAGGAGCGTAAGCGCTTCGATGGCGGCAAGTCCGAGCGACGAGGCGTTCCTCCGTCGCGCACTCGAACTCGCGAACGACGCCGAAGCGTGCGGCGACGTGCCGATCGGCGCGGTTCTCGTGAGCGGCGACCTCGTTCTCGAAGGGAAGAACGAGAAGGAGACGGATCGCGACGCGACCGCGCATGCCGAAATTCTCTTGATTCGCCGCGCGTCGGAGCGGTTGGGGGCTTGGCGCCTCTCCGACGCGACGCTCTACGTGTCCAAAGAGCCTTGCGTGATGTGTGCCGGCGCGATGATCGCCGCGAGAATCAAACGCCTGGTCTACGGTGCACGCGATCCGAAAGGCGGCGCCGACGGCGGCGCGTTCGACGTTTTGCGCTCCCCGAAGACGAACCACCGTGTCGAGATCGAGGCGGGCGTCCTGGAACACGAGGCGGCCGCGCAGTTGCAACGCTTCTTTCGCGCCCGCCGGAATCGCGAGGGGGAAGGTATTGGAGGCCCGGCGCTGTAGTTAGGGGCGCTTTGGGGCAAGCGTGCTTCGTGCGTGGAGAGGTGGTCGAGTGGTTGAAGGCACCCGCCTCGAAAGCGGGCAGACGTGATGAGCGTCTCGAGAGTTCGAATCTCTCCCTCTCCGCCAGCACGCTTGCGTTCTCGTTCTTAAGGCGTAACCGTGGGCACCGGAGTTCCGGCAAGCCGCGGATCGGGCGCTTGGGTGGGAAACGCGAAGTCATCGTACGTGACGTCGGCGATCACTTTGAACGTCGAGACGATCACGTGTTCGGTTGCCGAGAAGCGTCCGTGCGTGAGCACCCAGTGGCCTTGGATGACCTGATAGTCGAGCGCGATGACCATGTCGCTGTTCGCGGTCCGGATCTCGACGTGTGAGGGCAATTGCGTTTGAGGATCCTCGATGACTTCGCTCGGGTAGAAACCCTGCCCGACGCGCGCGGTGGGATCCACGAGCAGATGCAAGTGCTGCTCGGTCGAGTCGGGCGCATAACGCGCCGCCCAGAAGCTGTTGTAGGGTACGAGGACGTCCACGCCGGGATCGGGCGCCGGAATCGGAAACGTGACCGGAGCTCCTCGCTGGAGATGAATCTCGACGTTCTTGAGGTTCGCGAAATAGCTGAACTGATAGGCGGAGAACGGATTGAACTGAGCGATGATCGGGAACGCCTCGCCGGTCCGCTCGCCGCCGTCGGGCAAGTCGCGCATGACGGCGTAGTTGTCGGCCACGCGAACGGCAACGGAGCGGTCGATCTCTTGGGTGCGACCCATGGACGGCGCCGAAATGCGCGTCGTCTCGCGGTACGTCATATAAGCGGGCGTACCGCTGACATAGGCTTGCGCGGTCCGGTTGACCAGCATGGCCAGCGCGACGTCGGGGATGATCATCTCCCGTTCTCATTCGCTACAGGGAAGGCGGCCACTCCCTCCGGAATCGGTGCTGCATGATCGTTGAACCGAGCGAAGCCGTCCTCGCGCGCACCGTCGAAATCCGTCGCGCCATCCATCGCCGGCCCGAACTGGGCTTTGAGGAGAACGAGACCGCCGCGCTGGTCGAGCGCGAGCTGGACGACCTGGGCATCCGGCACCGGCGCGTCGCCGGCACCGGCGTGATCGGCGTGATCGAAGGCAAGCGCCCCGGGCGCACGGTCGCGTTACGCGCCGACATGGACGCGCTGCCGCTCACCGAGCGAACCGGCTTACCGTTTGCATCCGAAGTTGCGGGCAAGATGCACGCATGCGGTCACGACGCGCACACGGCGATGCTGCTGGGCGCGGCGCGAATTCTCGCCGCCATGCGCGAGACGCTTGCGGGCACGATCGTGCTGCTCTTTCAGCCGGCCGAAGAAGGCCCCGGCGGCGCGCAGCCAATGATCGACGAAGGCGCCTTGGACGATCCGAAAGTGGAAGCGATCGCCATGCTGCACGTCGACACGCGCATTCCCGCCGACCGGATCGGTATCACGCCCGGTCCCGTCTGCGCGGCGGCCGACGAGTTGTACATCACGGTGCGCGGAAAGGGCGGCCACGGCGCGCATCCGCACGCGGCGGTGGATGCGATTCCGGCCGCTGCGGCGATGGTGCTCGCGCTACAGAACGTCGCCGCGCGCGAGACCGACCCGCTCAAGAGCGTCGTGCTGACGATCGGCACGATCGCAGGCGGCTACCGCAACAACATCATCGCCGACGTCGTCGAACTCTCCGGCACCATTCGGGCGTTCGATCCGGAGATCCGTGAGGGTTGGGAGAAGCGGGTGCGCCGCATCGTAGACGGCGTGTCGGCGGCCTACGGCGTAAAGTCGGAGCTGCGCGTCCTCTACGGATATCCACCGGTGGTCAACGACGTGCCGCTCGCGCAGGCGTTCTCGGAGTATCTTCAGCGCGCCGGTGTGCGCGTCGAGCGGCTTGCACCTTCCATGGGCGCGGAGGATTTTGCGTACTTCGCGCTGCGCGTTCCCGGCGTGCTCGTGCGGCTTGGCGTGCGCAGCGAGCGCGACGGTGCGGTCCACAGCGGACACAGTCCCGAATTCCGCGTGGACGAAAACGCGCTGCCCCTGGGCATCCGAACGCTGGTCGCCTTTGCCACCGGCGTGGCGAGCGGCGAGATTCCTCTGGCGTGAGGGCAACGCCGGACGCGGCGGCAGGCACGCGCGCGCGGCTTCCAAAAGTGACCCAGCATGGCCGCCGTAGCGACTGAAGATCTTCTGCTGCGCCCGGGACTGCGCAGCTTCACGGCAACCCACGACATCGCCTCGCCCGCCGAGGCGCCGTTCGCGCTGATCTGCGCCGTCGAGAAATGGCCCGCGTGGCTTTCGTTCGTGCGGAGCGCGCGTCTCCTCGACCGGGACGCGCCGCTTGGGTTGGGGAGCGAGATCCTGGTGCGTTCGCTGCTCCCCGGCGAAGAGGAGCAACTCTTCGAGGTGGATTCGTACATCACCAATCACCATCTCTCGCTGGTCGGCGCCTACTCGGTGCGCCGGCGGATCGAGTTCCGGATCGAACGGAAGACGGCGATCTCGCGCGTGCATGCGCGCGTCTCGTATCCGTCGTATCACGGACGCTTCGGCGCCCTGATGGACCGCTGGAAACACGGCCGGAAGATCGGGACGGCGCTGGAAGACGCCCTGGTCCACTTCAAGGGAATGGTCGAATTACACGAAGAGACCTCGTCGCTGGCAGTCATTGACCTCGACTGCTAGGCGGACTATACTTTAGCCCATGCCTCTCTATGACTATCGTTGCTCCGACTGCGGCCACGTCGTCGAGGTCCGCCACGGCTTCGACGAGACGTACGACGAGAAGTGCCCGGCCTGCGGCGGAGCCCTCAAGCGCGTCTTCAATCCCGCGCCGATCGTCTTTAAGGGCTCCGGGTTCTATGTGACCGACTCCCGCCCGAAGTCCGGGTCGAAGTCCGCCTCCTCGAGCGACGGCGGCTCCAAGACGAGCGACTCCAAGCCCGCCGACGCCAAACCCGCAGAGAGCTCGGCGAGCCCGGCCAAGGCGCCCGAGCCGTCCGGCGGCACCCCGTCAAAGGGTGACTCGGCCGCATGATGATGCCGACGTCGCGCATCGCCATTGGGTTTCTCATCGTCGCGTGCGTCGCGTCGGCGATCATGCTGCTGTACTCGATCGTCCTGCTGATTCTGGCGGCCGGCAACACCGCCAAATTCGTCAAGCGTGTGAACGACTCGGTCGACAGCCTGAATCTGCCCGCGTTTCAAGCGCGCGCCGATCAGTTTAGCGCCGCGAGCCTTCGAGCGAACGATCTGATCGCGCGTTCGCAGATCGCCATCGACTCGCTCAATCGCAGCTATCTCTTTTTCAAGCGCATCGCGATGCTCGTCGCCACGGTGCGGTCGCTCGGAGCCGGGCGCCGGGCTTAGCGCTGCGCGAGCGACAACCGCTCGGCAAATCCGGGAAAACTGACCGGGATGCTCGCGTCGCCGTCGATCGTGAGCGGTCCGCACGCGCACGCCAGGACTGCCGCCGCCATGGCGATGCGATGGTCGTCGTGCGTTTCGACGATCGAGCCCTCGCGCGCCGCCGGCCTGCCGCCTTCGATTTCCATGGCATTTGGGCCGGTTGCCGCGGCGCGAATGCCCGCGGCCCCCAGCAGCCCCTCGATCGCGGCCACGCGATCCGATTCTTTCGTTCGCAAATCTTTGATGCCGGCGATTTTGGTCGTGCCGCTCGCGAAGGCGGCCGCGACCGCAAGCAGCGGGATCTCGTCGATCGCGCGCAAGGCCAGGTCCGAGTCGACACTTATCGCCCGAAGCGGAGCGTACCGGACGATCACGTCGGCGACCGGTTCACCGGCGACGTCGCGTTGGTTCGAGAGCGCGATGTCCGCTCCCATGCGCAGCAAGGCGTCGATCAGGCCCGTGCGCGTCGGATTGACGCCGCATGAGGGGAGCGAGACGCGACTGCCAGGCGTAATCGTCGCTGCGGTGATGAAGAAAGCCGCGGCCGACGCGTCGCGCGCGACGTCGATCGGGCGAGGCGTCAGATCGAATCCATGCAAGGCAACGGTGCGCCCGTCCCACGAGACGCCGGCGCCGAGGAAGCGCAGCAGACGCTCGGTATGATCGCGCGAGTGGCGATCCCCCGCGATCGTCACGGCCGCGCGCGCATAGAGTCCCGCGAAGAGCAGCGCCGTCTTGACCTGCGCCGAAGCCGAGAGAAGAATGAAGTCGCGCGTCTCGATGCGCGGCGTTCCGCGGATCGTCATCGGCAGGCGCCCGTCTGAGGTTTCGATCTTCGCACCGAACGCGCGCAGTTGGGCGGCGACCGGCTCCATCGGACGCGCGCGCAGCGACGCGTCGCCGTCGAACGCAGCGGTAAGGTTTGCGCCCGCGCATACGCCGAGCATCATGCGCGCGGTCGAACCCGAGTTCGCGCAATCCAGCGCCGCCTCGGGCGCGCGGAGGCGGCCGCCCCTTACGACGACGCTTGCGTCACCGGTGCGATCCACATGCGCACCAAGTGCTTCAACGGCGCCCAGCGTCGCCGCCACGTCGCGACCGGAGTTGAGGTTCGCGATCGCAACGGGCGCGTCAAGCGCTGAGGCGACGATGAGCGCCCGGTGGGAGATGGACTTATCGCCCGGTACCGCGATTTCGCCTTGGATCCGCCCGGGGGCGAACGTAACGGGGGTTCGCGAAGCTAGTGAGTCCGAAGGATCGTCCCCGTCTTGACTACTTCGAACTCCGAACCGGGAACCGACTTGAGCTGGTCGAGGGCGTTGTCGTTCCAGCACGTGGCCGGGTTGTTTCCGGTGCCCTCACCTTGGAAGAACCAATCCGAACCGTTGTCGGCCACGAACATGCCGTACGTTTTCATCGCCGTCAGGATGATCCGCGATACGGTGTTGAATCCCGAAATGTTGTACGAAGCTTTCAAGCGCAAACGCAGGCCCATCGGCGGATAGTCGACGTTGGTGCTGCTGCTGGCAAAGTGCGTCGCCGGGTGGATGAACCCGGCCTGGGTATGGTTAAACGTCACGCGCAGGGCGTGATTGATGACGCCGGCTTTGACTTCGGCGCACTTGACCAGCGCCGGGAAGATCGGCAGGCCCGCCGCATCCGCGGACGTCCAGCCGTCGCGCCGCAACGTATTCGAACTTAGCGTGAAGAGCGCACCGGACCCGGCAGTCCAGGACGCGCCTTTGTTCTGCGGATACGACGACCACGTCTCGTAGAGTTTGCACGTGCCCTCTTGCAGCACTAACACGTGCCGGTCGCCGGTCGAGCTGGAACCGCCCTCGATCGGCGCGTTCGCGGGGAACGGATACGGCCCCTTATCACTCTGATCGGCATAGCCGAATACCATGGGGACAAGCTTTTGCGTCTTCGGAACCGCGACGAACGGGATGCCGTACGTCGGGTCCTGGCCGAAGTCGGGATGCAAGTGGTTGGTGGACGCCGTCATCTCTCTGATGTAGCCGGCCGAGTTTGGGTCGAGCGGATACTTGGAGATGTTCGTGTTCCACGGATTCGTCGCCGGGAAGATCTGGCAGCCGCCGACGACGGGCACGCTCGAGGTTACGGCAGAGGAGAGGTCGGTCGCGGCGGCGCCGGCGGCCGGAAGCACGGGCGAACCGCCCAGGCCGACGCCGCGCGGCCCGCCGCAGCCGGAGAGAACGGCGATCGCGAGGACGAGGGCGAGTTGTCGCATAGGTCGGCTCCTCATGGGGGAAGGAAAGGTTCGAACGCGCGCGCCGCGGTCTCCTTTTCCCGGCGTGTAAAGAGTTCGCAAAAAGAAAGAGCGCCGCCGCATCCTCATGACGCGACGGCGCCGATCGTATTTGCTCGGGAGCCTAGTTTCCGGCGTGCGCCGCGATGGCCTTTTGGATTTGCGCCTTCACGGCTTCCATGTTAAACGATGCACCGGCTTGCATCGGCGGAAAGTCCACGAACGTCTGCGCGTATCTGCCCACGACCTCTTGGACGAGAACGAAGCGCCAGAACTGATACGCGAACCAGTTGTAGAACGCGAGCGATCCGCCCAGGCCGGTTCGTTCGAACGGGTCCAGACGCAGGTTGCAGATGGACGGCCAGTCCAGCTTGACCGTACCGCCGAGCCAGCCGCCCGGCTGGTCGATGAAGCGGTACTTGTAGTCGTTGACGCGCACCGCGCCGAGCGTGCTCTCCGCGAAGTAGAAGATCTCGTGCCGATTCGACGGCCCCTTTCCGGTGAGAAGCGGCGTCTGGTCGTAGCCGTCGAGATGCACTTTGTACGTCGTGTCACCGAGCTTCTTGCCTTTGGTCAGTTCGCCCGCGATCGTTGCGTTGCCGGCGACGGACACGAACGTCGGGAACCAGTCGAGACCCGACATAATGCCGTTCTCTACCTTCCCCGCGGGGATCTTTCCCGGCCAGCGCGCGATGCATGGAACGCGGAAGCCGCCCTCGAGTACGGTGCCCTTTCCGCCGGCAAACGGCGTCTGCCCGCCGTCCGGCCAGGTGAAGTTTTCGCAACCGTTGTCGGTAGAGAAGACGACGATCGTGTTGTCCTCGAGGCTCTGGTCCTTGAGGTACTTCATAACGCCGCCGACGATGTCGTCGAGCTGCGCCATGCCGGCCTCTTGCATCGACCATCCGTTTTCCGAGGTGCGCATCTTCTCGTACTTGTCGGAGAGGTGCGTCACGACGTGCATCCGCGTAGGATTGAGCCAGAGGAAGAAAGGCTTTCCGGCCGACTTCGCTCCGTCCATGAACGTTAAGGCGTGGGCGAGGATCTCGTCGTCAACGGTCTCCATCCGCTTTGGAAAGAGTTCGCCTTCATCTTTGATCTTCTGTTTGCCGACTTTGCCCCAGCGCGGATCCACGGTCGGATCGTCGGTGTCGGTCGCCCACGTGTGCAGCATGTTGCGCGGACCGATCTTGTCTTTGAGCGCTTGCGGGTAGTTCGGGTGCGCCGGATCTTCCATGGCGTCGAGGTGATACAGATAGCCAAAGAACTCATCGAAGCCGTGAAGCGTCGGCAGGTACTCGTTCAGGTCGCCCAGGTGATTTTTTCCGAACTGACCGGTTGCATAGCCCATGGACTTGAGTGCCGTCGCGATGGTGGGCGCTTCGGCGGGCATGCCGACTTTCGCGCCGGCTTGGCCGACGGTAGTAAGTCCGGTGCGTATCGGCAGTTGGCCGGTAATGAACTGAGCGCGCCCCGCCGTGCAGCTCGCTTCAGCGTAGTAGTCCGTAAATCGCATGCCTTCGGTGGCGAGCCTATCGAGGTTCGGCGTGCGGCCGGACATAATGCCCTGATGATACGCTCCAATGTTAAACCAGCCGATGTCGTCTGCCATGATGTAGACGATGTTCGGCTGCGCGGATGTAGCCATGATGGTTGTCTCCTAACGAGTCTCGTGGAGAGGCTCCGAGTCGCGTGACGCCCGTGCGGGCCAGCATCTTGATGGTGTGCCGCCTAACGACGGACGGTGCCTACAAAGGTCGCATGGTTGGGATGATTCCCAAATCCAGGCTCAAACGGCTGGCCGTTCCCGATCGGCGAGTGGAGCTACACGACCGAACGCGGCGTGCGGCACGTCGGCCCGATGGCTCAGGACTTCTATGCGGCATTCAACGTCGGCGAAGATAACCGGCATATCACCTCGATCGACGAGGATGGCGTGGCGCTCGCTGCGATTGAGGCCCTCGACGCCAAATTGGCGCGCAAAGACGCTGAGATCCAGTCACTTCCGATCTGCAGCGGCAGATCGCCGTTGCAGTTCGCGTCGTGCGATCTGGGCGGGTCGCAGTGCCTATCGCTGAGAGTGCGGCTGGGCCAGTGGCGTTCTCGGCGCGCCTGCGGCAGCGCCGCCCGGCACGATGGCCATCCGTTCGCCTCCGCGGCCGAGCGCCGTAGCGTAGATGTGATAATCGAAGGCTACGGAACCGTGACCTCCGCCAAACTCGCGCACGACGAAGCCGCTGCCGGTCTTGCTTGCCACGTAGAGCCCACGCGTGTCGCCTTCCGGCGTGATCATCACTTGATACGGCGATCTCGTGTCGATCGTCTGTGCGAATGCGGCATCGAGAGGAACGACCGCCGAGCCGTCGGTCAAGCGCGCGGAACCGGCGTCCTCGATCGTCGGCGTCGTTGCCGTCTCGCCGAACGCGGGCGCCTTTCCGCGAGTTGCGGTAGCGATAAACGTGGCGTAGGTTCCCGTGGCGTACACTTGCCCGGTATCGTCGATGTAAAAGATGTCGTTGCCCGCGGTGTTCTCGACCACGAATGGATCGATGCCGGCGCCGACGACGCCGATCTTCGTTCCCTCGATGTCGCCGCCAACGGCGATTCCGTTACCGCCGATGGACACGGCAACGCCGTCGCCGGCGTTCGTCGCGTAGAGCGCGATATTGTTCGTCGATTGAGCGGACAAGCCGACCGCGTTGGCTGAATAGGCCTGAATGACCGTTCCGACCGTTCCTCCGGTCGCTTGGGCGTAGAGCGCACCGCCGCCGCCCGTGTTGGTGAAGTACCCGCCCCACGAGTTGTTTGCCGCCGACATACCCTCTACGCCGTAGCCGCTCACCGACGAGCCGAGGATGCCCGAGCGGTTCTTGCCGTCGTGGCCGTAGACGCCGGCTCCGCCGGGCGAGAAGCCATAGACACCGTACGACGTTACGTTGGTGGATGCGGCGTGACCGTAGACGCCCGCGCCCGAGCCATCGGTAATGCCCTCCATGCCGTATCCGCTCGTCGTGTCGGTTCCAAGAATAATCGGACCGTTGGAATAGGCGCCCGAGTCGTTAATGATGGGCGACGTGAGGTCTCTCGAAACCTCGCGACCGAGTGCGATCAGCGGCTCGGGAGGCGACTGCGGGAACACGGTGAGGGCCGGCGTTTTTCCGGGAACCGTCGGCGGCAACGCTCCTGCGGGCTGCCGAGCCTCCGCCACGGTTTGCATGCTCGCCCCCCGACGGTCGGGACTCCCGAGCGCAGGTTTGGAGACGTCCGCGCGATCGGCCGGGTTCCCGGGCAGTATTCCACGGCCGACGTTCGCGGGCGCCCCGGCACTTTCTCGCGCTGCGTCGAGCGCCGTGGCATAGATGTGGTAGTCGAAGCCTAACGAACGGTGTCCGCCCCGAACCTCGCGTACGACGAAGCCGCCGGCCGTCTTCGCCGCGACGTAAAGCCCCTGCGTTTCGCCATCCGGCGTGATCATCACGTGATACGGCCGTTGCCGGTCGATCGTCTGTGCGAACGTCGCGTCCAAAGCGATGGTTGCCGACCCGTTCACGAGTCGCGCCGAGCCGGTGTCCTCGATCGTCGGAGCGATCGCCGTTGCGTCGTATGCGATCGTTCTGCCGCTCGTCTTCGTGGCGACGAGCGTGGTGTACGTACCGTGACTGGCAACGTTGCCGTTGCCGTCAACGTGGAACACGTTGTTACCTTGTGAATCGGTGGCGAGGATCGCGTAAACCACCGAGGACGGTGCCTGGACGAGCAGTCCGAGGTCCGTTCCTTTAAAGTAACCGCCGGTACCGTTGCCCGAACCAGGCGCGCCGCCGAGTGCAAGAAGTGCGGGCCCCGTTCCGATCGATCCCGCGATGAGTGCTGCCCAGATGCTGTTCGTTTCGGCTTCCACGCCGATCCCTGAGACCGAGATCGCTTGCAACGCGGTCGAACCGGTTGCAGCGGCCGAGACTGCCCACCCGCCCGTAGCGGTGTTTGTGAAGTAGCCGCCCCAGGCATTAGGGCCGGCGGAGACCCCTTTGACGCCGACGCCGCCGACGGACGAACCGAGAACGCCGGCGCCGTTCGTGCTGTCGTAACCGAAGACGCCGGCTCCTCCGGGCGAGAAGCCGTATACGCCATATGACGCCGAGCTGCTCGAGCCGGCGTGACCGTAGACGCCCGCGCCGGCCCCATTGGTAAGGCCTTCCATTCCGTATCCGGTCGTCGTGTTGGTCGCTCGAATGATCGGGCCGTTGGTGTAGGCGCCGGAGTCGTCAATGATGGGCGACGTGATGTTCCGTGAGATGCCGCCGGCGAGCGCGGCGCTGGGCGATTCGGGAACCGGTTGCGGGAACGCGGGGCCTGTCGACTGGGGAACGTACGCGCTGCGCTGGGCGCTCGCGTCCGCGCCCGTCGCGAATCCGCCGCCGGCGCCGCCGCACGCAGCAAGGGAGAGCGCCGCGGCGACGGCTGCAAAGTGACGGACGACTCGATCGTTCATGACGTCTTCCTCAACGGCCTAGCGCGGCCTGGCCGGCGGTCGAGGACCGGCGCTCGACGCGAGACCCATTCGATCGCGCGCGTGACCCTGCGCCGTCCCGTAGACGTGATAGTCGAATGCCAACGAATCGCGTCCGTCCTGTACCTCGCGCACGACGAAGGCGCTGCCGGTCTTCCCGGCGACATAGAGGCCCAGCGTATCGCCGTCCGGCGTGAGCGCGACGTGATAGGTGGACGTCGAGTCCATCATTTGCGCGAACGTCGGGTCGAGCCGGACCGTTGCCGAGCCGTTCACTAATTGCGCCGACCCGGTGTCCTCGACCGCCGGCGTCGTCGCCGCGGCCGCGTACCCCAGCGCTTTTTGGCGGGTTGACGTGGCTTTTAGGGCATTGTAGCCGTGCGCGAAGACGTCACCGTTGCCGTCTACATAGAAGACGTTCTTTGCGGTCAAATCCTGTGCGACGATCGGGTAGGAGGCCGTTCCGGCCGGAGCGCGGGCGATCAGACCGTAGGCCGTGCCTTCAAATGCTCCGCCGCCGCTGTTCAGGGGACCGCTTGCGACCGCATATACCGCAGGCTTCGAGCCGGTCGTGGTCGCGGAGACCGATGTCGAGTTGTTCGAGGATGCGAAGATGACGGGAAACCCACTGCTCGAGATCGCTTTCACGGCCGTTCCGCCAACGGCTTGCGCGTAGAGCGCTCCACCGCTGCCGGTGTTCGTGAAGTACCCTCCGTACGTCTGAGAGCCCGCGGAGATCCCCTCTACGCCGTCGCCGTTCATTGACGAGCCGAGCACGCCCGCGCCCGTTTGCGCGTCGTAGCCGTAGACGCCGGCTCCTCCGGGCGAGAACCCGTAGACGCCGTACGAGTTGGTGTTGCCGGAAGCGGCGTGACCGTATATGCCAGCTCCGGTAACGTCCGTAACGCCTTCCAGCCCGTACCCAGTCGTCGTGTTGGTTGCTCGAATGATCGGGCCGTCGGTATAGGCGCCCGAGTCGTCAATGATTGGTGACGTGATATACCGGGACGCGCCATGGCCGAGCGCGATCAGCGGCTCGGGAAGCGGTTGCGTGAACGCGGCGATGGCCTGCGCCTTGCTCGCCGGAAGGCTTCCGATCTGGAATTGAGTCCCCTGGAGCGAAGCGTCCGAGACGGGAGGCGTAGCGACCTCTGCGCCTTGGCACCCCGTTGTCACGAGAAGGGTCGTAAAGCACGCGGCATTGGCGACGGCAAGAGTTAACTTCAAGGGAGGCCCCCATAGGAAAGGATCAGCGTTGGGTTCGCGCTGTCATTACTCTACGTTAGCGTAAATTGAGAGGCAAGAGGCCGGGAATTTCTTAACAGTGCGCCTACAAAAGGTAGTTGCTCCTGGCATATGTCGACTGCGCGAGCGGGTGGATGCGCCGCAAGAACGCCTGCAGTGGGGTGTCGTCTGCACGTTCATGCGCGGAACGTGGTAGGGAAGGTGGGATTCGAACCCACACGAGTTGCCCCGGCCGCTTTTGAGGCGGCTGCGTCTGCCGTTCCGCCACTTCCCCACGAGTGCCGACCCCGCGCATTCGCGCGGGTCGCTCGCGACGCCTCTCGTTAGGGGCCGGGAACGCCGATCGTGAACCAGTCGCCTGCGTGCAAAGAGGCCGAAACAACGCCGTCTCCGGGGCCCGGCGCGATCTGTACGCCGCCGGACCCCACGATGGTCGCTATCGGCGTCAGAGACGATAGGACCGCGAAGCCGCGCTCCAGCGGATCGAGAAGGCAAGCATCGGGCGGCGCCTGGCAGGCAAAGGCGTTGACGCTCACGAGCCGCTCGTTGGCGCCGCGCGCTTGTAGCGATTCGGTGATGCGAATCTCGCGCGCACCCGCTGCGAGCGTCAGGTTGCGCGTAAAGCGTCCTCCTCCCGTGGGAAGATCGGGCGCATCGTACGAGCACTGCACCGACGCCTGCGCGCCGCCGCTCGACAGAACGTCGCAGTGGTACGGACGGTTGAACGTCCCGGCCGGAAACGGATGCGTGTACGCGGCGATATAGTCGCGATTCGAGGGCGCCGGCGCGTCGGCGACGTCGTCGCGCAGCAGACCGGCTGGAGAAGCGACGTTCGGGCCCCAGATCTCAGCGCCGCTCGCGGCGGCGACGCGAGCTTGCAGGGCAAAGACGCGCGCACCGGCCTGCGGAGAAAAGATCATGCGAACGCGGCCGTTCTCCATGACGATCTGCTCGTTGCCGTCGTGAAGAACGTCTTGCGAAAATACGATGGCGTCCGCGGCGGCGTGCGCGGGCTCCTGGACCTCCCACACGCCGG
This sequence comes from Vulcanimicrobiota bacterium, assembly GCA_003155175.1. GTDB lineage: Bacteria > Vulcanimicrobiota > Vulcanimicrobiia > Vulcanimicrobiales > Vulcanimicrobiaceae > Hemerobacter > Hemerobacter limicola. Next base: position 75,436 of record PMFP01000095.1, read on the forward strand.
TCGCGAACGCGAAGGAGTTGTCTGATCCGGGCGCCGGCGATGGTGGCGATGGGATCGCAAGATGGGCCTGTCTACTTTGCCCGTGCACCGACAGTGGAACGAGGGCGCTCGAACGCGGAGCGACATCGACGTCGGCAACGTTTGCAATGATTCCGCCGGGCAGCATCACGCGCACGTTTCGGGCGTGAATTCCGGTACCACCCCAGTTGGTAACGTTCACGAAGGAGGCATCCGAGGGCGTATCGCCGAGGAGCAGCACCGCATCCGGGATGCCGTCGATCGGCGACCGCGTGTCGACGCGGTCAACGGAGTCCACGAGAACGCCGCGCTCCGACAGACGGGCGATCGTGCGGGCTGCGGTAGGCGTTACGCGCGCCGCGTCCGGAAGCGCGAGCGGCGGAAGAACGATTTGCGGATACCGCGCGATGACGCCGGGCGACGCGAAGCGGAGGTCGATCGTGTCGCAGGCGAGGTTCCGGCTCCGGCACGCCTGCTGCGCCGCCATCGTCGCAGACTGCATCGCGGCGACGTCGCGGTTCGTCAGCTGTGTAGGATCGTATAGCGACGCGGGCCACACGACGGCGGCTTGCGCTGCGACGTGCGTTGCAGCGAGCAAGCTCCCGAAGCGCGTCACGAGGGCGCCGAACCGAGCGGTCGGCTCGTAGCGCGCGTTGCTTCCGTTCAGGCGGTAGGCGGCGTCCCACGCGTACGACCAGTTCGCCCACGGCGCTTCCCAACCGGACGGATAGACGGTATCTTGCAGCGGGAAGTTGATCACGCCGTGCGTTCCCAGCGATAGGAGCTCGGCGAGCGCGAGCTCGGTGTTGGTAGGGTCGGCGGGGCGGGGCGTCGCTTCGCCCGCTCCTTGCAACCAGCCGGCTTGGAACTCGGCCATCATCGTCGGAAGCGCCGATTGCGTTTGCAGCAGACCCGTCGAGAAGCCGAGCTGCGCGCGGTCGTGCTCGCCGATCGCCAAGGCATCGCTCTGATACCAGTCGCCCCAGGCCCACACCGGTGCCGCTGCCGCGACCTTCATGTCGTACGTGTTGATGAAGAGAGGGACGCGGTTCCCCACGGTCTCCCGCACTTGCGACTGCAGCCAAGCGACGTAACCGCGCCAGTGCGGAGCGGGCCAGGTGTCGTTGTCGATGTACGCGCCCTGATCGTCGTCGAGCGCGATCGCGACGACGTCGTGTGCGTAGGGATCAACCGTCGTCAAGACCCGGCGCAGCCACGACGATGCGTAACGAAGGTGCGTTTCGTTCGCCAGCCATTCGGCGGCGGCTGCGTCGGCGTGACCGTTTTGGAGCGTCGCGGTCGCGGGATACCGGCCTTCCAGCACGTCGTGCAGCGGCATGGCGTACTCCGCGCGCTGGAGCAGCCAGTCCGGATAGCCGCCGTTGCGCCATTCGTTGCGGATCACGGGGCCCGGGCGCAGCACGATCTTCAATCCCAGCTCCCTGCAGATCCGGAGCACGCCGAGAAGATCGCGCCTGGGGTTTGAATGTCCGTCGAAGTCGAACGCGCCCTCGGACGGTTCGTGCCAATTCCAAATCACGTAGAGATCGATCGTGTTGATGCCGATCCGGCGGTAGGAGAGCAACGCGTCGCGCCACTGGCTCCGCGGGATGCGCTCGTAGAAAAACGCCGCGCCGTACACGAAGAACGGCCTCCCGTTGACGCTGAAGACCGGATAACCGCCGCGATCGACGACGCGCGACGCGCTCCAGTCTCTCCACGAGCCGGCCGCGCGCGCGGGCGCGGCGGTGCTCGAGAGTGCGACTGCGGCCAGCAGCGCGACGGCCGCCGCGGCGCGAAGGGCGCTCTCGCGCCGGCTGCGATTCACGTTCGCTAGCGTTCGGTAAGGTGCTCGCGCACCCTCGCGACGAAGGGTAGCCCATGGCATCTCGATCCGACTACGCGCGTCTCTTGGGCATCGCGGGGGATTTGCGCATCGACTTCCTCGACAGCGCGGCTCTGCGTGACAACCCGCTCGGCGACCCGTCGCAGCGACCGGTCGCCGTCTATCTTCCGCCCGGCTACGACGACGAGGCATCGCACCGCTATCCGGTCTTGTACTGCCTGCACGGATACACCGGCGATGCGGCGGCGCTCATTGCCGCGCGGCCTTGGGAAACCAACGTCGTGCAGTGGATGGACCGTTGCATCGCACAGAAGAAGATGCCCCCGGCGATTCTGGCTGTCGTGGACGGCTTCACGCGCCTGGGTGGTTCGCAGTACGTGGACTCGATCCACAACGGCGCGTACGCCACGTACGTCGTGCGCGAAGTCGTCGGCCACCTCGATGCCTCGTACCGGACGATCGCGCGCGAAGGCGGCCGTGCGGTACTCGGAAAATCGTCCGGTGGATTCGGGTCGATGCACCTGGTGATGGAGCACCCGGGCGTATTCTGCGCCTTTGCCTCGCACAGCGGCGATGCGGGGTTCCGGTTTTCAATGCTGCGCTCGTTCCCGGTGCTGCAGCGGACCCTCGAACGGTACGGATTCTCGATCGAGGCGTTCGTCGAGGAATTCGAACGGCGCAACAAGCGGTCCGCCGACGAGTACGCGTCCATCGAGATGTTGGGATACACCGCGGCGTACACGCCGCGCAGTACGCGCGCTTTCGACCTGGACCTGCCCTTCGACCTGAAGAGCGGCGAGCTCCGGGACGACGTCTTCGCGCGTTGGCTGGCGTTCGATCCGGCCGAGCGAGCGCCGAACCGCGTGGAGGAACTGCAGCGGCTGCGACTGCGTTATATCGATTGCGGCCGGCGGGACGAATACGCGCTGGACATCGGTGCGCGCGCCGTCGCGAGCGCTATTCGCGATGCCGGTCTGAGCGTGGAGCACCAGGAATTCGACGACGACCACCGCAATGTCGGCTACCGCTATGCGGTCTCACTTCCGGCGCTGGGCGCCGTCTTGGATACGAATGAATAAGACGTTCATCGCCGTCGCGGCGTTGCTCGCGATGTCGATCCTTCCGGCGGGTGCGTTACGCGCGCAGGTTCCGGCGCCCTCGGCGACGCCTGCACCCGATCCCCACGTGTACGAGGACCTCGGCATGCGCGTGCGCGTTCCGTCGCCGGCCGTGCTCGTAGGCTATCGCCGTTTACCGCTCAAGGCGCTGGGCGACGACCCGGCAACGATCGCCGCGTGGGTGATCGACCCCGGCAAGGAAGACATGCAGACCGTTCAGTTGCAAATGGAAGCGTACAATGCGGGGCCGCTCGAGGGCTTCGAATCCACCTTCGAAGACGAGACGCGTCCGCAGCTTGAAGGCGCGCTGGTCAAAGACAAGGCGCAGGTCACGCTCAAAAACGGCATGCCGGCGTATTGGCTCTCGATCACCTTTGGGAGCGGATTCGACTCGAAGAAGACTTATGCGTATATCTGGGTGGACGGTTCGCGCGGAGTGATCCTCTCGATCACCGGGCGCATCGGCGAAATCGACGCGGCCAAAGCGCACGCCATGCTCGACGACGTTGAGGCGGTCCGGTATCCAGCCGAGCGCGAAGCCCCCTGAAGCCGCTAGCGTGCGGCGACGGCTGCGGGCGTGGCGGCGAGCGCTTGCTGCAGATCGCCGATCAGGTCTTCGATGTCCTCGATGCCGACCGAGAGCCGCAGGAGTGAATCGTCAACGCCGCGCCGTTCGCGCTCGTCTTGAGGGATCGCGCCGTGCGTCATGCGCGCCGGCAGGCAGATCAGCGATTCGACGCCGCCCAGGCTCTCCGCCAAGCTGAAGTAACGCAAGCGATTGGCAAAATCGATCGCTCGCCCGGCCGGTCCGTTGAGCACGAACGAAACCATCCCGCCGAATCCGCTCATTTGGCGCTTCGCCAATTCGTATTGTGGGTGCGACCGCAGGCCGGGGTAGAAGACCCGGGCCACGTCGTGATGCGCTTCGAGAAACTCGGCAACGGCTTGCGCGTTGCGCTCGTGCTCGCGCATGCGAAGCGCCAGCGTTTTCGCTCCGCGCATCGTCAGCCACGCGTCCTGCGGACCCGGGACGCCGCCGACCGCGTTTTGGTGAAACTTCACCGTGTCGTGGATGCGGGCATCGTTGGTGAGGACCGCGCCGCCGACGACGTCGCTATGGCCGCCGATGTATTTGGTCGTGGAATGCACGACCACGTCGGCACCGAGCGCGAGCGGTTGCTGGAAATACGGCGATGCGAAGGTGTTGTCGACGGCGACGACGATGCGCCCGTCGCCGGAACGCAGCGCGGCGATCGCCGCGATGTCGGCGAGGTTGAGCAACGGGTTGGTGGGAGTCTCGATCCAGATCATCCGCGTGTTCGGCCGGATCGCCGCTTTCACGGCGGCGAGATCGCGCATGTCCACGTACGTGAAATCCAGGCCGTAGCGCGAGAGCACGCGCGAGAAGAGGCGGTACGTCCCGCCATAGAGATCTTCGGTGACGACGACGTGATCGCCGGAAGAGAGCACGTTGAGCGTAGCCGCCGTCGCCGCCATGCCGCTGGCGAACGCGCAGCCGAACGCCGCGTTTTCGAGTGAGGCGAGTTGTTTTTCCAGCGCGACGCGCGTCGGGTTGACCGTGCGACTGTAATCGAAGCCTTTGTGCACGCCGACCGCATCTTGCGTGTAGGTTGAGGTCTGGTAGATCGGAACGATCGTCGCGCCGGTCGCCGGGTCGGCCTCTTGTCCGGCGTGGATGGCCCGCGTGCTGAACTTCATTTCGGGGCGGTGCCCAAGGTGGGCGAGATGACCGACAGATAACTGATGATGTCTTGGCGCGTCACCACGCCGATAGGTTCGCCCGCATCGGTGACGACGATCGCGGCGTTCGCCAGCGTGAGGAGCTTGTAGGCAAGTTCGATGCGCTCGGACTGATCGAGCGTCGGGAACGGCCTGCCCATGACTTCGCTCACCGGCTGGTGCAGGATGTCGGCGCGATCGAAGACCGCCTGCATGACGCCGACGTCGTTCATGCTGCCGACTTGCTCGTGTCCGCGCATGACGGGGAGTTGCGAAATCTCGTACTTGCGAAGCAAGTCGAGAGCCGTGCTGACCGTGTCGTCCTCTTTCACGGTCAGGAGCGGCGGCAGCGGCGTCTTACTCCGGAGCACGTCGCCGACGGTTGCGCGCCGTTTGCCCTCGGCAAGGAAACCGTTGGCGATCATCCACTCGTCGTTGAAAATCTTGGAAATGTAGCCGCGACCGGAATCCGGAAAGATCACGACGACCACGGCCTCGGGGCCGAGCCGCTTGGCAAGTTGTACGGCCGCGACGGCGGCGGTTCCGGAGGATCCGCCGACGAGCAGGCCTTCCTCGCGGACGATTCGTCGCGCCATCAGGAACGACTCGCCATCGGTCACGCGCAACATCTCGTCGATGACTTTGAGGTCGATGGTCTCGGGAAGATAATTCATGCCGATGCCCTCGACCGCGTACGAGCGGGGCGTGTCGCCGGAATAGATCGAGCCTTCGGGATCGGCGCCGACGACGTGAATCTTCGGATTCTGTTCCTTCAGATAACGCGCCGTTCCCGAGATCGTACCGCCGGTTCCCAGGCCCGCGACTAAATGCGTGATCGTTCCGTTGGTCTGTTCCCAGATCTCAGGGCCGGTCGTGTGGTAGTGCGCGTCGGGATTGTGGTGGTTGTGGAACTGGTTTGGTTGAAACGCCCCCGGAATCTCGGCGGCCAGCCTGGTCGCGACGGCATAATACGATTCGGGCGAGTCTGCGGCGACGTTGGTGGGGGTCACGACCACTTCGGCGCCGTAGGCGCGCAGCAGGTCGATCTTTTCGCGCGACATTTTGTCGGGCATGACCAAGATGCAGCGGTAGCCGCGAATCGCGGCCGCCATGGCCAGCCCGGTGCCGGTGTTGCCGCTGGTCGGCTCGACGATCGTTCCACCCGGTTTGAGCAGCCCGGCCGCCTCGGCGGCGTCGAGCATGGCGATGGCGGGACGGTCCTTGACGCTGCCGCCGGGGTTGACGTACTCGACCTTTGCCAGCACGAGGCACGCGGCGCCGTCGGTAACCTTGTTGAGGCGGACCAGCGGCGTGTGGCCGACGGCCTCGAGCGCGTTGTTTGCAAAGACGGGGCCGGCGCGGCGGCCTGAAGGGACGGTTGTGGCCATGCTTTGGCGCTTCCGCGCTCCTGCGGCATCAGCCTGCGGCAGTCACAAGGCGCCACGTCGGCGCGCTCGAAGAGAACGGACATGAAAGCATTCGTGCGCGCCGTTGCGTTGGCGGCTCTCGCTGCGGCCGGCCTCGCCGCGTGCAACAACGACGACCTGCCGCCGGCGCAGCAATACGCGACCGTTCAAGGCACGATCGTGGACAGCTCCACGAAGCAGCCCGTCGCGGGCGCGACCGTCACGATCGACACGATTCTGTCCGCTACGAGCGACGCGAGCGGCAAATTCAAGATCGACCGAGTGCCGATCGGCATCTTCGATTACACGGTCCAGGCGCAAGGACATAAGGTGGCCCAGGCGAGCACGACGGCCGAGCCCGGCAAGCCGCTCGAGCTCGACCTCGCGCTCGATCCGGATCCGGCCGCGAAGGCGGCAACGAAAACCCCGCCGGTAGACGCGAGCGACGCGCAGTAAGTAGACTTCTCGTCTAGGATCCGATCGCTTCGTCGCGCGGTTGCCTCGAAACGCCGCCCCGGCGGTAGGCGCTCGCGGGTTTGACGAACGTAGCCCGTTCGGCGACGGCGCGATCGATCGTTTCGATCACCACGTTTGCGAGTTTCGTCGGGTCGTGGCGTACCGTATTGGTTTCGCTGATGACCGGCGCTTCGACGACCTCGACGCCGAGTGCGTGCATCGCGTCGGCGTCAACGGTCACGGGGACTTGGCCCTCCTGAGCGTAGAGGTCGATCAACTTTTGCGGCGGGTCGTCGTTGACGATCGCGAAATCGCAGACGCGCTTTCCCGATTGCTCGAAGAGCGCGCGCAGGTGTCCCGAAGCCGTCATGCCGGTCGTCTCGCCCGGCTGCGTCATGACGTTGCAGACGTACATCTTGACTGCGTTGGATGCGGCGATTTCCTCGGCGATGCGATCCACGAGGAGGTTGGGAGCGATGGACGTGTAGAGCGAGCCCGGTCCCAGCACGATCGCGTCGGCCTCGCGGATGGCCTCGATAACTTCGTCGAGCGGTGCGACGCGGGCCGGTTTGAAGAAGACGCGGCGGATCGGCTGCTGCGCCAGTGGAATCGCGGACTCGCCTTCCACGATCGTTCCGTCGTAGAGTTCGGCGCACAGACGCACCACGTCGAGTGTCGAAGGCAGCACGCGACCGACCGTATTGAGAACGCGGCTCGACTCCTTGACCGCCGTGTCGAAATTCCCGGTGATGCCCGTCATCGCGGCGAGAAAGAGATTGCCGAACGAGTGTCCGCTCAAACCCTCGCCTTCGCTGAAGCGGTACTTGAAGAGGTCGGTGACGAGCGCTTCGTCGTCGGCCAGCGCCACCAAGCAGTTGCGAATGTCGCCTGGCGGAAGCACGCCGAGTTCCTTTTGCAGCCGGCCGGAGGATCCGCCGTCGTCGCTGACCGTCACCACGGCGGTCAGGTTGCTGGTCTGGCGCTTGAGCCCGCGCAGCAAGGTAGATAGGCCCGTACCGCCGCCTATCGCCACGATTTTGTAACCCTGTTCGAGCCGCATTCCGCGCAGCGTTTCGAGCACGGTGCCTTCGCCGCGGCGACCGGCAGCGCGAACGAGCGCGCGCAGCCATTGGCGCGATCCGACGGCGATGAGCGCGATCCCCACGAGTGCAAAAATCAGCGTAAGATACGCAGGAGAGAAGTAGTCGTCCACGATGTCGTCGAGCATCTCGTTGACGTGGATGCTCACGCCTTCGGCTACGAGCCAGCGCCCGACGGCGTTGAGCAGCAAGATCAGTCCGATGGCGGCAACGAAAACCCAGCGCTTGACGCCCAATCCCGGCAGCAGCCACTGCAACCAGCCGACGACGCGGTTCTTTCCTGTTTGCATGTTAGCGCATCACGTCGCGCGCGTCGAAGGCGACGGAACAGCGCTCGTCGGCCGCCAGGTGACGTTCCAAACGGCGCGCGACGTAGATCGAGCGATGGCGGCCTCCGGTGCAGCCGATTCCGATCGTGAGCTGCGACTTGCCTTCGGAGACGTAGCACGGGATCAGAAAATCGAGCAGCGATTCCACGCGCGCGAGGAACTCCGGCAGCAACGGGTCGGCTTCAACGAAGGCCGCGACCTCGGGATCGGCGCCGGTGAGCGGTTGCAGCGCGTCGTCGTAATTGGGATTGCGAAGGAATCGCACGTCGAAGAGCAGATCGAGGTCAAGCGGAATGCCGTACTTGAACCCAAACGCGACGAGCGTTACGGCAAGCACCGCGACGCGGTCGCTCGCGAAGGCGGAGGCGAGACGCTGTTTGAGCGCCGAGAGCGTGAGGTCGGTCGTGTCCAGGACGATGGAGGCGCGTGCGCGCAGCGGCGCGAGCGCGGTGCGTTCGGCGGCGATCGCATCGCGTAACGAGCCGCTCGACGCGAGAGGATGGCGTCGTCGCGACGCGCTAAAGCGTCGCACCAAAACCTCGGGTCGCGCCTCCAGAAAGAGCACGGCTTTGGTTTCTCCGGGCGCGGCGCTTTCGATCGCCGACGAGGCCGTCCCGAGCGCGCCTGACGCGTGCACGTCCAGCGCGACCGCGATCTGACGCACGTGGGCGGCATCGAGCGCGCGAATCGTCGCGTCGAGCGCCGTCGGAGGCAGGTGCTCGACACAGTAGAAGCCCAAATCTTCCAGGGTCTTCATCGCTTGACTGCGGCCGGCGCCCGAGAGGCCGACGACGAAGACGATGCGCGGCGTCAACGCCGAAGGAACCTTCGCAAGACCATGAAGTTGTTTTCGCCCCAAAAGGCAAACGCCCTCATTCCGAAGCTCGCGCCTCTCGTTTTTGACCTGCTCGAGAAGCGGCGCGACCTCGCGATCAAGCTGCTGGCGACGGACCCCGCGCTCCAGCGCGGCGTCACGCAGCCCTCTGCCCGCCTGGCTGGACTACGTTCCCCGTTTCCGCCCGCTCGGTTCGGCGAGCTCAAGGGCGAGATCGTCCGCCTGATCCACCGGATCGAAGCGCACGGCTGCCTGCTCAAGGATCTGGATCTCGGGCTGCTGGACTTCCCCTCGATGCGCGATAGTGAGATCGTGTATCTCTGCTGGAAATCGGGCGAGCCCGCCGTGGCGTTCTGGCACGGATGCGAAGAGAGCTTCCGTGACCGGAAGCCCATCGACGGATTGTTCGCGCAAAACCTCTAGCGAGGCAGACGCTCTAGGCTGAGGGGGTCGCGTCCGCTTCGACCGGCACGAAGTCTTCGGCCAGTCCCTGAAGCCGCACGTCGCCAAACTCGGCCGTGTACGCGCCGCTCTCGAGCCCGGTAATCGTGCCGATCTCCGGCACGTTGGCGAGCTGCGGAACCTTGCTGCGGATCTCATCGGGAATCCTGACCTTGTCGCCGACGGAGAGCGCGCCCTGATCGAACAGCGCGTTGAGGCTCTCGAGCAACATGGGAAGGGGGATGCCGTAATCCTCGCTGACCGCGCCGATGGTGTGGCTCTCGCTGATGGCGCAGTTCGAGCAGCCGCCCAGATGGAAGCGGGCGAAGACGCGCCGCGCGCCGGCGTGCAGCCGGAAAGCCTCGTCAACGCTCATGCTCGGGTCGAAGCGCGGCTGTTGGCCGGTCTCTTGCTGTGCGCTGGTACTCACGATATTCTCGTCGGCTCCTTCGGAACGTGCGGTGGTAGGGACTCTTTGGCTCAGAACGCCTTAGGCTCCCCTAACGGTTGCGGCCGGGAGGGCACGCGGAGTGCGCCCGTAAGCCGGATTCTGTTTCGACGACCATCTATCTGGGATGCGCGTTACCGCGCACCTCGGTGCGATGTGGCTCGTTCGGACGGGCCGTCCGCGCCGGCGAACCGGCGTCTTCGAGCGATCTTGCTTCAGGTGGGGTTTACCNNTGTTTCTGTGGCACTTTCCTTCGGGTCGCCCCGACAGGACGTTATCCTGCACCCTGCCCAGTGAAGCCCGGACTTTCCTCCCCGTAGGGCGGTCGTCCGGCGCACTCCGCCAGCGTAGTATAGCACGAGCGAGCGGACCCGCTTTCCCTAGGATTTGGCGGCGACCATCGGGGGTTGTTGCCAGCTGCCGTCGAGCACGGATTGCTTGGGATAGTAGACGCGCAGAACCATGAAGAAGGGGCCCGCGGGTGCCGGAAGCCAGTTCGCTTCGCGATCCTTCCCCGGTGACGCGTGCTGAATGTAGAGCGTCAGGCCGCCGTCGGCGTCGCGCTTCATCCCGGGGAGCATCGGCGAGTTGATCAAGTAGCGGTCGAGGGGATTTGCGACCAGCAGCTGCTGCGGCAGCTCGTACAGCGTCACCGACCAGAATGCGTTGGCCGGCGGCAGCGCGTCTTTGGCGAACGTCAGGGTATAGGCGTTCGCTCCCGTAAGCGGTCGTCCGTCGGGCGTGTCCGCATACCCGAGATACATGGCCTCCTCCGCCGTGTTGCCGAGGATCCCGTACTGGGCGGCGACGGCTCGCTCGAGGTACTTGCCTTGCATCGCTTCGGGCGTACCGAACAGGCCCTGCGCCGATTTGACGGCGGCGCGAGCGACGTCGATCTGCTTCTGTCCGGCCGCCATACCCGCGAGATACGCGTCGACGTTGGCGCCCGCATCGAACGGTTTTCCGGCCTCGATGCCGATGCTTGCGAACTGCGTGCGCAAGGCCTCCTCGTTTGGAGGCGTTGGGCAGCTCGCGAGAATGAAGGCCAGCAGGTTGAAGAACTGCGGCGAGCTACGCTCCTGGTCGGGCGTCAGCGGTGCGGGCCAATTGACGGCCGGGGACGCGGGGGGCGCGGCGGTCTTAGAATAAGACGAGAGCGGTTCGATGGCGTATCCTGCTTGAACGGCTTTAACCTTGTCGAGATCGTCGGGACCGAAAAGCTGCGTGCGGACGAGTGCGAGTCCGAACTGCGTGTCGAAACGAATCACTTTGTCGATGCCGGCGGGCGCGGCGCCCTTCCAGTCCGGGCCGGCGATGAGGAACTTGCCGCCGCCGTTACCGGTCGTGCGCGTGCCGACGTAATCCACGTTGAACGTGTACTGGTCCACGAACTGGACGGAATAGTAGCGGTCCTTTTCGATCGCGGGAAGCGTCAGGACGAGCGGCTCGGCGCGCAGGTCGAGACCGACGAAGGAATACGGCGTATCGGAGTTCGGGGTTTGCACGGTAGTGTCGGCCGGCGTGTAGACTCTCGCGGTGTTGTGGATGGCGTTGAACGGACCGGCGTACGCGGGACTTGCCGGATAGATGCAATACCCGAACAAGATCCGGTAGAAATCAACGAGCGGGAATCCGTACACGTAAGCTTGCTGAGCGATCTCGTCTATCACTGGTCGACCTCATGTTGGGAACGGCGTGCTCTTTTTGTGGAGGTGGGCGTTCTTGGCTGCCGGCGGTCGACCCTGGCACTCACGCCTACGGCGGCGGCCTCCAGGAACACGCGTCTCTGGAAGCCGATAACACGGCAGTGAAAACGTGGGAAGAGAAGGACGCGCAGAAGCAGCGCCAAGGGGTCAGATTCTGGTTGCCGCTGTGGAGCGCACTCATGATCGCTCTAACGTTCTACGGATTTCCCCGCGCGGCGCGCGACCCCGGATGTACGGGAAACACGTTCTTCTTTGCGCACCTCGTGACGTATGCGGTTTTGCTCATTCCGGCACTCATCGCGCTACGTTGGCTCTACAGCCTCCTCATGGGCGACGTCGAAAGATTGAAACCCACCGACCTCGTCTACGCGTACAAAATGGCCCCCACGCTTACGACCGTGACGGTTGCCCTCGTCCTGTGGACGGCGTACTGCGCATTCTTTCGATTCGACATCGTTCGCGATCCGACACCTCGTGGGGATAACGGGCCGATGGTGACCGTAACCGACCGGTTGACCGGATCGGTAACGGTCAGCTCCTACACGAAACAGCAATGCCTCAGCGCGCAATGACGCAGCGTACATCGTCCGCCGGCTCCGATACGAAGAAAAACGCTTGTATAAAAACAAGCGTTGATTTGGTGGAGGCAAGGAGACTCGAACTCCTGACCCTCACGCTGCCAGCGTGATGCTCTACCAGCTGAGCTATGCCCCCGTAACGACTCGCCGGTATTCAGGGCGTCGTGCTTGGTTCCTTTCCTCGCTCTGAAGGACCCGACGGGCTGTCGCCCTCTCCGCTACGGGCTGATTGCCCCATCCGTCCGGGCGGAACACCGTGGGCCTGGGACTCCCGTCCTGTGTCGAGACCCTTAGTATATGTCGGCCGCTTTCCAATTCGACACGAGCGTTGCTCGAACTAAGTCATCGAACAGACTTATAGCGGCGGAACGTCGCGCGTCTTGAGGGTTCGAACTTCCCGGTACGAGGATCCTTAGGGTCGACGTTACGCCGCACCTCAAAATGGAGAATTCGTACTCGTTGACGATCGGAGCGTTTGGAGCGCTATCGGCCGCTTGCTTAGCCAGAAGAAAGAATCGATGTTTTGCTAAGACGGACGTTAGGCGCCCCAGGATAGTACTCGGGGCGTCTTTGGTTATAAACGTTGCCCCTCCAAGCTGGCCTCCGAACGTAGTCGGCTCCACGGAACCACCCATGCGGGCAGCCAGATTATTCGCTAGTACGAACATCACGCCGTCGGCGGGGAAGAGTGTCGAACCGTCGGGTCTGAGAATAGCCGGTCCCGCTCCACCACCGTGGAATCGAACTTCTGCGATGTCGACGTAAGGCGAAGCACCCGGAACGCCGCAAGCTGCAAAGGCCGGAACCGGAAGAAGGGCGGCCAGGATCGCCCCGACTGGAGCAAAGCGCATTCCCCGCAAACGAGTCGCGCTAGCGGATCGTGACGGAATGACGCATTGGCAAGTGGCGCCACGATTCTGATGGGGATAGCCGTGGGCTATTGGAGACGAGGGGACTCGAACCCCTGACATCCTGCTTGCAAAGCAGGCGCTCTACCAGCTGAGCTACGTCCCCGCGCTTGCGGCCCCGGGGCACTTTTTGCGTCGGCAGGGGGGTTGCCTCCTATGTTATACTTCTCCCTTGTCCGGGCCATTAGCTCAGCTGGTTAGAGCGCATGCTTGATAAGCATGAGGTCCCTGGTTCGACCCCAGGATGGCCCACCATCGCGATTCAGAAAAGCCTGGCACACCGCGAGGCTTTCTTTGTTGTGAAGAATCTCTTCTCGAACGAAACCTTTCCCGCTGTCCATCGTACCTCCGGTATTCCGGTCGTCAATGCACGGAGGTACCGCCATGATTTGGCTCTCACGCGACGATTTTGAGAAAAGATATCCGCCCAGGGTCCCCTCCGCCGATCTCTTGGATGAACGGAGGTCAAGCGTTCTTCGGGGCGACGTTACGATAGATTCCGATACGGCGTTGAGAGCCGTGATCGGAGGCAACGTCACGGTTAGGAGCGGCGTTCAATTGAACTTCCACGGCGTCATAAAGGGATCGTTAACCGTGGAACCGGGAGGCACGGCTTACGTAAAAGGCGTCGTCAAGCGCAACCTGCACCTGGGCGGTAGTGCGCTCGTGGAGGGCGTGGTCGGCAAAGACGTGCGTCTCAATCGTGGCGCCGAGCTCTCCATCGAAGGCGTTGTAAAAGGCCGCGTTCGCGAGTAGCCGTTATCGCGCGAGGCACAGCGGCTAGATCTGGATCGTCGTGGTCGTTCCGCCGAAGACCGTTGCTCGCGCTTCGAGGGCTTGCTTTGCGATCGCGTTGAGCGCTTCGAGGTGGGCTTGCGTCAGCTCGTCCAGCCGGCCGGAGTTCAGCGCCGCGGCCGTCGCGCTTTCGAGATAGACGAGTTGATGCCGCGCCATCGCCTGCGCGTCGCTGGGCGTGCCGCGGTCCGGCGAAAGCCACAGATCGGCGAGGCGCTTCGCAAACCGTACCTGTAAGCTACGCCGGACGACGCCGCTCTGTCCGGCGAGATTCGAGAGAATGGATTCGCGTGACCAGTCGAAGAGATCGGAGAGCGTCATCGTCGAGCCCGCCGCATAGCGCGTCGAGAGATCGTCGATGCGCTGCAGCGTAATCGGCGCAAACATTTCGGCCAGTGCGGAGTCCTGTGCGGCTGCCGCGAGCTGCACGACGGGCACGTCGTGGCGCGCCGCGGGATCGTAAGCCCAACTCCCGCCGGAAAATGCGCTGACTTCGCTGTAAATCAGCTTGTCGAGCACGTTGGGGCTAAAGTGCCAGGCCGCGTCGGAGAACAGCCCGGTCGAGAGCATTCCCCAAGCACGTCGTTCGACGGCGCGCGGGACCGGCTGCAGCGGCGAGCCCGCGCCCGGATCGCCGGCGTCGGCGCGCGAGAGATATTCGCCGCCGATCGTGTGCGCGGGCATCACCGCGCAGCGCGTGTACTGGCGAAGCGGCGTGAGGAACGCGCGGCGGGCTTCGTCGAACGCGTTGCCTTCGAGTGGAAAACGCCGGTCCACGGCATTCATCAGGCCGTGATAGAGCTGCAACTGGTCGGCACACCATGCGAGCGGGTCGTTGGTGAGGTCGAAGACTTGCACGCGCGGGTCGATGGCGTGGCCGCCTGCAAAGTTGGTGTCCTCGTCCGAGGCAAAGCGATA
>PMFP01000148.1:0-189 GCA_003155175.1 Vulcanimicrobiota bacterium
CGCTGCCGACCAGCGCGCCGGTAAGATCGTATCCCGCATCGTCGATGCTGGTGGTGAAGACCTCGCCGCTCTCGTCCACGATCTCGAGTCCCAGGACGTGGTTGACGGTGGTGCCGTACGCGAGGCAATGCGGACCGCCCGCGTTGGTCGCGACGTTGCCGCCGATCGTGGCCATGCGCTGCGAGGCCG
>PMFP01000148.1:284-1004 GCA_003155175.1 Vulcanimicrobiota bacterium
ATCTTGACGATCGCGCTGACGTCCCGCACGGACGTTGGAAGTGCGACCGCGCTGGGCGGCCGGCTCTCCGTGTAGGCATCGAACGCGTAAACGGCGAGGTCCTCCGGACTGGTCTTGACCGAATCGGCGCCGATCGCGTCGATCAAGCGCTGCGTTAGCGCGTCAGACATAGAGCAAAAACCGTTCGCGACGCGCTTTGAAGCGCGCCAAGTCGCCTTGCCAGGCGCCGACGATCGTATCGGCGTCCAGACCTTGCTGCAGCCCCAGGCGAAGCGAGTCCGTTCCCCAGTCGCGATCGAGCATCGCGGGTTCGATGCGCATCGCGTGCGGGGCGATTTCGCGCAACGCAACGAGCAACTCGACCGATGCGCGCACCGGCAAGAACGCGCTCGGATTCGTGACGTCGAGACGCACCCCGTCGAGCGTGCGGTCTTTCCAAAAGCCCGAGCTCGGCGACCAGCTCGCCGAGGGAAAGGCGACGCCAGCTTGCGGACGCTTTGCAAGCGAAGCGGCGTAGGCGTCGCCGTCCAGGCCGAACGTGCCGGCGTAGAAGAAGGGCGCGCTGGTTCCCACGCCGTTGTTGACGCCCGCATTTGCGATCAGCCCGGTGCAGAGATAGACGAAGGTCGTCTGCCAGGTCGGCATGTTGGGCGAGGTGCGAATCCACGGAAGGTTCGTTTGCGGCCAGATGGTGGCGCGGGTCCAGCCGCGCATCGGCAC
>PMFP01000148.1:1059-2838 GCA_003155175.1 Vulcanimicrobiota bacterium
ACGTCTTGGATGTCGAAGAGCAGCACGTCCACGCCTGCCAGCATCTCGGCGGTGGGATGCCGCGTCGCGCCGTAGAGGCTGTAGACCGGAAGGCCGGTGCGCGGGTCGGTGTACGAGGGAACGTAGGCGCCGGCGGGACGGTCGCCGCGCAGGCCGTGCTCGGGCGCGTAGAGCGCTTTGACGGAGATCGCCGGATTGCGCAGCGCGACGTCCACGATGGATTCCCCGGTCGACGTGACGCCGCTTTGGTTGGTGATGATGCCGACGCTGCGTCCTTCGAGCTGCCGCCAGGCGTCTTGAGCGAAGACGTCGCCGCCGAGCATGAACTGGGCCGCATCGGATCGCTCGGGCCGCGCGGCCAGTCCCGCGACGCCGAGCGCGCCGAGCGATGCAAGGAGCGCTGCGCGGTTCACAGGAAGGTCGGCTCCGCGCCGGGAGCAATGAGGCCGCGCTGCCGTCCGCGCGCGAAGAGTTCGCGCACCGCCGCGATGCCGTCGGTCCCGACGTCGTCGCTGTAGGCGTTGACGTAGGTCGCGATGTGGGCGCGCATGACGTTTTCGTTCATTTCGAACGCGTGCTCGCGCACGTACGGCATGATCTCGGCTTCGTTCTCACGCGCGAACGCGAGACTGCGTCGCACCGCGTCGTCCAGTTGGAGCGCGTCGTCGTCGGGAATGTCGTTGCGAGCCAGGATTGCACCGAGCGGAATCGGCATCCCGGTTTCGCGCTCCCACCACGCGCCGAGATCCGCGACTTCCACGAGGCCTTCGTCGCGATACGTAAAGCGCGATTCGTGGATGATCAGGCCCGCGTCAACGTCGCCGCGCGCCACCGCGCCGACGATTTCATCGAAGCGCATCACGACGGCGTCAACGCCGCCGGCGACGGCCATGCGAAGGAGCAGGTGGGCCGTAGTGAGCTCGCCGGGAATCGCGACGCGCTTGCCCCCAAGTCCGGCGAGCGAGAAGAACGAGCCGGGCCGCGCCACGATGAGCGGGCCGCAGCCTCGCCCGAGCGCGCCGCCCGAGCGCATGATGCGGTAGTTCTCGACGAACGTGGGGATCGCGCCGTAGCTGACCTTGACGAGCTCGAACTCGGCACGCGCCGCCGCGGCGTTGAGTTCGTCGATGTCGCGCAGCGTCACGCGCACCTCGGGCGCGCCGGGAAGCATGCCGTTGGTGAGCGCCGCGAAGATGTACGTGTCGTTCGGGCAGGGCGAGTAGGCCAGGGTGAGTTCGCGCATCAGCCCGCCGCGACGTCCACGCTGTCGAAGAGCGCGCCGAGCACGCTCTCGAGTCCGCGAACGCCGGCCGCGAAATCCCATCCGCTCTTGGCCCGGTCGCCGACGACGTTGGAGATGCCGCGCACTTCGATCGCCGGTATGCCGGCTTTCTCGGCCGCGCGCAGAACGGCAAAGCCCTCCATTGATTCGACCTGTGCGCCGCTTGCGTGCAAACGCTGCGCGGTCGCTTCCGTCGCCGTCACGCGCGAGACCGTAATGCCGCGCACGAGCTTGAATCCGCGGGCGTTCAGCGCTGCAAGAAGTCGCGCGTCCGAAGCGGCGTGTTCGACGACGGCCGCGTCGTCCGGCAGCGCCAAGCGCTCGCCGGTTTCCAAGGCGACGTCCATGCGGTCCATCGCAACCGCCACGCCCTCGCCGATCTCGGCGCAGCCTGCGAACGCGCCGGCGATCCCGGCGTTCACCACCAGGCGGTAGCGACGCTGACTTAAGGCATGCGTCACCGAACAGGCCGCTTCAACGGGCCCGACGCCGGTCAC
>PMFP01000163.1:0-171 GCA_003155175.1 Vulcanimicrobiota bacterium
ACGTCAGCGCGATCGTCAAGATTGCCGGAGAACTCGGCGAGCCGATCGTTCCGCGCGGCGCCGGGACGGGACTGTGTGGCGGCGCGGTTCCGGTGGACGGCGGCGTCGTCGTCTCGTTCGCGCGCATGAATCGGATTCTCGAACTCGACCTGCCGCGCCGGCGCGCGCGCG
>PMFP01000163.1:257-6649 GCA_003155175.1 Vulcanimicrobiota bacterium
ACCGGCGCGCTGGTCGGCAGCGAAGGGACGCTCGGCATCGTGACGTCGGCGTGGGTCCGCTTGATGCGCTTGCCGGAAGCGGTGCGCGTCTGGCTGGTCGCATTTGCCGACAACGAATCCGCGGCCGAAACCGTCTCGGCCATCTTCGCCGCGGGCATCGTGCCGACCGCGCTGGAGATGATGGACGCGGTGATCCTCAAGGCCGTGGAGTCGGTGTATCATGCGGGCTATCCAACCGACGCGGCCGCCATCCTCCTGATCGAAGATGCCGGCTTCGAGGAAGACATGAACGCGCGCGAGTCCGCAATCGAAGCCATCGCACGCGAACACGGATCCCTCTCGTGGCGCACCGCGCGCACAAAACCCGAGCGCGACCTGCTGTGGGCCGGCCGCAAAGGCGCGGCCTCTTCGATGGGGCAGATCGCGCCGAACTACTACACGCAAGACGTCTGCGTGCCTCGCAGCAAGCTCCCGCAAGCGCTGCGCTTCGTTGACGAAGCCGCGCGCGAGCACGCCGTCACGGTGGGAAACATCGTACACGCCGGGGACGGCAATTTGCATCCCCTCTTGGTGTACGACAAGGGCGACCCGCGTCAGTGCGCCGCCGTGGTGGAAACCGGCAACGTGATCCTGCAAGCCGCAATCGATCTCGGCGGAACCGTGAGCGGCGAGCACGGCATCGGCTACGAGAAGCGCGACGCCCTCACACGCGTCTATTCCGCCGACGATCTCGCGACGATGGGCCGCGTGCGCGACGTGTTCGATCCCACGCGCAGGCTCAATCCCGACAAGATCTTTCCGAGCGGCGCGAGTTGCGCGGAGATGCGATGAACGCGCAGAGCGCCATCGAGCGAATCAAGCCTCGAAGCGTCGACGAGCTGCGCGAAACGCTCGCCCGCTGCGATCGCGAAGGCCTCAAAGTCGGCGTTACCGGCGGCGGGACGCTCGCGAGCCTCGGCTTGCCCGGTGCGCCGGCGGACGTCACGATCTCCACGACGATGCTGTACCGGCCGATCGCCTACCATCCGAGCGACCTAACGGTGGCGGTGCAGGCCGGAATGAAGCTGCGTTCGCTTTCGAACCTGCTCGGCAAAGAACGGCAATTCGTTCCGCTGGACGCTCCGCACGCGAATGAGGCAACCGTAGGCGGAACGCTGGCCGCCAACTGGCTGGGGCCGCGCCGTCATCTCTACGGGCGCCCGCGCGACTTGCTGCTCGGTTCCCAGATCGTCCTAGCCGACGGGACCGTCGCGAACGCGGGCGGCATGGTCGTCAAGAACGTCGCCGGCTACGACCTGAGCCGCCTGTACGTCGGCTCGTTCGGCACGCTCGGCGTGCTCACGCGGGTCAACCTCAAGACGCATCCGGCGCCGGCCAAGACGCGCGCCTTTCTCGCAAGCGTTCCCGAGGGCGCGCGCGAGCGAGCCATCGCGCATTTGCGAGAAACGTTTCCGGCTCCCAGCGCGGCGTTTTGGGTGAGCGGCTTTCGCAACGCCGTGGACGGTGAGGACGGTGACGAGGGGCGCCTGGTCGTGCTTTTGGAAGGCAGCGAAGCGCTGGTCGACCGGGCGACGCGCGACCTGCGCTCGACGCTCGGACGCGCGGGCGTACCGGGTGCTTCCGTGCTGGAACACGGATCCCGCGAATCGTTCGAACGCGTCGTGGACGCCTACGTCTCGACGGTCGGCGAGCGCTCCATCACGTATCGCGTGCTCGCTCCCGAAGACCAAGCCGAGAAGCGCGCGATGGAGTTGCAGCGCCTGGCGTTCCGCTTCGAGTTCAAAGCCGACCTCATCGTCGACGCCATGAACGGCGACGTCGTCATGCGCGTCGTGGACCTCGACGCGCGGTCGCTCGGCGCGAAGATCGAAATGTTCGACGACGCGCTGCACGACGTAGAGCCGAGCGCCGTCGTGATCGCCGGCGATCATCCGTCGCGCGCAACGCTGAACGTCTGGGGAGCCGATCCACCCGCGATCGAGCGCATGCGTGCGCTCAAGCGCCGGTTCGATCCGAACGGTACCCTCAACCCGGGCCGGCTCGCCGGCGGAATATGAGCGACGTGATCGACGAAATCTCGTGGGCGGTACGCAACGTCCTCACGAGCCCGGCGCGCCTACGCTTCCTCACGCGCGACGGACCGGCCACAACCGTCCGGCTCCTCGCGTTTCTCGGCACCGTCGTGCCGCGCGCGCGCGCGCAGCTCGCGCTGCTGCGCCAAGAAGCCGAACGCATTCCCGATCCCGCGCTGCGGCGCGAAGCGGTCGCGAGCATCGAAGGCAAAGCCTATCACGTCGCGGGCGCGTGCATTCTGGCCACGTTCCTGCCGTCCGCGGCCGCCGAACACTACATCGAAATCGTCGCGCCGCTCGAAACGATCTACGATTATCTGGACAACTTGTGCGACCGGCATCCGAACGTCCCCGCGCAGGCTTATCCGGTTCTGCACGAGGCGCTCGCAGACGCCCTCGACCCGTCGGCCGCGCCGCGCGACTACTATCGCGCCGGACCGCCGGGCGACGACGGCGGCTATTTGCAATCGCTNNACGTTCAAGCATTTTCCGCCCGGCGAGCGCGAGACGGCGCTCGTCGAATGGTACGAACGGAATCGCGAGCGTTTCGAGGATCTGGATTGGCACGAATTCGCGTGCGCGGCGGGATCGCAGTTTCAGGTATACGGACCGCTCTTCATCGCGTTTTCGGGCCGTCCCGACTTGGTGTCGGCGGCCTACGATGCCTACTTCCCGGAAGTCGCCGCGCTCCACGTCCTGCTGGACGCGTTCATCGATCAAGCCGAGGACGCGGCCTTCGGCGAACTCAATTTTGCCGCGGTCTACGACGGCCCGCACCGCTTCCGCGAGCGCGTCCGCGAGCTCACGGCGACGGCCGCCGCGAAGTTCGACGATCTCCCCACCCCCGAGCACCATCTTTTCGTCCTGCGCGCCATGGCGCTGTTCTATCTCACGCACCCCAAAGTCTACGAACAAAACCTCGACGCCGAAGCCCAACGCCTGCTTGCCGGCATTGCCTAGGGAAAACGACCCGCCGGGGAGGAATCAGGCACCTATGCCATATGCCCAGCGCCGCGCTCGCGCCATCGCCGGTTTCCCGGAGGGCGTCGCCATCGTTCCCGCGGCGCACCTGGTAACGCGCAACAACGACAGCACGTTCGAGTTTCGCCAAAACTCCGATTTCTTCTACCTCACCGGGTTCGACGAGCCGGATGCGGTGCTCGTGTTGTCTTGCGGCGAAAACGGTCCCCGCAGCACGCTGTTTCTGCACCGCCGCGACCGCACCACCGAAATCTGGAATGGGAAGCGCGTCGGCGTTGAAAACGCGTGCGATCGCCTCGGCGTGGACGAAGCTTTTGCAATCGACGAGATCGACGAACGTCTGCCGGCCCTTCTCGCCGGCGCGAAGACCCTTTACTACGAACAAGGCCTCGACGAAGCGATGGACCGCCGCGTGCAACGCGCCCTCGGCGCCGCGCGCGGCCTCGTTCGCCGCAAGGGCATCGCACCGCACGGCATCCTCGACGCGGGCGGCGTCTTGCACGGCCTGCGGGCGATAAAATCCGAAGCCGAGATCGCGACCATGCGCCGCGCCGCGGAGATCACGCGCCGGGGTCACGAAGCGGCGATGCGCGCGACGCGTCCGGGCGTCTTCGAATACGAGATCGAGGCCGTGCTCGAATACGAGTACCACCGCGGCGGCGCCCAAAGCACCGCATACGACTCGATCGTGGCGGGCGGCGACAACGCGATGACCTTGCACTACAGCACCAACCGCGAACGCCTCGAGGCCGGCGCGCTGCTCCTGGTGGATTCGGCATGCGAACTCGACCTCTATGCGACCGACGTCACGCGCACGTGGCCGGTGAGCGGCCGGTTCTCTCCCGAACAGCGCGCCATCTACGAGATCGTGCTCGCCGCGCAGCGCGCCGCCTGCGCGTGCGTTGCGCCGGGACGGAGCCAGCGCGACTTTCACGAAGCCGCGGTGCGAACGATCGTCGAGGGGCTGATCGACGTCGGATTGCTGCGCGGAAGCTTTGACGAGAACGTCGAGAACGAACGCTACCGCGACTTCTACCCGCACGGAACCGGCCACTGGCTCGGCCTGGACGTTCACGACGTCGGCCCCTATCGCAACGAGCGCGACGAACCGGTTACGCTCGCGCCCGGTATGGTGACGACGGTCGAGCCGGGCATCTACGTCTACCGCGACCTGGACTGCGACGAACGTTTCAAAGGCATCGGCGTCCGCATCGAGGACGACCTGGTCGTAACCGCCGACGGGCACGAGAATCTCACGGATTCGATCCCGAAGACCGTCGCGGATATCGAAGCGATCGCCGGGTCCGGCGCCGGCTTGGTGCACGCATGATGGAATCCTCGCGATCGCTGCGCGTGGCCGTCATCGACGAAAACGCCGGGAACCTAAACGCCTTCACGCGCATCCTCGAAAAGATCGGCGGCGTCGAGCCGCTCACGTTCTCGTCGGCTCCCGCCGCGCTGACGCAGCTCGCGGAGACGGACGTCTCCCTGCTGATCATGGACCATCACCTTCCACCGGTGGACGGCGACGAGGTCATCACCAAATTCCGCGCGCTGACGGGTAAGGCCGACGTGCCGGTCCTGGTCGTCAGCGACGACCCCGCGCCCGAATCGCGGCACCGCATGGTCGAACGCGGCGCGACGATGGTCTTGCAAAAGCCCGTGGATCGCATCGAATTGACGGCGATCGTCAAGCACCTGCTGCACATGCGCACCGAAACGCGACGGTTGCGCCACGAGTTGGAGGGCGCGGTCGACCGCACGTGCGTCGCCGCGCTGCTCGGGACGGCCAAGCTGCGGGATCGCGGGCTCTTCTCGCACTTGGAAAGCGTGGCCGAGCTCTCCGCTACGCTGGCCGCGATGCTCGGCATGAAGCCCGAATCGATCTCGCAGGTTCGGCTCGCCTCGCGCCTGCACGATATCGGCAAGTTGGTCTGGCAAGACCGCATCCTGACCAGTCGTGAGATGCTCGCCAGCCACGACCGCGTCGAGGTTCAAGCGCACGCCGACGCCGGCGCGAACCTCTTAGCCGCGTTCGCCAACAGTCCGACGCTGCGGCTGGCCGCGGAAATGGCGCGTTCGCATCACGAGCGCCTCGACGGAACCGGCTACCCGCGCGGCCTCAAAGCCGATCAAATCTCGACCGAAGTACGCATCGTCTCGGTCGCCAGCGCGTTCGTCGCGATGCGTTCGCCGCGCCCCTATCGCGAGCCGCTCGGCATATCGGTCGCGCTCACGCACATCCAAGGCCTCAAAGACGCTGCCTACGACGCCGAAGTCGTCCAAGCGCTCCAAAACACGATGACCGCCCCGGTTTCCGGCGAGACGCGTACCTAGGCCGCGAGTATGACGGACTCCGCTTCGCAACCTCACGACGTCGGGGGAACGCAGCCGGGCGCTCCCGTTCCTCGCGGCCAGCATCCGTTTCATCCTTGGGAGCTGCGCGTGGACGCGATCGTGTGGTCGCTCACCGACGCAGAACGGCCGGGCGGACGGCACATGACCGTTGACGAGCTCCGTCGCGGCATCGAATCGATGCCGGCCGGCGACTACGAGAATCTGGGCTACTACGCCAAATGGCTGCGCTCTTCCATTGCGATCATGGCCGAGAAGGGCTTGATCGATCGCGCGCAAGTCGAGCGGCGAGCGCGCGAACTCGCCGCCGAGCACGAGCGCGAACACTCGTGAGCGCGCGGTTCGAACCGGGAAACCGCGTGCGCGTCGCAGCGCGCGACCATTTCGGACACGTTCGCACGCCGCGCTACATCCGAGGAAAACGTGGAACCGTCGAACGGATCTGCGGAGATTTTCGCAACCCGGAGGAACTCGCGTACGGCCGCTGGGACGGGGACACAGTCGCGCTCTACCGCGTTCGCTTTCTGCAGCGGGAGGTTTGGGACGGCTACGCGGGCGATTCCGCCGACACGATAGACGTGGAACTGTACGAACATTGGCTCGAAACGGAGGAAGGATGAGCGCTACGCACGAGCACGTCGATCGCACCGACGAGTTCCTCGAACGGGCTTTTCGGGAAGCGCTCATCGCTCGCGGCATCATCACGCAAGCCGAAGTGGATTCGTGGATCGACGTGATGTACGAGCGGACGCCGGCTTTGGGCGGGCGGGTCGTCGCGCGCGCCTGGGTCGATCCGGCGTTTCGCTCCCGGCTTCTGGCCGACGGAAGCGCCGCCGTTCGGGAGCTCGGAATTGAAGTCGGCCCTCTCAAACTGGTCGCCGTCGAAAACACGCCCGAGGCGCACAACCTGATCGTGTGCACCCTCTGTTCGTGCTATCCCAAGATGCTCTTGGGCCTGCCGCCGGACTGGTACAAGAGCATCGC
>PMFP01000133.1:0-205 GCA_003155175.1 Vulcanimicrobiota bacterium
GCGCGGCGGCGGCAACGGCCGGCGGCGTGTTGTTGGGTCCGGCGATGCGATCGAAATGCGTGCTCGCATAGAGCATCATCACGAAACTGCCGATGATGGCTCCCACCAGGCCGACGACGATAGTGGGCAGGGTCCGATTCTTTCCCATAAACATTTCCGTTAACAAAAAAAGTGCGCTGTTGACCGTTTGGCCGTACTACTGCCG
>PMFP01000133.1:238-5772 GCA_003155175.1 Vulcanimicrobiota bacterium
GATCGTGCGTGACCATGATGATCGTGCGGCCGCCTTCGTGAAGATTGGCGAACAAGGCCATCAGCTCCGCGCTGGTCTTGGAATCCAGGTTCCCGGTCGGCTCGTCGGCGAGCAGCACGGCCGGGTCGTTGATGAGGGCGCGTGCGACGGCGACGCGCTGCTGCTGGCCCCCCGAGAGCTGGTTCGGCTGGTGGTGGGAGCGGTCGGCGAGGCCGACCTCGGCCAGGGCCGCCTGAGCGCGCTGGTTTCGGACCTTGGTGGGGACGTTGGCATAGAAGAGCGGGAGGGCGACGTTCTTGAGCGCGTCGGTCCGGGCCAGCAGATTGAAGCCCTGAAACACGAAGCCGAGTTTGCGCAGCCGGATGGCGGCCAGCTCGTTGTCGCTGAGGCCCTCGACGTCGACGCCGTCGAGGAGATAGCGACCGGTCGTGGCGCGGTCCAGGCAGCCGATGATGTTCATCAGCGTGGACTTGCCCGACCCGGACGGCCCCATGATGGCGACGTATTCGCCGCGCGCGATGTTGAAGCTCAGCCCGTGCAGGACGGGGACTTCGAGGCCGCCGTTCTTGTAGACTTTCGTGATGTCGCGCAGTTCGATCGCGTTCGTGACGTCACTCATAGCGAAGCGCCTCGATCGGATCGAGCTTGGCGGCGCGGTACGCGGGGTAGGTTCCGCACGCGAGCGTGACGATCGTCGCGAAGCCGACCGCGATCAGTACCGCTTGAAGCCACGGAAGCGGGACGATGTTCCCGGTAATCTTCACGATGAACACGTCGTTGACGAAAGCGCCGATCGAGAGTCCGATGACCAGGCCGATGGCGCAGCCGATCGAGCACATCAGCAAAGCCTCGATGAAGAACTGCAGCAGCACTTGCCCGCTGCGCGCCCCGATCGCCTTGCGGACGCCGATCTCGCGCGTGCGTTCGGTAACCGAGACGAGCATGATGTTCGTAATGCCTATTCCCGCGACCAAGAGCGCCACCGCGCCGATGAGCGCGACGACGATCGTGAGGGCGTTGAAGATGCCGCCGATGCCCTGAGAAAACTTAGCCTTGTCGAACGTCTGATATTCCAGACCCTGCGGGTTCCCGTGGAGTTCGCGCAGTTTGTCCTGCACGGCGATTTCGATCTGCGGAATGTCGGCGGCGTTCTCCGAGATGATGCCCGCGCCGATCACGCTGGAGCCGCGAACGTACTCGTTGACGTACGTCGTGTACGGAATCGTGACGTCGCCGCTGAATTGCGCGTTGAGAATTCCGCGCTTGGGAGGTTGTTGCACGCCGACGATCTCGTAGCGATTTGGCCCGGCGTAGATGCTCTCGCCGGTCGGATCGCCGCCGCCGGGGAACAATCGTTGAAATGCCTTATCTGAGATAACCGCGACGTTCGCCGCTCCGGCCACGTCGTCGTCGGAAATGTGACGGCCGTACCGGATCGGGAGATTTTGAAAGGAGATCGAGCTGTCGGGCGAGATGCCGAAGCGGCCGTGCGCGTGTCCCGCGCGAATCAGCTCGGTCGAGAATCCGAGCGGCATGGCGTCCACGACCCCGGGAAGGGTCCTTAGCGGCGGAAGGTCGCGGAGGCGAATTGCGGCGCTCGTGACGTCGCGCTGCGTCGAGCTCGGGAATACGACGAAGGAGTTGTCGGTCAGCGTCCCCAGGGCCCCGTCCACGGCGCCGGCCATGCTGTTCCCCAAGACTTGAATCGCAATGACCGCTCCGACGCCGATGATCAGGCCCAGCATCGTCAGCAGCGTGCGAATCTTGTTGGCCCACAGCACGCGAAAGGCTTCTTCAATGTACGGCATGACGCTAGGAACGCAACGCCTCGATGGGATCCATCCCCGCCGCGCGGATCGCGGGATACGTGCCGAAGACGCTGCCGACCAGAATCGAGAACGTTAACGCCAAGCTGACGATGAGGACGTAGGGGATCAGCAACTCGCCGAGCTGCTTGCTCAGGAGAGAGGCCGCGCCGATCGTAAATACGACGCCGATGCCCATTCCGATGAAGCCGCCGCCCAGCGAGAGCAAGATGGATTCCATCAAGAACTGAAAAGCGATGTCGGCGCGCGTCGCGCCGATGGACTTGCGAATGCCGATCTCCCGAATGCGCTCGTTAACGGAGACGAGCATGATGTTCATGATGCCGATGCCCGCGACCACGAGCGCGACGGCGCCGATTGCCGACAAGCCCGCGCCGATGCCGGTGAGCACGCTCTCGAATATTTGCAGCTGCTCCGCGGTGTCGACGACTTTGTACTCCGAGCGCGAGCCGTGAACGTGCTGCAGCGCGGCAATGGCGGCCTTTCCGGTCGCGTCGCCCTTGAGCGGATCGCTGGGATAGAGCAGAAGCAAATCCGGCGGCCCCGTGTAGAGATCGTTATAGAACGTCGTATACGGAACGACGATGGTCGAACTTCCGGCTAGACTATTGAAGAACGAGCCTTTGATGTCGGCGTAGACGCCGCTGACCAGATAGCGCCCACCGTTAATACGCAGGTAGTTTCCGACCGCGGGCCGCGAACCGAAGAACTCCGTGGCAACGTCTTGGGTCAACACGGCCACGCGCGCGCCCGAATCCACCTCGTCCTGCGATATCTCGTGGCCCTCGGCCATGACGAGTTTGTCCGTGTGGTAGGGTCCGTCGCTCTGGACCGATATGTAGTCCCGCTTTCCTCCGGAGACGATCGGATAGGTGCGCGACCAGCTCGGGATGACCGACGCCGCGGTGTCGCCCAACGCGGCCGCCACGGTCGCAGCGTCGCGGTACTGAATCTGCGCTTGATCCGGATAATCTTGCGCTCGGTCCACCTGCACCAGTACCGGACTCTGACCGAACGAATCGAAGCTGGCGGCGATGCCGCTCGTCGCAGCTTTGCTGATCCCGAAGACGGTGATGATCGACGCGCTGCCGATGATCATGCCCAGCATGGTGAGCACCGACCGGACGCGGTTGCGCCAGAGCGATGCGAACGCTTCCGAGAGGTAGGCGAGGAACCGCGTCACGTTCCGGGCGCCGCGGGCGCAGGCGAGGCAGACGGAGCCGGGCTTACGGCCGTGCCGTCGGAGATCGCGGCGCTCTTGTCGCTGACGACCACCTCGCCCGGCCGCAGGCCGGAGACGACGATCGTCTGCGCGTCCCCCTGTTTTCCCAGCGCGATTTGGCGCTTGTGCGCGACCCCGCCGCTGACGACGTAGACGTAGCTCTTGCCGCCGGTCGTCGCGATCGCGTCGTTGGGGATCACGAGCGCGTGCGGGATGTCCGTCGTGAAGATGTCCACGTCGGCGGTCATGCCGTCGCGCAGGAAATCCGGGGTGTTGTCGAGCGCGATCGTCGTAAGCACTTGCTTGGCCGTGCTCGAAGCATCGGTCGACTTCGTAGCGACCGGCGCGATCTCTTGAACGCTGCCGGAGATCGTGTGATTGCCGAAGTCTTGACCGCTGACGCTCGCGCGCTGCCCGACGCGGACGTTGATGATGTCTTGCTCGTCGACTTGCGCCTTGACGATGTACGACGATCCCTCGGCGATCGTGAAGAGCGCTTGGCCGGCGGTGACTTGGTCGCCGGGCTGCACGTCGCGCAGCGCGTCGTTTGGATTGCTCGAGATCGTCTGGATGATGCCGTCGAAGGGCGCGACGATGTTGAGGAATCCGACCTGCTGGTCGTTCTGGGCGTTGAGGATCTGCGCTTTTTGCGCCGCCGCTTGCGCCGCCTGGACGCTATTCTGACCGTATCCGGAGACGGCGCCGAGCTGCAGCTGCGCCAACGCCTGGTCGTACGCGACGCGCGCCTGGTCGAGCTTGGCTTTGTCGGTGTCGAGCTGGAAATGCGGGACGGCGTTGTCCTTAAAGAGCGTGACGTCTTCGTCATAGGTTTTCTGCGCGAGGTCGAGCTGTGATTTGGTCGTGTTGACCGCCGCCTCGTACTGAACTTTGGAGTTCTGTTCGTTGACGCGAGCGGTCGAGACGTCGGCGACCGACGACGAGTAGTCGGCTTGCGAGGACTGAGCCGCGAACTGCGTGTTCGGATTGTAGATCGTCGCGAGCAATTGACCGGCGCCGACCGGCTGCCCGGCTCGCACGAGGATCTTCTCGATGTTGCCGCCGACCAGCGTGGGAATCGTCTCGGTGCGCGGCCGCATGACGACGCCGTTTTCCGGGAGCTTGATCACGAAGGGTTTGATCGAGGCGACGGCCGTCTTCACCGGCGTGCCCTCGTGCTTTCCGCGGCCGAAGAGCACGGCGATGCCGACGAGCGCCCCCAGGAGCACCACGGCGATCAGCAATTTGAGGTTGCGGCTCATGTCCTTATCCTATCTCAGGTCTGCGACGGCGGTGTGGGCGTCGTACGTCCCGATCGAAACGCGAAGTTTGACGACCGCTTCGACGTAGTTGACGCGCGCGTTGATCAGATCGTCCTGGGCCTGGATCGAGGTCTGCTGCGCCTGAAACACGTCGGCGAGCGCGATCACGCCGATTTTGTATTGGAGCTGCGCGATCCGGGCGGACTGCAGGCCGAGCGCCGACTCTTGCTGCGCCAGGCCCAACTGCGTCGTGGCGGTCTGCGCGGCGCGATACGCCTGGGACACGTCGAGCTGGGCTTGCAGCGTGGTCTGCGACAGAGCCACTTCCGCGTTCGAGATGTTGGCGTCGTCGCTTAGCCGCTCGAAGTGGCGCTGCCCGTAGTCCACCAGCGGCAGCGTGAACGTGCTCGTCACGCCGACTTGCCAGAATCCCGGGCTTCCGCGGGGCAGCGGTACCGGGCTCTGCGCTTGCTCCTGCACGAATGCGGTGGGCGAAAACTGGTTACCGAAGCTTCCGTTGATCTGCGCGGACGGCGCGAGTTCGCGCTCCCACGTCTTGCGCGTCTGGCGGGCCGCGACCAGCGATTCGCGGGCCGAGAGCACGTCGGGCCGCGAGCCGGCCGCGATGTTCTGGAGCGTTTCCGAGGTGCCGTTCGGCAGTGGCGGCTGGAGATCGATGCTTGGGTAGACGAACTGCGTCGTGAGCGGCGCGCCGATCGTCTGCGCGAGGTTCTCTCGAGCGTTCTCTTCGTCGGCTTGGGCGCCGGCCAGGTTCGATGAGGTTTGATACCACGAGATCTGCGCGCGCATGACGTCCACGCCGGCCGCGGTTCCCGCGTGGAGTTTCGCCTTGGCCGCCGCGACCAGCGCGTTCTGNNATCACGGAGTAGAAGGCGTTGGTAACCGACGTCGCCACCTGGTTCTCCGCATTGGTGAGCGCGTACTTGGCCTGCGCGACCAGCGCCCGGTCGGCCGCCATCTGGATGAGCCCGTTGCCCGCGAGATTGACCGTCGCGTTGGTTCCGANNGAGTAGTTGCGGCTCTGCGCGGCTTGGTTCTGCAGCGTTGCGCTCAAGTTCGGGAACGTCGAGTTCTGCAGGATTGCGAGATTGTGCTCGGCGCTCGTGACCGCGACGACCTGCTGCTCGATGGCCGTATTGTGATCGAGCGCGAACGAGATGGCATCCTGCAGCGTCATCGGCGCGTTTTGCACCGGCGCCGCAGCGA